>NZ_JACSKE010000003.1:0-466248 GCF_018617435.1 Exiguobacterium sp. s34 | reverse complement strand
CATTTGTGAAGCAAATAAGTGGCGAGTAGTTCACACAAAGTGTAATCGAGGCAGACATGTCTCGATTTTTTGTATAATGATGAAAAAGGGGGATTTTTGATGAAATGGTGTAGTTTTGACATGCAGGAAGAACAACGAGTGGGGATTGTCGAGGGCGATTTTGTCTTCGATGTTAGCAATCAAGTACATACGACAAATTTATTAGAAGTGATTGCCCGTGAGTTCGAACCAGATATTGATTTGGACGTGGCGCCGTCATACCGATTGACGGATGTGAAATTGCTCGCCCCGTATCGTCCTTTGAAAAACGTGATTTGTATCGGGAAGAACTACGAAGAACACGTGAAAGAGATGGATACAGCAGGAGCGGGAAAACTTGTCATTTTCACGAAAGCGCCGACTTCGGTGATCGGTCCGGAAGCGGTCATTGAGCGGCATCCGGATTTGACGGACAAATTAGACTACGAAGGCGAACTCGCTGTCATCATCGGTAAGTCGGGACGAGACATCGAATCGGTCGAGGAACACATTTTTGGATACACGATTCTAAATGACGTGACGGCACGAGACGTGCAAAAAGAACATGTTCAATTTTTCCGTGGGAAGTCGCTCGATACGTTCTGTCCGATGGGACCATTCATCGTGACACCGGACGAGCTACAGTTTCCACTCCGAATCAGAACGGATGTCAACGGTGAGACGCGCCAAGACGGGACGACGGCTGATATGATTCGCCCGATTGATGAGCTTATTCGTACGTTATCGAAAGGCATGACGCTCGAAGCAGGCGACATCATCGCAACAGGTACGCCAGCCGGAGTCGGTCATGGCATGACACCACCGACCTATCTTCAAACGGGAGACACCGTCGAAGTGACGATTCAAGGCCTCGGTACGCTAAGAAATGTGATTGTCTGAATGAAATGACGCAAAATGTGAAGAATCTTGTAATTCATTTATCATTTTATAAATGAGTGTTCCTCTTCGTTATAGTAAGGGTAGAAGATAACACAGAGGAGATGAATCATTATGGATCGTCACGATCAATCAAATGAACGCGATCAATTACATGAATCAGAGCAACAAAAAGATTGGTTAGATACAGAACTCGGTTCATCCAACCGAGAAGAAGCAAAAGTACGAACACAATCAAAACCGTCATTCGTCAGCCGTATGTTCCCAGGACTTGTCGGTGGGATCATCGGGGCATTGCTGACGGGCGCAATCGCTTACCCGTTCATCGACCAACCCGCTACGAGTGTGAGTGACACGAACGTGACCTCACAAGGGACTCCGGTCCAAACGTCATCAAACGTGTCCGATTCTTCAGTCACGAATGCCGTCGCGACTGCTCAACCTGCCGTCGTGACCGTGAACAACTTCGCCCAAACCGGCTTCTCGAGTGAAGCGGTCGAGGCTGGAGTCGGTTCAGGGGTCATCTACAAAAAAGAAGGCGACTCGGCATTTATCGCAACGAACCATCACGTTGTCAATGGGGCAGACAAGCTGACGGTCACGTTTAATGACGGAACGACAGCAGAAGCAACGCTCATGGGAAGTGACGCGACGTATGACTTGGCGGTCTTAAAAGTTGATGCTGACAAAGTACCAGCTGTCATCTCAATCGGAAAATCGAGCGAATTGAAACCAGGTCAAACCGTCATCGCGATCGGGAATCCGCTCGGACAATTCGAGAACTCGGTGACGCGTGGTGTCGTCTCATCGACGTCACGTCTCGTACCGGTGGATACGGATGAGAACGGTCAAGCCGACTTCAACGCTGAGGTCATTCAAACGGATGCAGCCATCAACCCAGGTAACTCGGGCGGTGCATTAATCAATGAAGAAGGACAACTCGTCGGAATCAACTCGATGAAGATTGCAACGGCAGAAGTCGAGGGAGTCGGATTCTCAATTCCAGTCGACATCGCCCTTCCACTCATCAATCAAATCGAACAAACGGGAGAAGTGAACCATCCTTCGCTCGGCGTCTCGCTACGTGATGTGTCAGAGTTCCCTCCAGGTTACTTGACGGAACAAATCAACCTGCCTGAATCGGTAACGGCTGGAACGATTATCGTGGAAGTCCAACAAAATAGTTCAGCTGCGAAAGCGGGTCTTGAAGCGCGTGACGTCATCGTGAAAATCAATGACAAAGAAGTCAGCTCGTTCATCGATCTCCGTAGTGAATTGATCCGGGATACAGATGGAACAGTCGACATCGAATATGTCCGTGACGGAAAAACAGAGACGGTTCAAGTCGAGATTCAAAATGCAAACGGTTCTGCACTGTAAAAGGTGGGCAATATGCCCGCCTTTTTTGCTATGCTTATACAAAAGGAGGATGAGATATGGTTCGAAATTTATATGGGGTGTTACTATTCGGGGCAGGGATTTTACATTTTGTCAGAGAAAAGGCGTTCATGTCGATTATTCCGAAGTCTTGGCCGTTCCGTCGATTGATGGTACAACTGAGCGGAGTCGTTGAAGTTGTCTTCGGGGCGATGCTATTACTGAACAAAGGAACGTCGTTCGTGAAACGGACGCTACCGGCATTCTTTATCGCTGTCTTCCCTGCAAATATCAATATGGCCGTGAAGCCATCTAGAATCGGTGGGAAAGTCATCCCGAAATGGATCACATGGAGTCGATTGCCTTTACAGTGGGTCCTCATCAAAGGCGTCAAAAAAATATAAAGGTGTGGAGATACATATGACAAGCGTAATCAAGTGGTTTGAGCATTTCCATGCTCATCCAGAAATCAGTTGGAAAGAAGTCGAGACGACTCGAACAATCGCATCAATCTTATCAGACTGGTCGATTCCACATCGGACGTTTGAGGATGTGACCGGGGTGATCGCAGAGATCGGATCGGGTGAAGACGTGATCGCGGTCCGAGCCGATATCGATGCGTTATGGCAACAAGTGGACGGAACGTTTCAAGCGAATCATTCATGTGGACACGACGCGAACATCAGCATGGTGCTCGGCGCCCTCGAGCAGTTGAAGGACGAAACGCTACAGAAACGCATTCGTTTTATTTTCCAACCTGCTGAAGAGCAAGGGAACGGGTCGCTCGCTATGATTGAGCGAGGCGCGTTAGAAGACGTGACCCAACTTTTCGGAATTCATTTACGTCCACAAGAAGAGTTGAAAAAAGGGCAATATACGGCAGCGATTCAGCATGGGGCAGCCTTTTTCTTAAAGGGAGAGGTGCTCGGTGATGATGCCCACGGTGCAAGACCGCATCAAGGACAGAACGCACTCGACGTCATCTTTACGATTCAACACATGCTAAAAAGCATTTATTTATCTCCGTTTGAGCCGCATTCCGTCAAATTGACGAAAGTCCACGCCGGGAGCGACAATATGAACATCATTCCGGGAAATGCGACGTTCTCGATTGACGTTCGTGCTCAACAAAATGAAGAATTGTTCGAGTTGCGTAATCGTGTCGAAGACATGTTACTTCAAGTCGGTCAACTTCATCGCGTAAAACTGCAGTGGGAATGGCAGGACTTCACACCTGGAGCCGTCGTCGGGGAACGTTCGAGCCAAATCGCCAAACGAGCGATTGAAGAACGATTTGGTGAGTCGGCTCTTGTCGAACGGATCGTCACGTCAGGTAGCGATGACTTTCATTTTTATACCGTTGAGAAACCGACGCTTGATGCGACGATGATTGGAATCGGGGCTGATTTAGGGCCAGGTCTCCATCATCCGCATATGACATTTGACCGTGATGCGCTAGAAGATGGGGCACTACTTCTTGCGGATGCCCTCCGTATCGCCGCCACATAAGAATCGATGAGTGGGATAGACAGATGTCTGTCCACTCATTTTTTTATTGCATCAAACAAGTGTAAGCGCTATCATAACGTTATTAGCGACAATATAACGACAATTCTGAATTTTCGCTATAGGGGAGGAAGTTACATGGAAACAACGGGGAACAAGCAAGACATGAAATTGGGGTGGGCACTATTACCGCTCGGTGTGATGATCGTCGTCATGCTCATCTCAATCGTCCAGCTCGGACAAGGACCACATATCCCGCTTATCGTCGGGACGGCAGTCGCCTCGATCGTTGCATGGCGCCACGGGTTTAAGTGGAAAGAGATTGAAGAGATGATGTATAAAGGAATTCGTCTCGCCTTGCCGGCAGTCGTCATCATCATTCTCGTCGGGTTGACAATCGGGGCATGGATCGGGGGAGGAATTGTCGCGACGATGATTTATTTCGGATTGAAAATCATCTCACCCGCATACTTTCTTTTAACGATTTGTCTCATCTGTGCGGTCGTCGCGCTCTCAATCGGGAGCTCCTGGTCGACGATGGGAACGATTGGTGTAGCGGGGATGGGCATCGGGCTGAGTATGGGGATACCAGCGCCGATGGTTGCGGGGGCCGTCATCTCTGGTGCTTATTTCGGGGATAAGATGTCACCATTGTCAGATACGACAAACTTGGCGGCAGGTTTAACACATACGAATCTATTCGTACATATCCGACACATGTTATATACGACGATTCCAGGACTAATCATTGCGTTAGGTGTATACGCATGGCTCGGTAGACGGTTTGCGGATTCGACGACGGACTCGTCAGAAATCACACAGACACTCAGTATTCTTGAAGACAGCTTTGTCATCTCTCCATGGTTACTCGTCGTACCGCTCGCGGTCATTTTACTCGTCGCGAAGAAGGTGCCGGCGATTCCTGCACTCGTCGTCGGAATCGCACTTGGCTTCTTGGCTCAAGTGTTCATCCAAGGGGGCACGCTCGCGGACAGCGTAGGCGCTCTCCAAAGTGGCTATGTCATTGATACGGGAAATGAATTGGTTGATAACCTCTTCAGCCGAGGCGGTCTTGATGCGATGATGTATACGGTATCGATGACGATCGTTGCGATGACGTTCGGAGGAATATTAGAATATTCAGGAATGCTTCAATCAATCATGAATCAAATTCTGAAGTTAGCGAAAACAGCAGGTTCGTTGATTGCTTCAACGATTTTAGCAGGGATTGCGACAAATGCGACTTGCTCGGAGCAGTACATCTCAATTGTTGTCCCGTCACGCATGTTTGCCGGGGCTTATGAGAAAATGGGGCTGCAATCGAAGAATCTATCCCGTGCACTCGAAGACGGTGGAACATTGACGTCGGTATTTATTCCGTGGAACACGTGCGGGGTATTCATCCTCGGTACGCTCGGTGTCGGGGCGTTCGAATATGCGCCATACGCCGTCTTAAACTTCATCGTACCGGTTATTTCGATTCTGTATGCCTTTACTGGATATACGATTGAACGCATGGCGGTCATTCAACAAGAAGAACCTGTCGCTGAACAGGCGGCACAGTAAAACAAGAATTCCCGGTCGTCATTCGACCGGGAATTGAAATTTATAGACGTTGCGAGGTCGACCCTGACTGTAGCTCATCTCTTCACCAATCGCATGGATGAGTTTCGCTTCGACTAACTTTTTAATCAGTCGCTCTGTCGTACGTCGAGTCACCTGCAAATAATCGGTCAACTCTTTCGCTGTGAATTCGAGTTGATTAGCTGAGAAGTGAATGATCTTTTCGATATTGGTCGGACTCATGCCGGTTTGTTTCATCATGTTATAGACACGTGTTTGCGTGACGCGGAAATGAATCGGTGACGGTTGATTTGAGAACGTTAATCGCTTCGAATCGTCGACGATTCGTATAGCGGCATCGCCTGTTGTATGAAAGGCTAAACGAGCATGTTCGAGTGCGCGTTTATAATCTGATCCATACCCGATACCGACGTATGCAGACGAATTTTCCAATAGGATGATTCCACTGGAGATGGCGGACTCGATTTTTCCTTTATTCGATAAAAGGACGATACCTTCTTCGTCGGAGTCCATCAATTTGCCGTCGAACAACTGTTGATTTGTCACATGTTGAAGCGTGTCTTCATTCGCATTCGAGTAGAAGAGGACAGCGAATTGTGATTGGTCTGACTTTTTCAATCGAATCTGTTGTAGAAAATCATTGAAATGGTAGAGAATTCTCTCCTTTGGTTCGATCATGAGTTGACTAGCATAACCGCTACTGATCAATCGACGGTGGACTTGCTCCACACTCGTCAAAGCAAATCGTGTCGTCCCGCTTTCTTGCAGCTGTTCATGAAAGGCAATCAAGTCTTCAAGATTCATATGGGGGTGGAGTAGCTTTACTTGTGATGAGGGTACATGATTTGGAAATGATGCGAATATCGATTCCAGTCGGGACATGTCAACGAGATCGATCGAGATGTCTTCTAATCGCACGTGTTGTGTTAACGTCATATATAAGAGTGAAGTCAATAACACGACATCATCTTGAACAACGTGATGAGCATATGGAATGTTCGCCTTCTCGGTCGCGTACGTATACGGAAATGAACCGGAGAAGAAAGCTCCGTCAAAAAACACGAGTTGATCAGCGATGTCTTCCGCCTCGCGTGGGTCATCATAAGGAAACCCTTCAATCCGGACATCCGGTAAAGAAGAATCTTTAATTATTTGTTGAATGAAAGCTGGCGAACCGACGACAGCGATATGGATGGACATCTGAAAATCCCCCTTGCAATTTAACGACTATATAACGACAATATAGAGGAAAGCGCAATCGAAGTAAAGGAGTGAGGAAAATGAATATAAAAAAGATTGAAATTTTCTCAGTTCGTTTCCCGTTAAAAGTTCCGTTTATCGTCAGTTATCATCGTTACGATGATATGCCGTCTGTCATTGTCAAGATGACCACGACTTGTGGACTTGTCGGTTATGGGGAAGCGGTGGCGGACGAGCATGTGACGGGTGAGTCGGCTGAGAGTACGATCAGTGTACTCCGTCATTTGTTAGCACCGCTATTAATCGGAAAAAATCCGTTGCACTTAGAGCGCATTCATGATGAGATGGATCGTGCAATTCGCGGGGTCCCGGCAGCAAAAGCGGCACTCGATATCGCTTGTCATGACTTGATCGGGAAAAAATTAAATCAACCGATCTATGAATGGATTGGTGGTCGGTACCATGAGTCATTCCCGGTCACACACGTCTTAAGTATCGGGGAACCAAGTCATATGGCACAAGAGGCACTCGAACAAATCAATCAAGGCTACACGGCCGTGAAGATGAAAGTCGGGGTCGATGTGCAAACGGACGTGGCACGTGTCAAAGCCGTAAGAGAAGCGGTAGGACCGGATGTTCCGATTCGAGTCGATGTCAATCAAGGATGGGTCAACGCGGCCAACACCGTTCAGGCGATGCGTCTGCTCGAGCCATATGGAATCGATTGGGTGGAACAACCGGTTCGAGCAGATGATTTTGAAGGCATGCTGGAAGTGAAGCAAAAAATTGCGGTTCCGCTCATGATGGATGAAGGGTTGAAAGACATTCACGATATGAGACGCTTGACGATGATGCAGGCGGCACATAAAGCAAACATTAAATTGATGAAGTGTGGCGGCATTTATCCGGCGAAAAAGTTGGTGCATATGGCCGAAATGTCTGGAATTGAATGTCAGATCGGGTCAATGGTCGAATCTTCGATTGCATCAAGTGCAGGTTTCCATGTCGCTTTCTCTAGTCACATCGTAAAAACGGTCGAACTGACAGGACCTCTCCGGTTCGGGAAAGATGTCGGAAACTTATCATATGATTTACCGATTATCTCATTAAATGATCAACCTGGTCTCGGAATTGACGTCGATGAAGACGTTCTACGTGAACTGACGATTGATTCATATGTGATTGGAGAAGAGTCGCATGTGGCAAGGTGACGTGAAAGATCTTTCGCTTCACGTGCACGTTCTGAGCTTGTCAGATTTACCTGAACTATTGTCTCTTCAGGAAACGGTGATTCAGGCATTGGCTGAACCAGAGCACTATCAGTCGTTATCCATTGAAGAGTTCACGAAACTGTTGACGGATCAAACGTTGGTTGGAGCAATACATGAAGGACGTCTCATTGCATTCAGAGCCATGCTCATCCCACCAATTGACGACGAACATTTAGGTCGAGATATCGGTTGGCCTGACGCTTCGCTTGAGCGTGTTCTCTATCAAGAAGTGACGAACGTCCATCCAGATTTCAGGGGATACGGGCTACAGACACACTTAGGGAAACTATTGATGGCACAGTGCGAGACCGACGACCGATTCGATGTCGTCTGCGCGACCGTCGCACCGTTCAATATTCCGAGCATGAAAGATAAGTTCACGCTCGGACTCCGAATCGGGGCATTGAAAGAAAAGTATGGTGGAAAACTCCGTTATATTTTTTATAAGGAGTTACATCGCACATGGCAACCTACTTCAGAAGCGATGGATGTGCCGATGGAAAATCAGATGAAACAAGTTGAGTTGCTACAGACAGGTTGGCGAGGGACTGGTCTCATGAAACATGGAGAACAGTGGGTCGTTCGATACGAAAAATAAAAATATCCTCGTCAGCTTATGTTGACGAGGATTTTGTTTATTCGAGAACGAAGAGTACATCATTCGCGAATTTTTCATACGTACGGTCACTCGGATGAAATTGATCGGTCGCGAGATCACGTGATAAGTCAGAGATATAAGCGAATGGATCGATTACATCAATGTTTTGCGCGTTCGCCAACTGTTTCGCGGATGCGTTCCAGTCGAGGATGAGTTGATTGAATGCTTGCCCGTTCTCATCATTTTGGAACGGATTGTAAAGACCGATATAGACGATGGTCGCCGAGTCGTTGAGCGCACGGATCTCAGAAAAAATCGTTTCGAGGTTTGTCTTCGCATCCGTAACGACTTGTTGAATGTCGACAGACTCGAAATTATCGACGTTTTCCCCACGGTTGAACAAATCGTTTCCGCCGATGGTTAGTGTGATATATCGGGCGTTCTCAATCGTGCGACGCACTTCAGGTTGCTCAAGTTGAGCGAGTAAATCTTCAGTTCGTGCCCCAGAAACGGCTAAGTTTTGGGTACGGAGCGATTCATCTTCCAAACCTTCGCTGACAGGTTGTACATATCCTGCGCCTGATGTCGACCCGACTCCGCGAGTCAACGAATCGCCAAGCGCGACGTAGATATCTCCTTCTGGTTCAGGACGCTCGTCTTCAGAGACGGACAGTGTTCGTTCTGGCGGATTAACGATATCTTGATAACCAATCCAAAGACCGTATAACGCGATTCCCGTCAAGAGAACGGCGCCAGTTAAAAATGCATACCATTTCGACTGTTTCATGGGCTGACCTCGCTTTCTATACAAACATCATATCAAAAATGTATGGATGTGCCCTATGTGAATGTTCGAATAGGACAGATTCGATTTTGTCCGATAGAATAAGAAAAGAGGTGAGACAATGGAACCGACGTTAAAGTTACATCAACTGACAAAAGTGATTGGAAAGAAGACAATCATCGATAATATTTCGCTAGAAGTCAATCCAGGAGAAGTATTCGGTTTTTTAGGACCGAACGGGGCCGGGAAGACGACTACGATTCGGATGATTGTTGGTTTGATTAAACCGACGAAAGGAAATGTTTCCATTTGTGGCTATCGAGTCGACAAGCAATTCGTTCAAGCGATGAATCAAATTGGAGCCATCGTCGAGAATCCAGAACTGTATAAATTCTTATCCGGACGTGAGAATTTAGAAGCGTTCGCGCGCATGTTGCCTGGTGTGGATGACAAAAGGATTCAAGAAGTGATTGACCTCGTCGATTTGACCGCTCGAATCGATGACAAAGTGAAGACGTACTCGCTCGGGATGCGTCAGCGGCTCGGGATTGCTCAGGCGTTATTGAACAATCCACGTGTCCTCATTTTAGATGAGCCGACGAATGGTCTTGATCCGATGGGGATTCGAGATTTACGACTATTTATTCGTCGACTCGTTGAAGAGACTGGACTCAGTGTTCTCGTCTCGAGTCACATCTTAGCGGAGATTGAATTGTTGGCGGACCGCGTTGCCATCATGTCGAGAGGGAAGATTGTCAAAGTGGGCACAGTTCAAGCCTTAATTGAGGAACTTGCTTCGACGGTCGATTTGCATGTCACCAATAGCTTTGAAGTGTTACCAATCGTTCAAGGTTACGAGGGCATTGATCAGGCGGACGTGATCGATGAAAGGACGATTCGAATCTCGATGAACGTCGAGGAGACAGCGAAGTTGAATCGATACTTAATGGAACGAGATGTTGACGTTTTCGGACTCGAACGCCGAGTGCAGACGCTAGAAGATCTCTTCATTACATTAACGGGTGGTGATCATATTGCCTAATCCATCCATGCTCGGACTCATTCGGAACGAAGTACTTAAAATTCATCGGAAGCGCAGATTGATGGTCGTTTCCATCATCTTGATTGTTCTCGTCTCGATGTTCACATACGCGAACTATCGTCAAATCGAGAAACAACGTGAAGAACAAGGGACGATCGACTGGCGTGTCGACCTTCAGCAAGAGATTATCGATACACAGAACCGACTCGCTTCTGCGAACGTGCAGGACGAGTTCCGACAAATCCTTGAGTTTCGAGTCCAACAGAACCAATACTATTTAGATAATGACATCAACCCGAGCTATCCGGGTGCCCCTACGTTCATGCGCGTCTTCTTTTCAC
Organism: Exiguobacterium sp. s34; assembly: GCF_018617435.1. Taxonomy (NCBI): domain Bacteria; kingdom Bacillati; phylum Bacillota; class Bacilli; order Caryophanales; genus Exiguobacterium; species Exiguobacterium sp. s34. The sequence goes on along the minus strand of NZ_JACSKE010000003.1, from coordinate 455,630 downwards.
AAGGTACGACGCTCGTGCTACCGCTCTTTATTATCGTGTTGATGGCAGATATCATTAGTGGGGAACATAATGATGGGACAATCAAGACGCTGCTGTCCCGACCGGTCCGGCGTTATAAAATCTTGCTTGCCAAATGGCTGACGACGCTTTTATACACGTCGATCTTAATATTTGTGACTGCCGTCGTCAGTTATGCCATATCGGGGATTGTTCTCGGTTGGGACGGGTGGACAGCTCCGATCTTGACAGGATTCCAAGCGTCACCGACCGGCACATTCTCGACCGATTTCGTTCATACGTTGCCAATGTGGGAGTACTTGCTCATGTCGATGGGGCTATCGTGGCTTGTCGTGGCTGCTGTCGGTACAATTTCTCTCATGATCTCGGTGCTGGTGAAAAATACGGCAACTGGAATCGGCATCATGATGGCCGTCCTCATTTCCGGACCACTTTTGACATCACTCGGCTCAAATTGGGATAGCTCGAAATACCTGGTGAACGTCAACTTCGGCCTTCATACCTATTTGGAGGGACAAGCCCCTCCGATTGAGGGGATGACGTTACCATTTTCGTTACTCATCATTCTCATCTGGTCAATGGCCGCTCTGGCGTATGCGTTTTATCACTTCACGCAAAAAGATGTATATTAATATTTATAGTGCCCCCCTCCTGGGTGGCACTTTTTTTAATGACTAAATGATTATGAATAAGAACAAATTAGTTCTATATACTCAATATTTAGAATTGTCAAAATAATTAAAAAGTTGGATACATTGTTTGTGGGAAACTGTGTAAAGTAAGAATCATCACAAAGGAGGTAAACACATGAAAAAAGTTGTATCTACATCATTAATCGCAGGTGTCCTACTCGTACCACAATTGGTCGGGGCGGCAGAATTGAAGTCAGGTACGTTGACGAAACCATCTGAAAGTGCTCCGACGACAATCGTCAAAGAGTACGTAAAATCAAAAGGTGAGTTCAAAACGATCGAATCGAAGTCAGACAAACTCGGTAAAGTCGTCAAATTACAACAGACTGTCGACGGAGTGCCAGTATTCGGTGGTGTTGTTGTCGGTGTGGTGGACGAAGATGGACAATTGAAGACAGTCGTAGACGATGCGAAATCGGTGAAGAATCTACATAAGTCAATCAAATTGAGCGAAAAGAAAGCCATCGCAAGCTATAAAGAGCTTGTCGGACATAAAGGGGCTTACGAGCTTGAACCAGAAGCTGAATTGGTCGTTTATCCATCTGGTGAAAAATCTGTATACGCGTATCAAGTGACCGGAACCATTTTAGACGCGGAAGAACCGTCACGTTGGACATACTTCATCGATGCGGGTACTGGAGAAGTTCTTAACAAATTCGATCAATTGGCACACGCTAAACCGACGAACGGTGTGACAGGAACTACATATACAGGAACAGGAATCGATGTTCTTGGATACAGTCAGACGTTCAAAACGACAAAGAGTGGTTCATACTACTATTTACAGGATTCAACACGTGGAAAAGGGATCTACACATACGATGCCGGGAACCGTACAAGACTTCCAGGTTCGCTATGGGCTGACGTCGATAACGTCTTAAATACGACGTATGACCGTGCAGCAGTTTCGGCACACGTCAACGCGACGAAGACGTATGATTTCTATAAGAACACATATGGACGAAACAGTTACGATAACGCTGGTGCGGCCCTTAACTCGACGGTTCACTATAGCCGTAGCTACAACAACGCATTCTGGGACGGAAGCAAGATGGTATATGGTGACGGAGATGGTCAGACGTTCACATACCTCTCTGGCGCACTTGATGTTGTCGCGCACGAATTGACACACGCGGTCACAGAGTATACGGCAGGATTGATCTATCAAAACGAGTCGGGTGCCATCAACGAAGCGGTGTCTGATATCTTAGGTACAGTTGCGGAATACAGTGTCGGAACTAACTTCGACTGGTTGGTAGGGGAAGACATCTACACTCCAGGAGTGGCAGGAGACGGACTTCGTTCAATGTCGAACCCGGCTGCATATGGAGATCCAGATCACTACTCGAAACGTTACACAGGAACACAAGACAATGGTGGAGTTCACATCAACTCAGGTATCGTGAACAAAGCGGCATACCTCTTAGGTAACGGTGGATCGCATTACGGCGTATCTGTGCAAGGTGTAGGAGTCATGGAGATGGGTGACATCTACTACCGTGCGCTCAATGTTTACTTGACGCCAACATCAAACTTCTCAAGCCTCCGTCAAGCTGTCGTTCAATCGGCGAAAGATCTTTACGGTGCGACAAGCCCACAAGCGGTATCGGCTGCGAAATCATTTGATGCTGTCGGAATCTACTAAGAATCAATTTAAGAAATCCTTTCCGAATTGTTTCGGAAAGGATTTTTTGTGTCGATTTGGGGTAAATCAAATTGGAATGCTAAGTGAAAAGGAGAACCAAGATGAATCTAAAAAAATATATGGCCGCAGCGAGCACTCAAGTTCAATTAACGGATTATTCTACCCGTGTTGACGATCGACCTGATGATTCGGAATTGACCGATGAACTGATTCCGAATAGTGTGGAACGGTTGAAAGAACTGCATTGGAGACTATATGCCGAGAGCAAGACCGGTATCGTCGTCGTCTTGCAAGCACTTGATGCAGGCGGGAAAGACGAGGCGATCAGCTATATCTTTTCAAATTTGAACGCCCAAGGATTAAAGACGAATGCATTTCAGAAACCGTCTGATACGGAGAAAAAACATGACTACCTATGGCGAATGCACGATTTATTGCCAGAGCGCGGTCAAGTCGGAATCTTGAATCGTTCGCATTATGAAGAAGTGATTGCGCCTCGAGTTCATGACTTGTTAGGGGACGAGGTACTTCCGGATGAGGTTGATCAAGATAAAGTGTGGGAGATGCGATATCGCCAAATTAACGATTACGAATTGTATTTAAAAGAGAACGGGTTTGAAGTCATCAAGTTCTTCTTCAACGTTTCGAAGGAAAAACAGCGCGATCGTTTGCTTGAACGATTGAAAGATCCTAAAAAAAATTGGGAATTCTCATTTAGCGATGTGGAAGAGCGTCAATATTGGGATGATTATCAAAAGATATTCGAAGAGATGATCACGCACACATCAACAGACGTTTCTCCATGGTATATCTTGCCGGCCGATGATGAGTGGTACAGTCGTTACATCATTTCTTCCGTTATGATCGATGTCCTCGAACGAATTGATCCACAATATCCGACGTTTTCAGAAGAAGAGCAAGAACGTATCGATGAAGCGATTCAAATGCTTGAAAATGAATAACGGATGACGTTCTCGTGAACAATCAAAAATCCCCTTGCACTGAAAGCGAATTCAAGCTAAAGTGATACAGTAGAATAGAGGTCAGACATCTGTACAAAAGGGGTAATGAGTGTGGGTAACGTAAGTTTATTATTTGGTGGCGTCGCGCTATTTTTAAATAGTCTCGTCCTTCTCGGGAAGGTTGACATGAAGAGTGCTGGTGTTTTCAGTTTGTTCACTGGAATCTTGCAAACGTTTATCGCAACATGGTTACTGATTGGGGCAAGTCCTGAAGAACAGTTCGGTCTTGCAAGCATCTATCTGTTCGCGTTCACTTATTTATACGTTGGTGTGACGTTTATTTTGAACTTAGACGGACGTGGCGTCGGCTGGTTCTCATTATTCGTTTCTATCGCAGCCGCATTTTATGGGGTAATAGCGATTGCAGCAGCCGATCCAATGGGAGCGTTGACATGGTTTTTCTGGTCACTTTTATGGGGACTCTTCTTTTTCGGGATGGGTCTTGGCAAACCGAACGAGGCCATCACGGCACGTGTCGCTCTCGTATTGTCGTGGTTGACTCTGATCGTTCCTGCGATGATTGGGATGGCCGGACTCATGAACGGATTATACGACATCATCTGGTGGGCAGCGAGTGGGACAGCAATACTCTACTTCATCGTTTCGGTCAAACGAACGAAACAGGCAGTGGAAGTGGCTTAATACTATAAAAAAATCATAGAAGGTCATCTGGTGAAGTTTTATCACATCAGATGACCTTTTTGTATAGCGTGAAATAGTTTGTTATATACTATTTTAAAGAGAAAATGTTACGCAGAAAGAGGGGTATGGATTGGAAGCCTTGAAAGCATTGAAAAGTCGACTTGTAGACAATCGATTAGAAGTACAGAGGGAAGAGGGAGAGATTGAGACTTTATTATTTTTCTTCAATCAGCCTGCGACAGAACTTGAAATCAAACGATTACCAATAAGAACACCTGAGGACATGATGCACTTTTTGAAAATGCATAATGGCGCACGACTATTTGTCCACCCGGCATATGGGGGGGAATCCAACTCCTTTCTGTAGATGAAATCATCGAATATCGTGATGTATGGGAGTGTCCTGATCGTTTCATTCCCATAGGTACCGGTATGGATGGGGAATGGATTGTGTGCGAAATTGTCAACGAACATGAAAACTACATTTGGGTCGGTGAATTTTTGACTTACGAAGATGACATGGAAAAACTTCCGATGGATTATATACGGTGGCTCGACTATTTGATTGTCGCTCAAGGTGCTCATTTTTGGGATTGGTTCAGAAGGTAAAGATTGATTAGTAGTTTCTTCTATACATATTTGTTCTTGGTTGGCGCACTCTTCATGAGTGTGCTTTTTTCGCATCTATTTTGTGTCTAAAATGTGAAAAATGGGAATGATGAAGCTAAAGGAGGCGAAAGCAGATGAGTGATGGACTTGTATTATTACTCGGATTACTTTTATGTGGTTGGATGCTGTTTGCCGTCGTATTTGATGATAGAATAAAAAGAAGAATTTGATGACCCGTCTCGTAAGGAGACGGGTTTTTAATTGAGGAGTGAGATGTATGAAAAAAACACCTGTCGTCGTCATCGTCGGACCAACCGCGGTTGGAAAAACGAAGACGGGCATCGAACTGGCAAAAGCGTTCGACGGCGAGGTCGTCTCGGGTGATTCCGTTCAAGTGTACCGCGGCATGGACATCGGTTCGGCAAAAGTAACAAAAGAGGAAGCCGAAGGAATCCCGCATCATTTGATTGATATTTGTGACCCGGATGATGCAATGAGTGTGGCGGCATTTCAACAGTTGGCGCGTGCTGCCATCGATGATATTTATGCCCGTGGCAAGCTACCGATTATTGTCGGGGGGACAGGTTTATACATTCGTTCGATTTTATATGATTATGAATTTGTGGAACGACCTGTTGATGAGGAGCTGCGTGCTGAACTTGAACGAATGGCAGAAGTGGAGGGACCTGAAGCGCTTCATCAAAGATTGGCAAAACTCGATCCAGAACGTGCAGCGACAATTCATCCGAATAACGTCCGTCGCGTTGTCCGAGCGCTCGAAGTAGCGATGCAAGGAGATACGCAGACGACAGACAGTGCTCCTTCAGAACATTATGATTACCGACTGTTCATCCTACACGCAGACCGTGAACTTTTATATGACCGCATCAATCAACGAGTCGACGCGATGATGGAAGCTGGGCTTGTCGAAGAAGTAGAACGTTTGATTGCTGAAGGATATCGAGATACGCAAGCGATGCGGGCCATTGGATATAAAGAAATCATTCCATATGTAGAGGGCGACATCTCGAAAGATCGGGCGACAGACTTACTGAAACAACATACAAGACAGTTCGCAAAGAGACAGTTGACGTGGTTCCGGCATCAATTTGATGGAATTTGGGTCGATATGGGGCGAAAATCATTTGAACTATCATATAAAAATATTTATGATGATGTAGAGGGGTTTTTTCGAAAATTCCGATTATTTTAAAGAGATAAAGACTAGGGGGAATCCAGCATGAAAGCAAGTTACAACATTCAAGATCATTTTTTGAATCAACTCCGAAAAGAAATGGTACCAACGACCGTCTTTTTAGTGAGCGGGTTTCAAATTCGAGGTGTCATCAAATCGTTTGATAACTTTACCGTCATCGTTGAATCGGAAGGTCGTCAACAATTGATTTATAAGCATGCGATTTCGACATTTTCACCGGCACGTAACGTGACGTTGTATGAACCAGACGCAGTCGAAGTAACAGAAGGATAAGCATAAGAAAAGGAGCGGCACGGGGACCGCTCCTTTTCTTATGCTGTTTTTGTCGTTCCAGGTTGTTTGATTGCCTCCAAAACGCGCTGGATGGCACACCCACCGAGGAGTGAATCCATTTGTCCACAAATTTGTGTCGGCGTCGAACGGTGTAACAGCGTATATGTTCGCTTCCATGCGCGCTCTGACGATTGAATCCGGACAAGTAAGTCAGCATGGCTCAATTCTTTTAATTTATCAATGTTAAGACGATTCGTACGGGCGAAAGAGGATAAGATGACTGCCTTCGCAAGTGGAGTCTGAAGCGGATAACCGGACAGTTCGAGTGCGGCCATTGCCCCTTTCATCTCGTGCTCGACGATTTTGTCGAGTGACTCATCTTTTGCATATGGATTACCGGAAAGATGAGTGAGGGACTGTTCTAAGTCCTTGATCTCTACCGGACAACTAGATGCTTGTAAAATATGTTCGATGGATTGTTGCTCTTTTGCATAACGTGTCGCTTCCCCTGAGGCGATGAAACGTTCATACGTGTCGATTAATGAAATCATTATCGTTTCCCCCTTTGTAGAACTACCTTTATCGTACCAATAATCGTAAGCGCTTTCAATATAATGAATGTGAAATCGGGACCCTACTAGAAAGTATGTTCGCCTAATGAACGGAAACACGATACAATGTCAGAAGATGCGAGGAGGGAATGTTCATGAACTATTATCAACAAATTAATCCGGTCATCGGTTCATCAACGAACCATGAAAGATTTCAAATACCGAAAGTCGAAAAATCGAAAGAGCGATTAGATCAGCTAGCAGATGGAGCTCCCGTCCAGACGAAAGCACTCGTCAGTACGGTCGAAGTCAGAGAAGGAAAAAATGGAGCGAAGTGGCTTCAATTAACTGTCACGACGGCGAACGGAATGATGCGTGCGAAGCATTGGCTCCGTGGAAATGAAAGTGAGCTACTCCCGATCTATGAATCAGGCGTCATCGAATTGTCTGGGAAAATCGATGTCTATCCAAAACCGGACGGTGCAAAATCAATCACGATTGATCGAGTTCATCCGATTTCAAAAGATGAAGCGATTTCTTTACTTCCGGGATTACCGGGTGATGAGACGATGGAACAGTTTGCAGATGAATTGTTCAGCATAATCGATACGTTGTCACCGACCTATCAACAGATCGCCTATGGCCTCCTTGATTTCGTTTGGGATGATTTCGTACTATCACCAGCTGCACTTTACCATCATCATAATTACGCTGGAGGATTGCTGAAGCATACCGTTTGCATGTTACGTCTCGGATATCGGATTCAGGAACAGGACGACTATTTGGCGATGGTATTCCGTGTGATTAAAGAAGCCGAGCAGTTGCATAAAGTTGACCTTTGGAATACGATGAACGGTGTTAAAATCGAACAAGCTTATAAAGGGACGTTCGAATCATTGTATGCGGCCTGTGAAGCAATAGCAGAACGAAAAGAACCGTTAAATTGGGATGAGCTTGCACTAGGGATCCTCTTCCATGACATTGGAAAAATATATGAATACAGCCACCTCTTGTCGAGTCCGAACCGTTTTGAGAAATTATCGCCTGTCGAAGGGACAAGTGAGACGACTGGCATCTCCATCAACCCGATCGGAACATTGATTGGGCATATGCCGTATGGTGGCCTGTTATTCGAGGAAACGCTGCGCCGTACATCCGTTCGCTTGCCGATTGATGTGCATCATCGGGTTTGGCATATGATCTTATCGCATCACGGGAAACGTGAATGGGGCTCGAGTGTTTTACCGATGACGACAGAAGCGTGGATGCTTCATTTGATCGATTTACTAGACGCGCGCTATGAGAAATGGGCTCGCGCACACGAAGATTTGTAAGAAAAGGGTGGTATTATGATTCCCGTACAATTAGTGACCGGATTTTTAGGAGCAGGAAAGACGACGTATATGAATCGTCTACTCGCTGCGACGGATGAAAAGATTTGTTTGATCGTCAACGAACTTGGGGCGGTCAATATCGATGAACAGTTGATTGTAAAGATGGATCAAGAGCAAATCGAACTTTCGAATGGATGCATTTGTTGTTCGATTCAAAATGATTTGAGTAAGACGTTTTATCAACTCGTTGCAAAACAGGAAACCTTCGATCGCATCATCATCGAAACGACTGGTGTTGCCGATCCGGCACCAATTATCCAGACAATCTATTATGATGAGTACTTACGTCAACATTTTAAGATGAATGCCATCTTGACTGTCGTCGATGCCAGCCAAATGGAACGCGAACTGTTTAAGGAAGGCATCCATCAAATTGCTTATGCAGATTTAATTTTATTGAACAAGACGGATTTGGTCTCGGTAGAACAATTGCATGATGCCCGTGAACAGATTACTCAAATCAATCCGACCGTCCGTATCGTGGAAACGATTCAAACGGAAGGCGACTACGAACTACTTGAAAATACATTCCAACTTTCACGAGTCGATGAAGAACAATTGAGTCGACTGACAGAAGCGACTGCATCCGTCTCATCACTTCGAGCCATCACCTTGAATGCAGATCGTCCGCTCTCGCGTGAGCGTGTGACAAGGTACGTGCGTGAGGTACTGATGCATTATGAGGATTCGATTTATCGGATGAAAGCCATCGTCCGACTAAAAGACGAGAATCGAAAATTCGTCATTCAAGCAACGAATCAGCTCATGGGCGCGACCTTTGCGAATGAGTTACATGAAGGAGACCGTTCGGTATTCGTCTGGATTGGGAAGGAAATAGATGCCGAAGCGTTGGCACGAGGATTAAAAGCATGCGAGGTGGAGCAGGATGAAACTTATTCTAGTTGACGGATTTAACTTATTGTCACGCTATTATTTTGCGACTGAGCGTCGACGGGCACTCGACCCGGACGTGACGGTGAAAGGATTACTTCGAAAAGTTGATGCTTGGACGACAGACTTTTCACATATCGCCTTCTTTTGGGACGGGACAAGAGAGTCTACTCATCGTTACGCGTTGTATCCTGAATATAAAGCGACGCGCAACGGACTGCCGGAACCGCTCTTTGAAGATTATGTCAAATTAAGAGCAGCATTAGACGAACGAGGAATTTTACAGTCAGAGTTGACCGGGTATGAGGCAGACGACTTGATGGGAGCCGTTGCGACGGCGTTTCCTGGAGAATCGTATCTCTATTCCTCTGACCGTGACTTGTTGCAATTGTTGTCACCGAACGTGTTCCAAATCATGCCGAAAAAAGGTGAGGAGCAACTCGTCAATGAAAGTTTGTTTGAGTCGATGTATGGCGTGAAACCGTATCAGTTTGTCGACGTGAAAGCGTTGCAAGGTGATTCTTCGGATAATATCCCTGGCGTCCGCGGCATCGGTCCGAAGACGGCGACAATCCTGATTCAACATTACGATACAGTTGAAACACTGTACTTGCATGTGCAGAATGAAACGCTAGAGGCACCACACCAGAAATTTGCAAAAAAATTGGACGGACATGAAGAGATTGCACTCTTATCTAAACGTCTGTCACAGATTGATATCCATGCTCCGATTAATACGGACTGGGAGGCGTATCGATTTGGTTCACATTTATTTTGACGCAGCAACAAACCAGACATCTGGTGAGAACGGGATTGGTGTCTGGATCAAGTCATCAGACGGTAAGGTCTCGACGTATAAGCACCAAATGCAAGGTCTATCGACTGTCCATGCGGAGCTAGCGGCTTGTGCCTATGCGCTTGAACAGGCGCATAAGATACAAGGGGAGACGTCATTTATGCTCTACTCTGATGCTGAAGTGATTGTTCGTGCATTGGAGCAACGTTTCATGAAAGATGCATCGGCGAAACCGCTCTTTCTGAAAGCATTGATTGCGTATGATGATTTACCAAACGTCTTTTTGAAATGGATTCCGCGCGCGGAAAATCGTGCGGATGTGATTGCGCGTGAGGCGTTGAATGGAACAAAGTAAGCGACTAAGATCATTCTTGGTCGCTTTTTGGATTGAGTCATTTCTTTTTAGATGGTTTTTCGCTAAAATGAAAGCGTAGTCAACTATAGAGGGGGAATTTAGCATGGATTATCGTATCGAACGGGATACAATGGGGGAAATTAAAGTTCCAGCTACAGCGAAATGGGGAGCTCAAACACAGCGTAGTCTTGAAAACTTTAAGATTGGTGCAGAGAAGATGCCGCTTGAGATTGTATATGCCTTTGCCATTTTGAAAAAAGGTGCTGCTCTTGCCAATGCTGAGCTCGGGGTACTCGAAGAAGAGAAAGCTGAAATCATCGCGGAAGTAGCGGATGAGATTCTAGCAGGAAAGCATGACGCCGAATTTCCACTCGTCGTCTGGCAAACGGGATCTGGTACTCAATCAAACATGAACGTAAACGAGGTGATTGCGCATATCGCTAATGAAAAATTGAATGTACGCAATCAATCGATCACGATTCATCCAAATGATGACGTCAACAAATCGCAGAGTTCAAATGATACGTATCCGACAGCGATGCACATTGCTGCCATTCTTTCGGTACAAGATGACGTATTGCCGGCAATCGATTCTCTTTACCAAACACTTTCGCAAAAAGCAGAAGCATATATGGACATCGTTAAGATTGGACGGACACACCTTCAAGATGCGACACCCGTTACGCTCGGACAGGAGATCAGTGGTTGGGTACGTATGCTTGAACTCTCAAAACAAATGATCGAACGGACAATTGAACCACTGACTGAGCTTGCTCTCGGTGGAACAGCTGTCGGAACGGGAATCAACGCCCATCCAGATTTCGGGGATGTCGTGGCGAAGAAGATTTCTGAAGAAACAGGTAAGCCATTCGTGACGGCCGTGAATAAGTTCCACGCTCTCACAAGTCACGATCAACTCGTCTTTACACATGGTGCTTTAAAAGCGTTAGCGATGGATGCAATGAAGATTGCGAACGACGTGCGTTGGTTGGCATCGGGTCCACGTGCGGGAATCGGTGAAATCACGATTCCTGAAAATGAGCCAGGAAGTTCGATCATGCCAGGGAAAGTCAATCCGACACAAAGTGAGGCACTCACAATGGTTGCCGCACAAGTACTCGGTAATGATGCGACGATTGGTTTCGGGGCGAGCCAAGGAAACTTTGAGTTGAATGTCTTTAAACCGGTCATCATGTATAACTTCTTGCAAACATGTCGTCTATTGACTGACAGCTTGCATTCATTCAACGACCATTGTGCGGTCGGCATCGAGCCGAATCAAGACGTGATTTCTCGTAACGTTGAGCAGTCGCTCATGCTCGTCACTGCGCTCAACCCGCATATTGGATATGAGAATGCAGCGAAAATTGCCAAATTGGCACACAAAAATGGTACTTCTCTAAAAGAAGCGGCGTTGGAAACCGGTTTATTGACAGAAGAACAATTCAATCAATGGATTCGCCCGGAAGAGATGACGTCACCGAACTTAAAAGTGAAAAAATAACAGAAGGCGGTCGTAGGACCGCTTTTTGTATGTCTTTTTTAGGGCATAAGACCTATGTATATGTAAAACAATAGAAAATAAATAAGGAAATAGTTGTATTTTAACTTAATAAGTCGCATAATCGAAACATAAGAGAATTCGGGGAGTACGAACATAGGGGGGACGGATATGGAGCAAGGTCAACTCACTGAGCGTATACATATGATTTTGAAAAAAATATCAGAGTCTAGGCAAATTCCTAAAACAGATATCGAGTTTCTACTTGATTGGATGAAGAAGGAAGTACGACAACGACGTTTGATGCATCTTCTAGAAATCTTTAGTCGTGTCGAGTCTGATGCGAAGGAGTTGCCTAACGTCCTCACACAAGCAGAGGCGATGACTTTAATCTCTCCTGTGAAACGTTACATTCACACGGTTCTAGGAATCGAACAAGAAGAAGAGGACCTCGTTCTCATTTTATCTGCAAGCTTTTCGACATTCAGCCGCTATAAGTCGCGCGTAGAGAAGCTCGGGGCACGTCCTGTCTTCTTGCAAACACTCGAAGAAGCAGTCGAGTATGACTATGAGGACGTTCCGAAGGCGATCATCATGGATGTCGAACTATGGCCACAGTTTAAAGAGCGAGATATCCAATCGTTTGTGAGCAAGATGAGAAAATTATACGTTCCGCTCATCGTCATCGGAACGAATGAGCATTATCGACTCGCTGCCTATTCCTATGGATTCGATGATTATTGGGAATCGTGGGTACCGATGGAGGAGCGATTAGTCCGACTTGGGCTACATATCGAAAAGTCTCGTTTAGTTTCAAAAGCATTGCTTGTTGATGAACTGACCGGAGCGTTCAACCGTAAATATTTAAAGGCAACGTTCTCTCGCTTCATCTCGAGATTAGAACGTTCAGGCGAGAGCTTTGCCGTCGCTCTCCTCGATATCGACCACTTCAAACAATTGAACGACACGTTCGGTCATTCTTACGGAGATGACGTTCTTCATCGTGTATCGGAAGAAATTCGACACGCGATTCGTTCGAGTGATGAACTCATCCGTTACGGAGGAGAAGAATTTTTAATCCTCTTGAACGTATCAGACCGAGCAATCGTCGAATCAGTGTTAGAGCGTGTCCGTGCACGGATTGAAGAGATGGAATTCCCATACGATCATCACGTCACGGTATCAATTGGATACACTCGAGTTTGTCAGACTGGTTATACGCTTGGTGAGTGGTGTGCATATGCAGATGAGGCGTTATATAAAGCAAAACGTGATGGCCGAAATCGTGTCGTCCGCTATTCATCAGCTGTTCGCGAGGAAAAGCGGATTGCTTATGTGACCATGTCCGAGAATACATTCACATCGCTCGCGAACCGATTACCAAAAGAACATCGACGGTATGAAGTCGTGTACCGTCCTTATGAAGCATATTCTTGTAACGACAACATCGAGATGTTCGTCTTAGACGATACTCGTGCCCATGAAGCAAGAGGAACACTTTCTGCCGTAAAAGAACAGCGTGGTAAGTATAGTCACATCCTTGCGGTGTCCAAGCGAACTGCCTTCGAGCTTGAAGCGATTTATGATGACTATTCAGACGATGATCAAGATGAGGTTATTACGCAGAAAATTGAGCAGTGGTTAGAAAAACTACCTGACTAAAAAAGCAGACATCGACTATTCATCGATGTCTGCTTTGTCGTATTGTATGAACGAAAAGGCATAGGCATGCTTGTCGTCTTGCGGGTGATTCGATTGATGCGTGATCGTCCATGAACCGATTCGTTCTGGGTAAAACGTATCAGCCTCGAATGTCGATTCGACTTCAGTGGCATAGATTCGGCTTGTCACCGACATCGTTTGGTCATACAACGTGGCGCCGCCGATGACAAACCACTCCTCGTTTTGACTTTCTTCGACGAGACGTTCTAAATCATGCCATACTTCGATTTGATCTGCTTCAAACGAAGTATCAGACGTCACGACGATATTCCGTCGGTTCGGCAATGCCTTTCCGATTGATTCGAACGTTTTTCTTCCCATCACGACCGTTCCGCCAGAGGTGACGGTCTTGAAGTGCTTCAAATCATCCGGCAATCGCCATAACAAATCATTGTCTTTACCAATCTCCCGATTGAGTCCATATGCGACGACATGCGAAATCATACGCTCACTTCCCCTTTGATATGTGGATGCGGGTCATATCCGAGAATTTCAAAATCCTCAAAACGGAATGATTCGATGGAAGGAACGTCTCGAACAATTTTGAGTTGTGGTAATGGACGCGGGTCACGCGACAGTTGAAGCTCCACTTGTTCGAGGTGATTGTGATAGATATGAGCATCTCCGAGTGTATGCACGAAATCACCAACTTCGAGTCCCGTTACATGAGCGACCATGTGCGTCAACAGCGCATATGATGCAATATTGAACGGAACGCCTAAAAACGTGTCGGCACTCCGTTGGTATAACTGACAAGAGAGTTTCCCGTCAGCGACGTAAAATTGGAAGAGTAAATGACACGGCGGTAGGGCCATCTCATCGAGTTGTCCAGGATTCCATGCCGAGACAATCAAACGTCTCGAGTCAGGGTTTGTCTTGATTTGTTCAATCACTTGCGCCAACTGATCGACGGACGTACCATCCGGGCGCGGGAAAGAACGCCACTGTGAACCATATACTGGCCCAAGGTTCCCGTCTTCATCTGCCCATTCGTTCCAAATGCGGACACCGTTCTCTTGTAGATAACGAATGTTGGTTTCTCCCGAGATAAACCAAAGAAGTTCGTGAATGATCGAACGAGTATGTAACTTTTTCGTCGTGATGAGGGGGAACCCCTCTTGTAAATTAAATCGCATTTGATAGCCGAAAACGCTTGTCGTTCCTGTGCCGGTACGGTCTTCTTTCACTACCCCGTTTTCGAGGATATGTCGACATAAATCGTGATATTGCTTCATAAGGTGATGAACCTCCTTCTCAATCTCCAATGACTAAAGGTATCATAACATAACACAAGATATAGTATCTAGGAGCGGATTATATCCATATCCTGAAAAAACAATCGAGATTCTTCGTTTTCGCCACACTCGGTTTCGGGTATAATGGGGAATGAATAGAAGGAGGGGTTTGATGAAACTACAAGGAAAGAAAGTCCTTCAACTTGTCAGTGATGACTTCGAGGATTTAGAACTTTGGTATCCCGTACACCGTCTTCGTGAAGAAGGGGCGCACGTGATTTTAGCCGGAGAGAAGGCCGACCATGCGTATATCGGTAAATATGGTGTGCCAGCGAAGTCGGACGTATCATTTGATGATGTGGATATCACATCATTCGATGCGATTCTCGTACCGGGCGGCTGGTCACCTGACTTGTTGCGCCGTTTTGATTCGGTAAAAGGGTTCGTTCGTTATATGGATGAACAAAAGCGACCGATCGGTCAAATTTGTCACGCCGGATGGGTCTTGATTTCAGCAAATATTTTGGATGGTGTGAACGTTACGAGTACACCAGGAATCAAAGACGACATGGAGAACGCAGGTGCAATCTGGCATGACGAACCTGTTGTCGTTGATGGACATATCGTCTCAAGTCGTCGACCACCTGATTTACCAGACTACATGCGTGCGTTTATCGACGTATTCGCAAAACAGTAATTGACTCATAAAGGAGCTATACAACGTTGAACTTAAAATCGAATCCACTACTTCGTAAATCAATGCAGTCTACAGCTTACAGTGCCGAGCCGATGACGAAAGCAGGAACATGGTCAAAAGTGTTCACCTTGCTTCTTCTCGTGACAGCGGCAGCTGGAACGACATGGCTCGTCGTTCCTACAATCGGGGAAGGGCTCTTATTCCCGCTCATGATCGGGTCACTCATCCTCGGTTTTATCTTTGCGTTACTCATCACGTTCAAGCCGAATACGGCACCAATCGTAGCTCCTCTTTACGGAATCATCGAAGGGGTCTTCGTCGGTTCGATTTCATACTTCTTTGAAGCGATGGTCCCTGGTATCGTCGGTCGTGCCGTCATGACGACGTTCGTCGTCGCCTTTGCGATGTGGTTTGTCTATACGACAGGACTTGTCAAAGTGACGCAAAAGTTCAGAGCCGGGGTCATGGCTGCCATGTTTACAGTCATGCTGTTATATCTCGTCCAACTCGTCATGAGCCTATTCGGTTCAGGGTTGGCATTTATGACAGGTTCTAGCCCGCTTGCGATTGGTGTACAATTTGTCATTGTCATCGTCGCCTCGCTCGCACTCGTCTTAGACTTTGATTTCATCGCTCGTCAAGTCGAGGAACGGGCTCCAAAACAATTAGAATGGGTGGCGGCGTTCGGATTAATCGTCACGCTCGTCTGGTTGTATATTGAATTGTTAGACTTATTGTATCGTCTAGCGATGAGAGAATAATGATCAATCATCGATCCATCGGGTCGATGATTTTTTCACGAAAGGATGTGTTGATCTGTCTGTAAGGACAGATTCATGATGAAGAAAATTGTGATTATCGGGTCGGGAATCGTTGGTATCTCGACAGCCTATCATTTAGCTGGGAAAGCTGACGTGACGGTCATCGACCGCAAAGAAGAAGGTCGTGCGACAGATGCGGCGGCAGGCATCGTATGCCCGTGGATCGCGCAGCGCCGTAACAAAGCATGGTACGCACTTGCTAAAGGAGGTGCGAATTATTATCCTCAGGTCGTGAAAGAGTTAGAAACAGAAGGAGAGACAGAGACCGGTTACAAACGTGTCGGAACACTAGCCCTCCATGAAGAAACAAAACTCGATCAAATGATGGAGCGGACGATGATTCGTCGCGAAGAGGCACCAGAAATCGGTGAACTAGAACGATTGACCGCCGAAGAGGCGCAACGTCGTTTTCCTCCATTGTCGGATGAATATGATGCGCTTCTTGTCACGGGTGGGGCACGTGTGGACGGCGGGAAGTTCCGGGCTGCACTCGAGCGAGTCGCCATGAAACGCGGTATAGCATTTGTAAACGGTTCGGCACGTTTGACTGGCGGGGATACAATTGGCGTTGAATGTGACGGGGTTGTGTATGAGGCGGATGAAATCATCATTGCGGCAGGGGCGTGGCTACCGGAACTGTTACAGCCTCTCGGATATACGGTTCGTGTCGACGGAGAGAAAGCGCAGCTCGTTCACGTCCAGTTAAAAGATACCGACGCGTCGGATTGGCCGGTCGTCATGCCGCCACGGCGCCGTTATTTACTTGGATTTGAAGACGGGAAGGTCGTCATCGGCTCCACCCACGAAAAAGGAAAAGCGTTCGATGTTCGACCGACCGCGATAGGCGTTCACGAAGTGCTAAGCAAAGGACTTGAGTCAGCACCAGGGCTTGCAGAAGCAGAACTCATCGAAACGAAAGTCGGTTTCCGTCCAGTCACCCCGAACTCGATTCCAGTGCTCGGGAGAGTTCCCGGTGCTGAAAAATTGGTTGTGGCGAACGGATTAGGGTCATCCGGTTTAACAGTTGGTCCGTTCATCGGTAAAGTGTTGAGTGACCTCGTCCTGACGGGTGATTGTGAAATAGATCTTTCCCTTTATCCGATAGAAGATTTTATATTTAAAGCATAAGTTGAGGTGGTTGTCTGTTCATAGACAGCCACCTCTTTAGCGTTTGATGATGCCATTCAAAAAGAAATGAAAATAGTCTTCCATTGTCTCTTTCATATCCCCGATTGAAAAATGAGGATCAGATAGGATAGCCTGTTGCATCAATTGGACGTAACGTAAATAAGAACTGGTCGATAACGTGGCATCGATTGCGCCTTGTTGTTTCCCATATTCAATCAATCTAGCGAAGGATGCATAGCCACGGGACGCCAACTGTTCCCAGTTCGGATCTTGCTGAATCATCGTGGTGACGGTCTCGTCAAAAAGAACAGCTGTTTTGATTTTACGTTTCAAAATATCGACGAGTAACGTCTCAAACGGAGCGTTCGACTCAAGTTGCGCATCAATCCAATTCATTTGTTCCTCCGTCATCTGATTCAATACTTCCACCATGACTTGTTCTTTCGAACCAAAGTAATTATAGATCGACACAGGAGAGACATGTGCTTGCTTGGCGAGTTCACTTACGGTAAATCGAGATTGCTTCTCTGTCATCAAGTCATAGGCGGCACTTAAGATGGCCTGTCGTTTTTCTTCAGTGCGTTTTGCGAATCCATCCATTCGTCAGAGCGCTCCTTCCTCTAGTTTTGTAATAAATATACCATTTCCATTTCAAAAAAGAACGTGATATACTAGTTTTGTAATCATATCAATTATATATTTCAAAAAAGGAGGGTTTGTGATGATTCGGATTGAGCGATTAACGAAACGATTCGATGCAACTCACGGCATTTTTGATGTATCACTTCAAGTGTCACCAGGAACGATCTTCGGATTCATCGGACCGAACGGAGCCGGCAAGTCAACAACGATTCGTCATCTGATGGGTCTGTTGAAACCAAGTGAAGGCAGAGCAACCATTAACGGGTTTGACTGCTGGAAAGAAACCGAGCAGGTCAAGCAAAACGTTGGATATTTGCCGGGGGAAATCAACTACCCTCAAAATATGACCGGAGAAGAAATCATTCGATTGACGCGTCATTTACACAAGACGGATGCCAAACGAGAACAACGACTTCGTGAACGTTTCGCATTCGATGAGTCGACGAAAGTCCGGAAGATGTCCAAAGGGATGAAACAAAAGCTCGCCATCATCACCTGCTTCATGAAGGAGGCGCCCGTCTATCTCCTAGATGAGCCGACGAGTGGACTCGATCCACTCATGCAGGAACGATTGATTGATTGGCTCATTGAAGAAAAACAAGCAGGAAAGGCGATTCTCATGAGTTCACACCACTTCCCGGAAATGGAGCGGACGTGCGATCGTGCCGCATTGATTAAAGACGGCCGTATCATCATCGAGGAAGATATGGAAGAGCTTCGGCAGCATAGCGTGAAACGGTATCGAATCGAATTTGCGACGGAGGATGAGGCAATCCGATTCACTGAAACTTCTGGGACGAGAGATGGTGCACACGTTGAAGTCGCCATCACATCGCCACAAGATTTGAACAACTTGATTCGAACGCTTACCAACTTTGAAATTCGTTCATTAGAAAGTGGCGCAGACGAACTCGAACATTTATTTATGCAGTATTACGGGGAGGCGACATAAATGTTAATACGCTCCATGTTTAAACAGAATCGGAGTTGGATTCTCGGTTATTCGGTCGGGACGAGTGTCTACCTATTCTTTTTGGCTGCGATTTTCCCGTCCATTCAGGAGACGGGATTAATTGAAGCAAAATTAGAGTCGCTGCCGCCTGAGTTGCTCGAAGTGTTTCAAATCGATGCGACGATGGCGATGGATAATCTACTCAACTTACTGTCGAGTAATTATTATGGATTGATTTTCTATGTACTTGCCGTATTGTTTGCGTTGACGTTTGCCTCAAAACTATTGGCAAAACCGGTCGATTCAGGGGAAATCATGTTGTATATGGCTGCCCCCATTTCTCGTGTCACGTATGTGTTGTCCACGTTTATCATCCTCATCATAGCGGTAGTTCTATTTGTCGGATTGAATGGCCTCAGTCTCATGGCAGCAGATCTATTGTTCGATTTACAAATCGACTATACGATTCTATGGATGCTTCAATTAAATGGGGCTCTCATGCTACTCGTATTAGGTGTCGTCGCCTATATGCTGGCCAGTTTGTTTGATGATAGTAGTAAATCTTATATGGTGACCGGCGGAATCTTCACGTTCTTCTTGATGGTGAATATTATTAACGGAGTAAGTGAGCAGTTTGAATGGTTAGGAAACATCTCCTTCTTCTCTCTCTTCGATGCTCCGTCCATCATGCGTGAAGAGTTCGGTGGCGTTCACTTTATTTGGTTAATCGGCTTATTGATTGTTTTTTCATCTCTTTCATTCATCCGATTTACCCGAAAAGATTTAACGATTTAGTTTTCCGAAATAAATTGTCGGGTATGATACAATCAGCTCGTTAGAAAGAAAAGGGGATGAATGAAATGCTATATGCTACGTTACGAAACAAAGTAGAGATTCCGATGATTGGGTTTGGTGTGTGGCAAGTCGACAATGAGACGGAAGCACCAGCCGCTGTCGTCGAGGCGCTGAAGACAGGATACCGTCATATCGATACGGCTGCCATCTATAAAAACGAAGAAGGTGTCGCAAAAGGAATTAAAATCTCGGGAGTCGACCGTTCTGACCTATTCATCACATCGAAAATTTGGAATGATGATATCCGTGAAGGGAAGACGAAAGAAGCGTTTGAAGACTCATTGAAGCGCCTTGAGACAGACTATTTGGATCTTTGTCTTCTTCACTGGCCGGTAGATGGTTTCGTCGATGCATGGAAAGACCTCATCGACTTATATGAAGCAGGAAAAATCAAGGCAATTGGTGTGTCCAACTTTAAGGAACATCATCTAGAAGCGTTAAAAGAGGAAGGGTTGATGACACCACTCATCAATCAGGTAGAACTTCATCCTCAGCTTCCACAACCGGATTTATTGGACTATTGCCAAGATGAAGGCATCCAAATCGAGGCATGGAGTCCTCTTATGCAAGGTAAGTTCCTAGACATCCCAACTTTCTCTGAGATTGCAGAGAAGCACGGGAAGACACCAGCGCAAGTAGTACTTCGTTGGCATCTCGAATCGGGTCATGTGGCATTGCCAAAATCGGTGACACCGCACCGAATCCGTGAAAACTTCGATGTATTCGACTTTTCACTCGATGCGGACGATTTAGCGAAAATCGACCAAGTGGCGACAGGTGAACGCCTTGGGCCAGACCCGGATGAAATCGACTTTTAATAGAGGGGGGCTCGCATATGCGAGCCCCTTTCTACGTGTAGAGTCACATGGATGCGGGTAAAGATTGTTATGTTGCTAAAAGGAGGTGTTTGGTCTTCATTTCGAAGATCGTGCATATGGACTTATCAAAATGGCCAATTGTGAACTGGGTCGCTTTTTTGGCGACCATCGTCATCAATTACTTTGCGAGCGGTGACAATGCCGCAGTTTCAGACCGAATCGATATCTATTTTAAACCGGCGGGTTACGCCTTCTCGATTTGGGGTGTCATCTATGTGGCGTTACTTGTATGGTTAGTCTTACAACTAAAGAAAGGAACGACGGCGAATCGGCAGGCTGAGCGCATGAAAGCAGGATTCCTCATTTCTTGTGTGTTGAACGGATTATGGCTCCTTGCATTTACGAATGAGTGGTTCGTGCTCTCCCTTGTGATTATGGTTTCGTTCCTAGCGTCTCTTTGCTGGCTGTACTACATCGCCTTCCGGACATCCACGAGCTGGCTCGACCGCTTCCCGTTCTCGATTTATATCGGTTGGGTATCGGTCGCGACAATCGTCAATACGTTCGTCGTGATGAAGACGGAACGAATCACGTCGTTCTTAGGCCTTGATGAACTTGCTTGGACCTCGCTCATGCTCATGGTCGGTGTCGTTTTGGCACTTCTTTTCATGTGGTGGCATCATGATTTCATCTACCCACTCGTATTCGTTTGGGCGTATATCGGTATTTTTGCGAGAATTGAAGAGGGGACATTATATGTCGTCATCGTCAGTGCGCTCGCGTTGCTCGCAATCGGGTATATCGGTTTGATCTTGTGGAAGCGTCCTAAATCGTTTCTCCATCATCCGCGAAAAACAGTACAACAATGAATAAAGAAAAGGATATCTTTATAGATATCCTTTTTTTGTGTTCGTAAGAACCTATAAATAAATAATATTCGTGGATATTTATTCTTTATCTAACATAACTAAAACGATAAAACCTGTTGATATCAGTTGTGTATACGCTTTCATAGACGTTTCCAGACATTTCTATTATGCAAAAATACATACAGTCCACTTGATTTTTCAGAATATTTAGAACAGAATGTTAATTACGAAACTGTGAGTGAAAGGGGTCGATGATATGAGTCGAGTTGGACTGTATGACTCAAGATTTGAAAAAGACGCATGCGGGATTGGATTATACGTCAATCTACACGGACTAAAAAAACATGAGATTGTCCGTAAATCCCTCTCGATGTTATGCAACTTGGAGCACCGAGGAGGACAAGGTGTCATCGATGCCGGCGATGGTGCAGGTATCATGACCGAAATCCCACATGAATTGTTTACGCAAACGATGAACCTTCCGTCACTCGGTCGCTACGCTGTCGGAATGGTTTTTTTTCAGCCATCTGAAGATCGACTACAAGAAAAAATCAAATTGATGGAGTGTATGGCGGATGAATTAGACTGCTCGACCATCGAGTGGCGAGAAGTTCCCGTGGATTCGACGCAAATCGGAGAACATGCACGTGTGACACAACCAGTCATCTATCAGTGGTTTATCTCATGTCCGTTCCTCGATGAAGATGCGAATGAACGTGTGTTCTATGAACTCCGTCGAAAGATTGAAAAAGTCGAATCGTTACACTTATATATTGCAAGTCTATCGACAAAAACGATTGTTTATAAAGGGATGTTGACGCCTGTTCAAATCGACGCTTTTTATTTGGACTTGCAATCTCCACACTACAAGAGCACGTTCGGAATCGTCCATTCACGATTCTCAACAAATACGTTTCCTTCCTGGGAACGAGCCCATCCGAACCGCATGATCGTCCACAACGGAGAAATCAATACGTTACGAGGCAATATTGATGCGATGCGCGCGCGCGAAGGGGTCACATCGACAGACTTGTTTGAAGACGTGAACCATCTGTTTCCTGTCCTTCAGGAGGACGGGAGTGACTCATCGATGCTCGATAATGCCTTCGAATTCTTTACACGTACCGGTCGATCGATTGCGCATACAGCGATGATGTTGATTCCTGAACCGTTTGTAGAAGGAAAGATGGAGCCGTTCAAACGTGACTTCTATCAATACCATTCGTCGATTATGGAGCCATGGGATGGTCCGACAGGGGTCGTCTTCACGGACGGGCGACAAATCGGAGCAATCTTAGACCGAAACGGGTTAAGGCCGATGCGTTACGTCGAGACGTTGGATGGAGAGTTGATTCTGTCATCAGAGACAGGGGTCATCCCAGTCGACGCCGAAAACGTGAAATCAAAACAGCGACTACGACCTGGACAATTGCTTTTGATTGACTTGATCGAGAAGCGTTTGATTCCGGACGAGGAGATTAAAGAGACGATTGCGAAGTCCGAGCCGTATCATAAATGGCTCAAACAAATGATGAAAATAGAGGACAGAGGTGTTCAGGAGCAGAGTGTCTTAGAACTCGAACGTGTGCAACGTGCATTCGGGTATACAAAAGAGGACATTGAACAGTACATGATTCCGTTGATCCAAGACGAGAAAGATCCAATTGGATCGATGGGACACGATCAACCGATTGCTGTTCTTTCCACACGCCCTCGATCGCTCTTCCATTACTTCAAACAACACTTCGCTCAAGTGACGAATCCGCCAATCGATGCCTTACGGGAGAAAATCGTCACGGCGACATTTACTTGGATCGGTCCGCAAGGAGATCCGGTCCATACCGGACGTGGCCATGCCAAACGAGTATGGTTGGATCATCCAATCATTGACGGTGCGACACTCAATCAAATCGATGAGCGACTCAAGCTCACACGCGTCGATACAACGTTCGAGGATGATTTAGAGGCGTCGCTTGAAGCCCTTTTACAAAACGTCAGCCAGGTCGTACGAAATGGCGCGAACGTAATCGTTCTATCTGATCGCCTCATGTCACATGACCGGATTGCCATGCCTGCGCTTCTCGTACTCAGTGCGGTGCACCAACACTTGATTCGGGAGAACTTGCGGTCGAACTGTAGTCTCGTCTGTGAGAGTGGAGAAGTTCGAGAAGTGCATCAGGCAGCGACTTTGATCGGATATGGGGCCGATGCGGTATATCCTTACGTTGCCTATGCGACGATTCAACACTTGGTGGAGAATGAGCAGATTGTTCATTCATTTGAAGAGGCTGTTCGCTCGTACCAAAAGGCGGTCGTTGAGGGGATCGTCAAAATCATGTCAAAAATGGGAATCTCGACGTTTCAAAGTTATCGCGGGGCTCAAATTTTCGAAGCTGTCGGCCTCGACCGAGATATGATTGAAACACATTTCCGGGGAACGACGTCTCAACTATCAGGGATTGGATTCATTGAATTAGAAGATGAGGCGAAAACGCTCCATAAATCTGCCTATACGACGAATCGTCCCCTTGAAGCGGGCAGTGATTTTCAGTGGCGTTCAGACGGGGAAGAACATGCGTTCAATCCGAAGACGATTCATTTGTTGCAACGCGCTTGCCGTGAAAACGAACGAAAATATTATGATGCCTACGTGAAATTGCACGAGTCTTCGGGACAGTTCATCCGTCAATTGTTCGCCTTTAAAGCACAAAGTCCTGTGGCACTTGATGATGTTGAACCAATCACCGCAATTGTAAGTCGCTTTAAAACGGGAGCGATGTCGTTCGGGTCATTGTCGAAAGAAGCACACGAGACGCTCGCCATCGCGATGAACCAAATCGGTGCGAAAAGTAACTCGGGTGAGGGTGGGGAAGACCGTACCCGCTTCGTGCCGGACGAGTTTGGAAATGAACGGATCAGTCGTATCAAACAAGTGGCGAGTGGACGTTTCGGTGTGACGGCCGAATATTTGTACCATGCCGATGAGATTCAAATCAAGATGGCCCAAGGTGCAAAACCTGGGGAAGGCGGACAACTTCCAGGGAACAAGGTGTATCCATGGGTCGCTGAAGTCCGGGGGTCGGTTCCAGGCGTCGGTCTCATTTCGCCGCCTCCGCATCACGATATTTATTCAATTGAGGATTTAGCGCAACTGATTTTTGACTTGAAGCATGTGAACCCGAATGCAAAAATCAGTGTCAAACTCGTCTCGAAATCAGGAGTTGGAACGATCGCAGCGGGCGTGGCGAAAGCGAACGCGGATACGATTGTCATTAGTGGATACGATGGCGGAACCGGTGCATCTCCGAAGACGTCCATCAAGCATACAGGACTCCCGTGGGAACTCGGTCTCCTCGAGACACATCAAACGCTCGCATTGAATGGGCTACGAGGTAGAGTCACGCTCGAGACAGACGGGAAGCTCATGACTGGCCGCGATATCGTCATGGCGGCAATCTTCGGGGCGGAAGAGTTTGCATTCGCGACAGCACCACTCGTCGTCCTCGGATGTATCATGATGCGCGCTTGTCACTTAGATACTTGCCCGGTCGGTGTCGCGACACAAGACCCCGTACTTCGTCAGAAATTTATGGGGAAACCGGAACATGTCGTCAATTTGATGACGTTCTTGGCTGAGGAAGTCCGAGAAATTTTAGCATCACTCGGTGTGACATCGCTTGACGACGTGATCGGTCGGACGGATTTACTCGAAGAAAGTGAATGGAAGACGAATCATCCGAAAGCGGGGCGTTTAGATTTGTCCCCGATGCTCTCGATGCCGACTCCGTTACCAGAACGAGAAGAACTACCGCATCCGGCATACCGCTCTTATGACCATCGCAAGCTCATCCCTGCTGTATCACGCTCCATCACTTCTACCCAACCGACGTTCTTCGTAGGGCGGGTCCGAAATACGGATCGGGCGGTCGGAACGCAGTTAGGGTTTGAAGTGACGAAAGTTCATGGTCAGGTTGGCCTACCGGACGATACGATCTCGCTTCGGCTTAGCGGATCTGCCGGACAGAGTCTAGGAGCATTTTTACCAAGCGGGATCACCATCTCTGTCATCGGGGATGCGAATGACTATATCGGCAAAGGCTTGAGTGGTGGGAAACTTGCTTTGATCGCTGAAAAGCATGCCCCGTTCGATGAAAGTGAACAAATGATTGCCGGTAACGTCTGCTTATACGGAGCGACGAGCGGTCAGGCGTTCTTTAACGGGCACGTCGGTGAGCGATTCGCCGTTCGTAACTCTGGTGCGACGGCAGTCGTAGAAGGCGTTGGGGATCACGGGTGTGAATATATGACCGGAGGAACGGTCCTTGTACTTGGACAGATCGGACGAAATTTTGCAGCCGGTATGTCTGGTGGTACAGCTTATATTTACGGCACGCAAGCCTATGAACAACTCGTGAATAAAGAACTCGTCTCCGTCGTACAAGAACTGGATGATGAGGACATGGAACAAATTTATGCGCTTCTCGAAGCACATCAATTCCACACGGACAGTGTAAAAGCGCGGACGATTTTAGAGACATTTGAACAAGTACGTTCACACTTTGTGAAAGTCGTTCCGAGAGACTATGCGAACGTCTTAGACGTAATGCGTCAAATTGAGGCGAATCGTCCGGAATTGAGTGAGGCCGACCGAGCACTTGAATTGTTCCGTGTCGTGACTGAAGGAGGTACCGTATGAAACATAACTTTTTGAACATCGCGCGAACGACGCTGCCAGAACGTCATGTCGAGGAGCGGGTGAGGGATTATGATGAATATGCGTCTCGTATGAATGATCAATCCGTCCAACAACAAGCCGCACGCTGTATGGACTGCGGCACACCTTTCTGTCACGTCGGCGATTTGATTGGTCAGGAGACGATCGGTTGTCCGATCCACAACTATATCCCAGAATGGAACAAGCTCGTCACGAAAGCGGACTGGATGGGTGCTTACCATCGATTGATGGAGACGAACAACTTCCCCGAGTTCACGGGAAGAGTTTGTCCTGCACCGTGTGAAGGATCATGTACACTCGGGATCAGTGAAGATCCGGTTGCCATCAAATCGATTGAGCGAACGATCATTGACCGGGCATTTGAAGAAGGCTGGGTAAAACCGAGACCGGTCCATCGAAAAACCGGGATGACGGTCGCCATCATTGGAAGTGGTCCAGCCGGGTTGGCTGCAGCCGATCAATTGAATCAACTTGGGCACTCTGTCACGATTATCGAAAAGGCGGATGAAGCTGGAGGGCTCCTCATGTATGGAATCCCGAACATGAAACTTGATAAAGATGTCGTAAGACGTCGTGTTCGTTTACTCGAACAAGAGGGCATCGTCATCCGGACGAACGTGGAAGTCGGTACCGACGTGACGGTCGAATCGCTTCGGAGCGATTACGATGCGGTCATCTTTGCGACAGGGGCTCAGAAACAACGCACGCTCGGGATTGACGGCGATGATGCTGTTGGCGTTGAAATGGCGATGGATTATTTGACGGCATCGATGCATGAACGTAAAGGAGCTTCTCTCGCCTCCGTTTACGATGCCAAAGATAAAAACGTCATCGTCATCGGAGGTGGAGATACAGGAGCCGATTGCGTGGCGACGGCGATTCGTCAAGGCGCAAAATCAGTCGTTCAGTTTGGGAAGCACCCATCAAAAGGGTTGCTTCGTGCCCCTGAGAAACCTTGGCCGCTTCAACCTGACACGCTCACGACCGATTATGCGTACGCTGAATCACTCGAGGTCTATGAGAAAGACCCGAGGACGTACTTGATTCGCTCCAACCAAATCGTTACGCAAGAAGGGCGAGTCACCGGAATCGAAACGGAACGAATGACGAAAGTGGTCAACCCAGATGGTCAAGCGACATTCTTCGTAGAAGAAGACTCGATGGAGACGTACCCTGCGGACCTTGTCCTCGTCGCAATCGGATTTGAGCGTCCGGAGCACGAGTTGAGAAAAATTGGTGTCGAGAAGACGAAGGATTTTCATACAGCAGTGGACAACGTCTTTGTCGCTGGGGATGCGAAACGAGGTCAAAGCTTAATCGTATGGGCAATTCGAGAAGGACGAGAAGTGGCGGAAGTGGTCGATGCGTATCTCGATACTTGCAAGACCGTCTTAAAAACCTCATCATAAAAAGGAGCGACTGCCGTCGCTCCTTATCTTTTGTTTAGGAGGAGTTTTATGTTCACCGAAATCCTCATGTATACGGGAATCTGGTTTATTCTCATCCTGATTTTATTAGGGACCATTTATTCACGACGGAAAAAATGATCAAAGCACCATCGCGGCAATCACACCGAAGATGATGAGTGGAATGTTGTAGTGTAAGAACGTTGGCCAAACAGTTTCGCGAAGGTGATCGTGTTGACCGTCAGCGTTCAATCCACTCGTAGGACCGAGTGTCGAGTCACTCGCAGGACTTCCGGCGTCACCAAGAGCACCTGCAGTCCCGATGATAGCAATCGTCGCCTCGACAGAGAAGCCGTACTGTACACAAAGCGGTACGAAAATCGCCGCAATGATTGGAACGGTTGAGAAACTCGACCCGATTCCAAGTGTGATGACGAGTCCGACGAGTAACATGACGAGCGCCGCAATCATTTTAGAATCACCCATCAAATTGCTCGCGCCATTGACAAGCGGATCGATTGCGCCTGTTTCACGAATGACGGCTGCAAATCCACTAGCGGCAATCATGACGAAACCGATAAATGCCATCATGCGCATCCCGCTCGTGAAAATGTCATCGGCTTCTGACCATGGGATGAGGCGGAAGATGGAAAGCAAGATCAATCCTGTCACCGCCGATGCAATCATCGACTCCGTCTGCAATTGGACGATGAGGACGATTAGAACAACGACGAGCGTCATGATCATCTTGAAACCACTCATTTGACGAACTTCATAATCAGTTGGTCCTAGTGCGATTGTTTCGTACGAACGCGGTTTCCGGTAGTGAATGAACGCGGCAATCAAACCAACGACCATCCCTAATGCTGGGATTCCCATAATCGAGACGATGTTGACGTCTTCGACAGCCAAACCGTTCGCTTCGACGTTTGCAATCAAAATTTCGTTCAAGTAAATCCCGCCGAACCCGACAGGTAGCAACATATAAGGTGTCACGAGACCGAACGTCAAGATGGTTGCGACGAGACGGCGATCTAATTTCAATTCATTGAATAAGACGAGTAACGGCGGAATCACGATCGGAATAAAGGCGATGTGAATCGGAAGCACGTTCTGTGAGCTGATTGACAACAATAAGAGAAGCGACAATAAGAACGCTTTGACATAACTCACGCGTTTGCCTGATACGTCACGACCTGACATCGCGATCAACTTCTCAGCTAAGACGTCCGGTAGACCCGTCTTCGATAATCCGACGGCAAATGCACCGAGAAGTGCGTAACTAAGGGCGATGCTCGCTCCGCCGCCAAGACCGTCGCTGAAAGCGGTCAACGTATCGTTAAACCCAAGCCCTCCAACAAGCCCTCCGACTAGCGCAGCTAATATTAAGGACAATACAATGTGCACACGACTGATGGCGAGTGCAAACAAGACGATAACAGCAAGTAGTACTGCGTTCATATTGATCCAACACCTTTCACATTTTCTTTCTCTTGGTATCACTTTAATATGATAAAGACTTTTTGAAATTTAACATATGACGTGACCCTTGTCAAATCGAATATGAAAAAAGCGATAACTCGTGAAAGTTATCGCTGGCATGTTACATGTCGACGTTGTGATAGACTTGGCGCACATCTTCCAAGTCTTCGAGAACATCGATTAATTTTTCAAACTGTTCTTTCGATTCGTCATCGAGCGATACCTCATTTTGTGGAAGCATCGTCAACTCCGCTACGGCAAACTCTTCAACCCCAGCAGCCTTGAACGCAGTCTGAACAGCATGGAACGCTTCTGGCTCGGCATAGACGATGACCGTCTCGTCTTCCTCGATGACGTCACGGACGTCAAGGTCGTGTTCCATCATCAGTTCAAGGACGTCATCTGCCGACATTTGGTTCACACCGATGACTGCTGTCGCATCAAACATGTACGCGACCGAACCGCTGACACCCATGTTTCCTCCGTTTTTACCGAATGCGGCACGGACTTCAGATGCTGTACGGTTCACGTTATTAGTCAACGTATCGACGATGACCATCGCACCGTTCGGTCCGAATCCTTCATAACGAAGTTCATCGAAGTTTTCCTCGTCGCCACCTTTTGCCTTATCGATGGCGCGATCGATGATTGCACGAGGCACGTTATACGTTTTCGCACGCTCCACAACGAACTTTAATGACTGGTTCAACTCAGGATCAGGTTCCCCTTGACGGGCGGCCACATAAATCTCGCGACCGAACTTCGCATAGACGCGACTCGTGTTAGCGTCCTTCGACGCCTTCTTCTCTTTAATGTTGTTCCATTTACGACCCATTACATGTCATCTCTCTTTCCATTTGTACGTAGATTCATTACAGATTATATAAGAAGTTGCGTGAATTGACGAGAGAAGTTTTACTCGTCACCTTTATCCATCTTCTCAACAATCTCGGTGAGCGTCTTCAGACTGTCAATGAGTCGATCGGTTTCATCTTCATTTAGAAAGGCGAGACGTTCCTCGAAGAGTCTGCGGAACGAGTCTCTCCGTTCGAGTAAAATACGTTCACCTTTCTCTGTCAACTGATTCCAAATGACCCGACGATCCCGTTCGTCCGGTACGCGTGTGATATAGCCCTCATTCAATAGTTTCGTGATGAGCGGGGTGACGTTCGGCGGTGCGATGGAGAGTGTCTCGCTAATTCGACCGTTCGTGACAGCCCCCTCGTCCTCAATCAACATCAATAGATGGAAATGAGAGAAGTTCAAGTTCGGGATTTGTGGAAAATCAGATCGACGTAGCAGTTTACGACGAATTAAAGGGATCAGTTTGACGAACTGGTCCGCTGCATCTTGTTTCGGCATAGTAGATTCACTTCCTAGTTAGGTTCTACTTTCATTATACACGAGTTAGGTGCAGTTGAACCTAAAAACGGGTTGATGTGACGATTGATACAGCATAGAAGAGATACAACAGACACAATTAATGTAAGCGTTTACATGGATAGTGACTTACATTTTCATGAAAACGCATTCGATTTTACTGAGGACGCATATAAAAATCAAGAGCTATCAACAAAAGGCGAAAAAATATTGTGAAAGAGTTCACAATGTTGTCACCCACAAAATCTGAAAAACATTGTATTCTATGAATGTGAAGGAAAGCACAATCTCTTGAAAGCAGTCATCACATTGTGTCTTCCATCAAGTCAATATGTTCATTAAAAGCTCTCAATTATGAGGAGGAACCTAACATGGCAGTCAAAGAGAAAGCAAAAGTAGAAACTACGGCAGAACAAATGGTGGATACGCTCGTAGCGGGTGCACACGTCGCACTCGATACGTTGATGACGTTCGACCAAGAGAAAATCGATCATATCGTACAAGCGATGGCGCTCGCTGGACTTGAGCAACACGTCGCACTTGCGAAATTAGCACATACAGAAACAGGTCGCGGTGTCTTTGAAGACAAAATGATCAAAAACATCTTTGCGACAGAATATATTTACAACTCACTCCGTGGAGAAAAAACGGTTGGCGTCCTTGAAGACGATGTTCAAAACGGAATCACGTACATCGCGGAACCAGTCGGTGTCGTCGCTGGGGTCACACCGGTCACAAACCCTACATCGACCACGATGTTCAAAGCAATCATCGCCATCAAGACACGTAACCCAATTATCTTCGCCTTCCACCCATCGGCTCAACAATGCTCAAGTGAAGCTGCACGTGTCCTTCGTGACGCAGCGGTAGCGGCAGGTGCTCCTGAAAACTTGATCCAATGGGTTGAAGTTCCATCGCTCGACGCTACAAAAGCACTCATGAACCACCCTGGTGTGGCAATGGTTCTTGCGACTGGTGGGGCAGCGATGGTCAAATCCGCTTACTCGACTGGTAAACCAGCACTCGGTGTCGGACCTGGTAACGTACCGGCCTATATCGACAAGACTGCGAAAGTGAAACGTGCCATCTCTGACGTCATCCTTTCAAAAACGTTCGACAACGGTATGATTTGTGCGTCGGAACAAGCGATCATCGTCGACCAGGAAGTATACGAAGAAGTGAAGGCCGAAATGACGGCACTTGGTTGCTACTTCTGCTCACCTGAAGAAAAAGCAAAACTTGAAACACTCGTAATCCGCACGGACACATGCGCGGTTAACCCGGAAATCGTAGGGAAGCCAGCAGCGTGGATCGCTGAAAAAGCAGGACTCAAAGTACCAGCTGATACGAAAATCTTGATTGCTGAACTTGAAACGGTCGGCGCAACTGAACTTCTTTCTCATGAGAAATTGAGCCCGGTTCTCGGTGCTTATAAAGTACAATCGCGTGAAGAAGGATTCGCCATCGCTGAAAAAATGCTCGAAATCGGTGGTCTTGGTCATACAGCGGTCATCCACTCAACAGATGACGATGCGATCCTCGAATTCGGTCTTCGCATGAAAGCTTGCCGCATCATCGTCAACTCACCTTCAGCACATGGTGGAATCGGTGACCTTTATAACGAAATGACCCCATCACTCACGCTCGGTTGTGGGTCTTACGGTAAGAACTCCGTCTCAGAAAACGTGACGGCGAAACATCTACTCAACGTGAAAAAGGTGGCGAGACGTCGCGTGAATATGCAATGGTTCAAAGTACCTGAAAAAATCTATTTCGAGAAAAACTCAGTACAGTACCTTCAATCACTCACATCGAAAAAACGGGCGATGATCGTCACTGATGAAATGATGGTCAAACTCGGATTCGCTGACAAAGTTATCAAAAACTTGCCTGCAGGCGTCGAGTATCGCATCTTTGACCAAGTCGAACCAGACCCATCTGTTGAGACGGTCATGAACGGTGCCGAAGCGATGCGTCACTTCCAGCCAGACATGATTATCGCACTTGGTGGAGGTTCACCGATGGATGCTGCGAAAGGGATGTGGCTCTTCTACGAACGTCCAGAAGAGAAATTCTCAAACCTTCGTCAGAAATTCATGGATATTCGTAAACGGACTTACAAGTTCCCGACACTCGGTAACAAATCAATGTTCATTGCAATCCCGACAACTTCTGGTACAGGATCTGAAGTGACACCATTCACCGTCATCACAGACAAAAAACGTAACGTGAAATATCCGATTGCTGACTACGCGATCACACCAGACGTTGCAATCGTCGACCCTGAGTTCGTCATGACCGTACCAGCATCGATTACGGCTGACACAGGAATGGACGTCATGACACACGCAATCGAAGCATACGTTTCAGTCATGGCGAACGATTACACGGACGGCCTTTGCCTCCGCGCCATCAAGATGATTTTCGACTACCTACCAAAAGCGTATGAAAACGGTAGCGACGCGGAAGCACGTCAGAAAGTGCATAACGCTTCAACGATGGCTGGAATGGCATTCGCGAACGCTTTCCTCGGTATCAACCACTCGATCGCTCACAAAATCGGTGGAGAGTTCCACGTACCACACGGTCGTACGAATGCAATTCTTATGCCACACGTCATCCGTTACAACGCTACACGCCCATCAAAACTTGCGGCGTTCCCGAAATATGAGTCATTTATCGCAGACGAGCGTTACGCAGAAATCGCACGTTACCTCGGACTTCCAGCAAGCACGACAGCTGAAGGTGTCGAGTCACTCGTCCAAGCGATTATCGAGCTCGGTCAACGGTTGAACATCAAACTATCGTTCAAAGCGCAAGGCATCAAGAAAGCAGAACTCGATGCGAAGATTGACAAAATGGCAGTCGACGCTTTCGAAGATCAATGTACGACGGCGAATCCGAAAATGCCGCTCGTCGAAGAATTAAAAGAGATTATGTACGCAGCGTACGAAGGTGTATAAGTAAAGAATCGATCAAAGTGCCCGTTCGAGAGAGCGGGCACTTTTTTATTGTTTCCTAAATACAAAAATAAATCCCAAAATTATATTGAAATTGATGAAAAATTAAATAGTCACAATATAAATAGCAATTTATAATAAAACTTGGCATACATAGCTAATTACCTTATAGAGTGGAGAATTTAGAATGTTATTAATCATCGGTCTGCTACGCTCGGTAGCGACAGTATTCCTCTTTTTCAACCCGATTCATCCGACGCCGATTGAGACGGCTGAATATTTTTCGTCAATCGACCGAAGTGCAGACAGTTGGGAAAGTGCCGACTTTTTTGAAACATTAGGAACCGATTTACAGGTTGAAATGGATCGAATCGTTCACTACACAGAGCGAACGACTTATTGGTCCGAACTCCTGATTGAGGGCGAGACGTTTGAAGGGTATTCGAACATGTTGTTTGAAAAACCGTTTAAAGGTAAGGTTTTACATATGCAATGGGGACAAAACATTCCCGACGTCAAAGGAAGAGTGATCGTATTACCGACGACCGAGTTTTCCTACGAAAACGGAGAAGATGCGTACACGATCGACTACGCTGGAGAGATTTTGAATGACCGAGAAGCGAACGCTTATTTGTCATTACTTGCTTCAAAAGGGGCTGCTGGATACATCATCACACCGTATGAAAATAACTCATCTGATATGGGTTATTTGATTACATCATCCTATTTACCACTAGACGGTACAGGGATAGACTCGGAAACGGCAGAACAGCTGAAGGATGATCAAACCGTAAGGGTCAAGCCCTACCACGAAGAAATCCCATATGTCGAATTTGTTCAAACGGGTAAGTCAGACAAGGAAATCATCATCATGTCACGACTTGATTCAACATGGCACGGCGCACATTATTTATCTACGGTCGGTCCCTCAACTGTTTTATACCACCTGATGCAGGTGATGAATGCTGAGTTGCCTGAGCACACGATTCGATATGTCTTTTTGAACGGGAATGGTAACTCGAAAGAAGCGAGTGACGATTATCTTGAACGTCTGACGAATCGAACAGAGAAAATCGATGCGGTCGTCATGCTCGATATTCTTGGAACAGGGGACGGTCCCTTGTTCGTTCGGACGAAAGGAATGAAATCTTATTCTCTGCTTGAGGAGGAGCCGTTTGAAGAATTAGAAGTTCGCTCGTTAGCGAGTTCCCCTGGCGATGCATATGATGAAGCGAAACTCACATATCTCACGTTAAGTGACTCACTTGAAGGGAGTTGGCATGTGCTGACGGAGAAAGATTCCTTTGAACGCCTTTCAGAAGAAGGAATATCCAATGCTGTCGATTTTCTTCACGCTTGGCTGACAAATTAATTACACACATAATGTCGCTGTCCGATGAGACAGCGACATAT
Source organism: Exiguobacterium sp. s34 (assembly GCF_018617435.1). NCBI lineage: Bacteria > Bacillati > Bacillota > Bacilli > Caryophanales > Exiguobacterium > Exiguobacterium sp. s34. The sequence continues at coordinate 420,910 of NZ_JACSKE010000003.1, read as the reverse complement.
TTTTTTGGTGGCCGGTTTCGGGTATGATAGAAGTGGAGGCGATACGATGAAACAAGAGATGACGATTACGACAGCATATGGAACGATTGCAGGAACTTTTCTTTCACATGAGGAGCCTCGGGCGACCATTGTCATGTTGAGCGGGAGCGGACCGAGTGACCGTGACGGAAATATGGGTGGCGTCGGTTTTAATACGTACGCCAAGTTAGCTGAGGCACTATACGATCATGGTTACAACGTGTTCCGATACGATAAGCAAGGAATCGGGAAGTCGGATGGTGACTTTAATAAGGTCGGTCTACATGATTTGATTAACGATGCGATTCTTGTGGTGCGAACGATTCGGCAACTAGCGGACGTGAACCATCTCTATATACTTGGCCACAGCGAGGGAGCAGTCCTCGCACCTGCCGTTCAGCTTGAAACGAAAGCGGATGGACTCATTTTATTATCAGGATTCCATGAGTCATCGAAACAGATGTTTTTGTATCAAGCAGACGCCTTAGCAAAGGATGTCGAACGGGTCAAAGGATTGAAAGGCATGTTTTACCGAGTGACAGGTGTGGCGAAAAAAGTAAGGCAACGACAGGATGATTTGCTCGAGCGATCTTTACGTACGAACGTATCCGCATTTAAATATCGGGGACAAGTCGTGAACGCGAAATGGATTCGCGAACATGCCTCGTATGACGTACGAGAGCGGTTAGAACATGTCACAGTTCCGGTCCTTGCGATTACAGGGGGACGTGACGTTCAAGTCCCACCGGAACACGTCCATATGATTCAGACGAAAGGGGAAGTTACGTCCTCTATCATCGATGACATGAATCACCTTCTCGTGGAGCGAGATTCGCCGCATTCTCTTCTGACGCTTCATAAAGAATACCGCGAGGCGATTGATGAACCAATTCATCCAAAACTCGTGCAAGAAGTGGTGGAGTGGTTAAGAAAACAGTCATAAACACAAAAAACGGTCATTTATTGACCGTTTTTTGTGTTATAATTGTGACAGATTGAATGTATCTGAATGTTTTTGAATGATTTTAGTTGTTTTTATAATGAAAACGCTTTATATTAGACGTATGGAGGGAACAAGATGTTAACGAAACAACGACATCAGTTGATTTTACAACGCTTATCTGAGCAGAAAGTCGTCAAATTGAAAGAGTTGGTTGATTTGACGGATTCATCCGAGTCGACGATTCGCCGTGATTTGACGGACCTCGAAGCGGAAGGATATCTGGTAAGGGTGCACGGGGGAGCGACACTCATCGCGACTCCTGACGAAGAACCGACATTTGAAGAGAAACGAGATCGTTTCGTCGATGAAAAAGTTGCGATTGCACGGAAGGCCGCAACATTCATCGAAGACGGCATGTCGATCTACTTAGATGCCGGTACAACGACGCAGGCAATGGTTCCGTTTTTAGAAGGAAAGAAAATTGTCGTCGTCACAAACAGTCTACCGATAGCGAATGAATTATTTGATCTTGATATTAAGACGTTTGTGATTGGCGGAGAATTGAAACGGTCGACTCAGGCGCTCGTCGGATACAACGCGCGTGAGAGCATGATGAACTATCGAGTTGACCTCGCTTTCCTCGGAATGAACGGAATCGACCTTGACGCAGGCTACACGACACCAGACCCAGAAGAAGCGCTTGTCAAAAAGACGGCAATTGAATTAGCACAGACGTCATACGTGCTCGCGGACGCATCGAAAATCGGGAAACGAACGTTCAGCCGAGTCGCCACGTTAGACGCTGCGCAATTGATCACATCAAGCGATGCATCAATGAGTTCCATCCAAACAATAACAAAGGTGGTGAATGCGAAATGATTTACACGTTAACACTCAACCCTTCTATTGATTACTATGTGACATTACCAGAAGTAAATTTAGGAGAAGTGAACCGAATCGAAGAAACGACCGAACGAGCAGGTGGAAAAGGGATCAACGTTTCGATCGTACTTCGAGAATATGAAAAAGAAACGAAAGCTCTTGGCTTTATCGGTGGAACGACAGGAGACTTCATCAAAAAGTCGCTCGTCGACCATGGCGTACACACGGACTTCGTCGAAGTGAACGGAAATACCCGAATCAACGTCAAGATTCGTGCTAAAGAAGAGACCGAATTGAACGCGAGCGGACCGAATATCACGGATGGTGAACTCGAACATTTACAAGACAAGTTCGACCAAGTCGATGAAGGTGACATCGTCGTTCTTGCAGGGAGTATCCCAAGCAATTTACCAGACTCGTTATACCGGACAATCGCTGAATCGATTCGTGAAAAAGGTGCCGACTTCGTCGTCGATACGACGAAAGATGCCATGCTTGAAGTCCTTTCGCTCGAACCGTTGATGATCAAACCGAACCATCACGAGTTAGGCGAACTGTTCGATACAGAGATCGAGACGTTTGAGGACGCTCTTCCTTATGCGGAGCAGCTCGTCGAACGTGGCGCGAAAAACGTCATCATTTCATTTGCAGGTGATGGAGCACTACTCGTCAACAAAAACGGCGCGGTTACGGCGAACACACCGGTCGGGAAACTCGTCAACTCAGTCGGTGCCGGAGACTCACTCGTTGCCGGTTTTGTCGCAAACGTCAAAGAAAAAGGCGAACAGGAGGCGTTCCGCTACGCTGTCACAACAGGTAGTGCGTCCGCATATACGTTTGGTCTTTGTTCAAAACAAGATATTGACCGATTGATCGATCAAGTACAACTTACACCACTTAAACGAATGGAGGAAACAACATGAAAATCACGGACTTGCTCCAACGCGATACGATTCAATTGAATCTTCGCGCCAGCTCTAAGCGTGAGGTCATCGAAGAACTCGTCGATGTCCTAGACCGTGCCGGCAAACTATCTGACCGTAACGGATATCGTGACGCCATCTTAAAACGTGAAAGCGAGAGCACGACAGGACTTGGAGAAGGGATTGCCATCCCCCACGCGAAAACGAGCGCCGTCAAAACACCAGCCATCGCTTTCGGTCGTTCAGAAGGCCTCGATTATGAAGCGTTAGACGGTCAACCAAGTCGTCTCTTCTTCATGATTGCAGCTGGGGAGAACGCAAATAACGAACACCTTGAAACGCTCTCTAAATTATCGGTCTACTTGATGGACCCAGCATTCCAAGACCGCCTTTATGCAGCAACTTCTGAAAGCGATGTCATCCGTGCCATCGAGGAGAAGGAAGCGGCTGAAGAGAAGCCAGAAGTCGTCAAACCTACGAATGAAGATGCACCGTTTATCTTAGCAGTCACGGCTTGTCCGACAGGAATCGCCCATACGTATATGGCAGCGGACAGCTTGAAACAAAAGGCGGAAGCGATGGGCGTCGATATTAAAGTCGAAACGAACGGTTCTACTGGAGTGAAAAACGAACTTACACGTGCAGATATCGATCGTGCAACAGCAATCATCGTCGCAGCAGATAAAGCCGTAGAAATGGATCGTTTCGCTGGAAAGCGTGTCATTGAAGTACCGGTCGCGCAAGGAATCCGTAAACCAGAAGAACTCATCAATCGCGCCGTCAATCAAGATGCGCCGGTATATGAAGCTTCAAAAACATCTGGTGCACCGAAAGAACAACGTACAGGTATCTACAAGCACTTGATGAGCGGTGTATCTGCAATGCTCCCACTCGTTGTGGCTGGTGGTCTCTTGATCGCGATCAGCTTCTTCTGGGGCATCAACTCGGCGAACCCGGATGACCCGTCTTACAATGAATTTGCCGCCCAGTTAATGACAATCGGTGGAGCTGCCTTCGGTTTCCTCGTTCCGATTCTCGCTGGTTTCATCGCCATGTCGATTGCCGATCGTCCAGGTCTCGCGCCAGGTCTCGTCGCAGGGGTACTTGCAAGTCAAGGGAACGCCGGATTCCTCGGTGGTCTCATCGCCGGTTTCTTGGCAGGTTATGTTGTTCTCTTCTTGAAGAAGGCACTTGCGAAGTTGCCAGCTTCACTTGAAGGAATCAAGCCGGTCCTCTTATATCCGCTACTCGGATCGTTTATTTCAGGTATGGTCATGTTGCTCGTCGTCAATGAACCGATTGCAGCACTGATGACATGGTTAATGGATACGTTGAACAGCATGAGCGGCGCAAACGCCATCCTTCTTGGTGTCATCGTCGGTGGTATGATGGCAGTCGACATGGGTGGTCCGATCAACAAGACGGCATACGTGTTCGGTACGGCAGCCCTCACAGCTGGAAACCAAGAAGTCATGGCAGCCGTCATGGCGGGTGGAATGGTGCCACCAATTCTTGTCGCACTCGCATCGACTGTATTCGCTCGTCAGAAATTCTCGAAACAAGAGCGTGAAGCAGGTAAGACTGCCTATATCATGGGAGCCTCATTCATCACCGAAGCGGCCATCCCGTTCGCTGCAGCGGATCCGATTCGCGTCTTACCATCTGCAATCCTCGGCTCTGCAATCGCAGGTGGATTGTCAGCATTCTTCACGATTCAATTGCCAGCCCCACACGGCGGAATCTTCGTCTTCCCACTTCTTGAAGGAGCTGGAAATGTCGCGATGAGCATGGGACTCTATGCCCTTGCCATCTTGACAGGTGCCCTCGTCGGCGCATTGCTCCTCTCATTCTTGAAGAAGCCGTTAACGTCGTCTACACCGGTCCAATCAAAAGAAGTCGCATAACGCTTGAAGAGCCGTTGCCTCGGTCGAGGTGACGGCTCTTTTTTGTGGTAGAAGAACGACGAAAATTCACATAATCTCGGATTGCAAGTTGGGGATTTGTGGTAAACTATTTGTAAAGCTTCGGGTTAGGAGGGGGTCACATTGGACATTCGGGTCGCCAAACCAGATGATGTGTATGGGATTGCGAGAGTGCGTGTGAACGGATGGCGAACGACCTATCGGGGGATCGTGCCGACTGAATATTTGCTAAAAGTATCGTCCGGTTCCATCGAATGGGCAGAACGGTTGCGGACAGCGCTTCGTCAACAGGAAGTAGCCGGCTTTGTGGCGACTGTGGATGATGAGATTGTAGGCTTCGTCCTTTACGGAGAAGAGCGTACGGGTGAGTACCCGGACCACACGAACGAAGTGTATGCCATTTATATTTTGGAGAATCATCAAGGGAACGGAATCGGGTCCGCTCTCCTTGAGCACGCCGTACAGTCGATGTGCGAGGCGGGACTTTTGATTTGGGCGCTTGAGATGAATCCGTTCCGCACATTTTATGAGCGGAAACAAGGGCAAGTCATCGACCAAAAGGATCGGGAGTTTGGTGAATTGTTACTCCGCGAAGTGGCGTATGGTTGGGAAACGACCCGTCATGATTCGATTATGGGTGCCTAAGCTTAGAGACTGTAGAATGTTCTACGGTCTTTTTTTGTGCCGATCTGAGCTTTTTTATCTATAGCGATTCATTCTGCCTTTGAGCTACAATCATAAACATACATGAAATAAATTCACCGTTTCATCTTCTATGTTCAATAAATCATAGTAATGTGCGTCTAGTTATAATTTGGGAACTCATATTGCTACTTCATGTGTGGTGACAAAATGGTATTCAAATCACCTAGTTAAATTAGGGGGAAGTAGTGAAAATTTGTTTTTTAAGGGTAAGAGAAAATGATAAATTTTGATCAAGAAATCCAAAAGATACAAACTATGGCACAATCGCCAAAGAAGCTATTCCTTGCAATCCGTGCCGCCAGAGAATTAGTCCGAGAGTACCCAGACGAATTCATCGCCTGGACGACTCTCATTAGCGCTGAAATGGATACGCCGGAAGAAGACTATGAGAGTGCCTCTAAACACTTATTCGAAGCATTTGATAAGTTTCCGGAGCATTCGATTTTCTTCGCCCTCGGCGTATATCTTGAATCAACTTTCGTCTATCCAGTATTAGACGAAGCAAAGATTGAAGAGATCAAGTCGATGCTGAATAAAATGGATGCTAAGTCAAAAGGGATCCTCTACTATTCAATGGCCAATCTACATGAATTCGAACATCCAGAACAGTATGAATCGTATCTGTTAAAAGCGATAACGGAGTACCCAGAATTTCCTCGTTACTATCTTTGTCTTGGACGGTACTATATCTCAAACGATAATATTGAAAAGGGAAAACTGTACGTAAGAGAAGGTTTGCTAAGAGTAAAAGAGTGTCTTAATGAATCATCACTCCATGACTTTGAAATTTCTCTATATTCGTTCATTGATGAAGAAATCGGTGGACTTTATATGTTCGAGGAGTCTTATCAGGAATATAAAGAAATGTGCTCATGAATCAATTAAAAATAGTGTTGTTCCATTATTTAAACTCTTCTATACTGAATTGAACAAAAAATTCCAAATGAAGGGTTGGGGAAAGATGGAACATCGGAAAATCTGTATTAAGTTAAGTGGAGCCGCTCTAGCTGGTGATGGAACGGATAATTTTGATGAAATGAGTCTCAGCCTGATTGCAGAGGAAATATTGTCACTCGCAAAGAGTGGGGTTGAAGTTTGCGTCATGGTCGGCGGGGGCAACCTCTTCCGAGGGAATCAAGCAGAAGCGTGGGGCATCAATCGCGTCGAGGCAGATCATATCGGCACTCTCGGTACCGTCATGAATTCATTGATGTTGCGGGGCATCTTGAAACGAGACGTCGATCAAGAAGTTCGCGTCATGACGTCAATCCCGATGCCGAGCGTTGCCGAGCCATACATTCAACTTCGTGCCATCAATCATTTGAAAAAAGGATATATCGTCATTTTCGCAGGCGGTAACGGTCAACCGTTCGTTTCTTCAGACTATCCGGCCGTTCAGCGTGCAATCGAAGTGGGGTGTGATGCCTTATTCGTCGCAAAAAACGGTGTTTCTGGCGTATTTGATCGAGACCCACAATTGGATGCAGCGGCTCGTCAATATGAAACCCTTCACTATAACGACGTCATCTCCCATGATTTGAAAGTGATGGACCAATCAGCGTTACTACTCGCAAGGGATCACGGATTGCCGATTCACTTGTTCGATTTCAAGGAGCGGAATGCGATTCAACGAATCCTTCAAGGAGAGACGATCGGGACGATGATTCACCACCATGACACGCAACTTTTGCAGAAATGAGGGAACGATATGTATGAAGAAAAAGAGGGTCGAGTCATCGGCACAAACGGAATACCTGTCTCGTATTCATTTCTCCAGTCTAATTCGTCATCCGACACCCTCGTGATCTTGTTGCCGGGATACGGATATACGAATGATTCCCCGATGTTTCGCTATACGACAGCGCTTTGTTTAGAGAATGGATTGAACGTCCTTGAGGTCAACTACAACTATCGGGATGAGCGATATGAATCAGTCGATGTATCAGTGGCGATTGTTAACGATGTTCGGCTCGTCATCGATCAACTGCTACAATCCCATTCCTTTAATAAATACATAATCATCGGAAAATCGCTCGGTACGATTGCGATGACGAGTGAACGTGGCCGTCATGTGTTTCGCGACGCCGAACTGGTCTGGTTGACACCGTTGTTGAAACGAAATGACGTATACGAAGCGATCTTGTCTCATGAGGGAAAACAGCTCGTTCTCATGGGTACGGAAGACCAACACTACATACTTGAACGAATCAAGAATCTTGAGCATGAGGCATTGACTGAACTCGAGATTGTCGAACAGATGAACCATAGTCTCGAGTACACAGGAGACACATACCGGTCACTACGCTTACTCGAAACACTTCTCAAACGCGTTGAGGAATTTGTCGTTATACCATAAAGTTATTAGGTTGTGAGTATTCTTACGATACTCACGACGATTTGCAAGGGGGAATCGATATGGAATTTACCACTGAACGTCTAGAAATCAGACCATTCAAGAAGGACGATCTGTATGCTACATTTGATATTTATAAAAATCCTGACGTGTGTAGATATCTCTTACATGACCCTTGGACATCTGAGAATATGAATGAAGCGTTTGCTAAAAAATTGACCAATTCTACCCTTACCGAAACAAGTCCATTGAATTTGGCGGTTGTCCTTCAAGATGAAGTGATCGGGGATCTCACAGTTTGGTATACGGGGATAAAAGAAACTGTCGAGATTGGCTATTGCTTCGCTGATTCTCACTCTGGGAAAGGGTTCGCTACTGAAGCAGTTAGAGGATTGGTCAAAGAGTTGTTTAACGAGTTCAACATACATCGAATACAAGCCAATCTTGATGCAAGGAATGTCGCTTCCCAAACATTATGCGAGCGAATTGGAATGAGAAAAGAAGCTCATTTCTTGAAGGACTATTGGAATAAAAATGAATGGACCGATAGCATGGTGTATGGAATATTGCATGAGGAATTCAAGAAGTGATAAGACAATCAGTAAAAAATGGTACAAGAAAAGGAGATGACAACGTCACCTCCTTTTTCATTTATAATTGTTCAACGACCGTTTTCGGGTCGACACGTTCTGTATAGTCAGCGGGCACATCACTGAATGAAATCGTACCATCCGGTTGGATGATAAACGTCGCTGGCTTCGGAAGCTGCCAGTCCTCATTGCCGTTATGTGCATCGACGTGGAGACCAGATGCTTCATAAATCTCAATCAAATAATCCGGCATATCAAAAACGAGGTCAAATTGACGTGCGACTTGATTATCCACGTCGCTCAACACGTAAAAGTCGAGCTCGTTCTTCTCTTTCGTAGATAGTGAGTAATCAGGTGTCTCTGGGCTGATCGCCACGAGTGTGGCACCCTTTTCCTCAATTTTGACTAATTCACGCTGATACGCTCGAAGTTCGAGGTTGCAGTATGGGCACCATCCACCACGATAAAACGTGACGATGACAGGTCCTTTCTCGAGAAGTGCCTTCAAGCCGACGTTTGTCCCGTCTGCATGAGGCAATTCAAACATCGGTGCTCGATCGCCGACGGTTAGTCCCGATGCAATCCCTGAATCTTTCAATTCTTGCGTCGCTTGTGCCATCAATCGCTGCTTTTCGGCCGGTGCTTTTTGCTTGAATTGATCTTTGTACGCTTTAATTTCTTCCAATAATGTATTCATGCTTTTGCCCCCTTTTCCGATATGTTAACTGAATAAAATACAGATTGCGAATATAATGATTTCTTTCTATATTGATTCTTGGAGTGAAACTCCATTTCAGGTTCCGAAAAATAATTTTCGAATAATTCAATCAATGATCAACATCTATTTTTCCTAACCGATATTGTAGGTAACGAAAGGAGTGTTCGGTCTATCAGACCGATCCTTCTTCAACATTCTATTCGGGGTAAGGAGATGTTTTATGAGACAGAAACGTACCATCAGCATCAAACAAAAATTGATTGTCTTATCAGTCTTATTATTGCTCATTCCGGCGACATTGATCGGGGTCGTCGCATACGCGCAGGCAAAGCAAAAGATTGAGTCACAAATGATCCAGTCTGCCAATTCGGGAGTAGACCGGATGAACAACGAAGTGACAAATTTAATTGCGCCGATTCAAACGGACATTTCATTCTTCTCCAATCGGCTCGATGCTTCTATCTATGAAGAAGGTGAAGAAAATCAGGCGTTAGCAGAAAAGTTCACGGAGTATTTAGAAACACATCCAAAAGTGACGAACATTTATTTTGCATCAGCAGCGGGGGCGATGACGATTTATCCTGAACAGGAATTGCCTGAAGGGTATGATCCTCGTACCCGTCCTTGGTATGAGGCGGCAGAGGCAAGTGGGCAAGAGGTCGCCATCACGAATCCCTACGTCGACGCCGCCTCTCAGAAAATGATGATCACGGTCTCAAAAAAGACAGCGGACGGTCGTGGTGTCGTTGCGGTTGACGTCGATGTCAATGATATTGCTGACGTCGCATCGAGTATTCAAATCGGTCAGGAAGGATATGTGGCGATCTTTGATGAGGCACAACAAGTCGTCATTCATCCATCGATTGAAGTCGGAGAAAAGTCTACCGAGGCTTCGACAGAGTCATTATTTGCAACAGATGAGGGAATTCTATCAGTAGAGGAGAACGGAGAGGGTGTCGAGAAAGCGTTCGTGACGAACCCACTCACTGGATGGAAAATCACAGGTACACTTTATGACGGTGAGATTCAAGACGAGACTGTCGGTATTCTTTGGACGACCGTATTCGTCATCGTCGGTATGTTCGGTGTGGCAGCGGTGCTCTTGTACTTCGTGCTCCGGTCGATTTTACGCCCATTGCGCTTATTGACGGAAGGCGCTGAACGGATTAAGTCCGGCGATTTGACTGAACCAATCCCTGTCTTATCGAATGATGAGATCGGTCGCGTTTCAGAGAGTTTTAATGAGATGAGTGCCTCACTACGGATGGTGTTGCTACGTCTAGACGATTCAATCAGTCAAGTCGCGGCATCTTCGCAGGAATTGATGGCAAACTCCGCGCACAATACCGCTTCGTCAGAACAGATTGCTCGTGCGGTCGATCAGATGGCGGTCAGTGCCGATGGTTCAAAACGTCAACTTGATGACAATGCGACATCGCTACAAGCCATCACATCCGGAATTATGCGTATCTCAGAGAGCTCGATGGACGTGTCTGAACTATCACGCGAGACGTCAAATGAAGCGGAAGATGGGTCGACGACAGTGAGAGAGAACGTCAAGCAGATGCAGGCAATTGATGCATCAGTCGTGACGTTTGAAGGCGTCATTCAATCGTTGGCACATCGCTCGAGTGAAATCGGCGAAATCGTCTCGGTCATCAACGGGATTGCGGAACAGACGAACCTGCTCGCATTGAACGCAGCGATTGAAGCGGCGCGGGCTGGCGAGAACGGGAAAGGATTCGCCGTCGTCGCGAGCGAGGTTCGGAAACTTGCGGAGCAGTCTCAACAGTCAACGAAACAAATTGCGGCATTGATTGATCGTATTAAACAGGAAACGGAGCAATCCGTTCATTTGATGCAAGAAGTATCTACCCACACGAAAGCCGGACTTATTTCTTCAGAAATGACGGCAGACCGATTTGAGAAAATTAAAGAGCGGACAGTCGCTATGACCCCGAGAATCGAAGACGTGACGGCAACTGTCGAGGAGATTGCAGCGAACGTTCAGGAAGTGGCGGCGACTGCATCTCAAATCGCGGACATCGCCGACGAGAACTCGAGTACCTCTAAGCAAGTCGCAGCAACGACAGATGATCAATTGAAATCGATTGAAGAGGTGTCACAATCGGCGAAAGCACTTGCGACGATGGCAGAGGAACTACAGGACCTTGTCTCACGATTCAAGTTATAAAATGACAAAGAAGCAGAGCGTTCAGCTCTGCTTCTTTCTTATAGAATCGGACTGAGGAGTCGTGAGACCCCTTCGCGTAAGCGAACCGTCCATTTTCGCTTTTCATAGTCTTCCATCGTATACGTTCGACTGACTGCAGTGTCTGTCTCAAATAAGGAAACAAGTTCGAGGGCGACGCGTTCATCATAAATGACTGCGTTGACTTCAAAGTTGAGACGAAAGCTTCGGGCATCCAAATTCGTCGTTCCGACCGTCGCAATCTCATCATCGACGACGAGCGTCTTCGCGTGAAGAAAACCTTCATCATACAGATAGACGTTTGCCCCATAGTCGAGCAATTCTCCGAGGAAGGAGAGCGATGCCCACATGACGAACGGGTGGTCCGGTTTTCCTGGGATCATGATGTCCATTTGAACGCCGGAGTTGAGTGCCATTTTACATGCATCCATAAAACTCGTATCAGGTATGAAGTAAGGGGTTTGGATGACGACCCGTCGTTTCGCCGACATGATCATTTTAATCATCATATTTTTTAAATGTTCCGTATCCGAGTTCGGACCGCTCGTGACGATTTGCATCGGGGAGTTGTCCTTAATCTCATGTTTCGCAAAGCAGAACGTATTTTCCGGATCATGCTTGCGGTGACCTGAGTAATTCCAGTCCAGGATGAATCGGTGTTGAAGATTATAGACGACGTCTCCTTCAACACGCAAATGGGTGTCGCGCCAGTATCCGAACTTCTCAACGAGTCCGAGATATTCGGTCCCGACGTTAAAGCCACCGACATAGCCGATCTTCCCATCAATGATGACGACTTTTCGGTGATTTCGGTTGTTTAACTTAAAGTTGATCATTCCGAGCGTCGGTGGGAAGAAGACACGTACCTCCCCATCATTCGCAATCAACTCTTTAAAGTCTGAATTACGGAGACTGCGAGAGCCGACTGCGTCGTAAAGGAGTCGGACTTTGACACCCGCTTTCGCTCGTTCAATCAATTCCTTTAACAGCGCCTGTCCGAGAGCATCGCGCTGAATGATATAGTACTGGATATTGATTTCCGTTTCGGCAGAGCGGATGTCATCCATTAACGCTTTGAACTTTTGTTCACCGTCATGCAAGATGAGGGAGCGGTTATGTACACTAATCAATGATTTTGAAGATCGCAAGTTCATTTGTAGCAGTTGATCATACTTTTCAAATAACGGTTGAGCAATCTGCGTTTGAGGCGTGTGAATCTGTTCGAGCTGTGCTTCAACTTGAAGCGCATGAAAAGAACGTTCTTCTACACTCAAATTATAGAAGTTATCCTTCTTAAGCTGTCTCCCGAGGAAAAGGTAGATGATAAATCCGAGCACCGGCAAGAAAAACAAAACGAGTAACCAGGCCCAGGTCGCGCCGACGTCACGTCTTTCGGCAAAAATGACGGCGAGTGCGAACAATAAGTTTAACCCGAGGACAATATATAGCCCCGAACTGAAAAGAATGGACCAATCCAACGACATACACCCCTTAAAATTGATTTATGGCTTAATCATACATCAAATGCGGGAATAGGTTGCTATCAAATGAAATAGGGGGAGAAGATCATGAACATGGAAGTAGTATGGAAGCAAGGCATGGCGTTTGAGACGCATACGCCATCGGGGCATACAGTCACCCTCGATGCGTCAGAGGACGTGGGTGGACTTGATACAGGACCACGTCCGACCGAGATGTTGCTTCACGCGACAGCGTCCTGCACCGGAATCGATATCGTATCGATTTTGCATAAGATGCGTCAACCGTTAGAATCGTTCGAAATGAAGATTGATGGGGTAAGGGCAATCGATCATCCAAAACGCTTTACAGCCATTCACATCTTGTATATCCTGAAAGGCGACTTGTCTGAAGAACGGGTGCGACGTGCGATTGAACTGTCCGTTGAACGATATTGTTCCGTCTCCCACAGCTTGTACGCTACCTTGTCCTATAGCTATCAGTTGAACGAAGGTGAGGTCATTCCGTTCGAACTTCAACAGTGAGCAAGATGGTTGAAAGGTAAAGTGTTCTCCGTTATATTTGTATTTCAAATACTGTATAACTAAAGGAGGACGTTATGATTCGACTCGCGACGAAGCGCGATGCCAAAAACATCGCGAACCTAATCGAACAACGAGCCGTAGCGCTAAATGAACAAGGAAGCGACCAATGGACCGAATATTTGGAACAGGACCTCGTAGAGCGTGTGCGCACTGACATTACAGAAGGCAGTGTATATGTCTTTGAAGATGACCAACAAATTTTAGCTTCAATCGCATTGTTACCTCCAGACGCCTGGGATGATAACTTATGGGACGACAGTGAGCGTGGACAATATATCCATCGAATCGTCGTCAGCGAAAAGCTGAAAGGTCGCGGCGTCGGTCAGCAGCTCATGGAGCATGTACTAGAGGAAGCCGATGAAGATGAACCAATTCGTCTCGATTGTGTCGCTGACAATGAATTTCTAAATAGTTATTATCCACGTTTTGGTTTCGTCTTTGTCGATTCACGAAACGGGTACAATACGTTCGAATACAGATTAGATGAGAGCATGAGTGCATAAGGGTCTTTGGACCCTTTTTTTGATATAATGATGAAAGTGAAAAAGGAGGAGTTTCGATGATTAAAACTGTCTTGGTAGGTTTCGGCTTTTCAGCGAACACGTTCCATTTGCCGTTTTTAAAGGCGATTGACACTTTTGAAGTGAGCGGTGTCGTGTCATCACGCCCGGAAGAAGTACAGGCTGAATTACCTGGTGCAACGGTATATGCGTCGTTAGAGGAGGCACTACAATCGGATGCTACATTGTATGTGATTACCACACCATCGCATTTACATAAAGAGATGATCGTTGACTGTCTCAAGGCTGGGAAAGATGTGCTAGTTGAAAAACCTGCATTCCTGACAACGGAAGAAGGATATGAGTTGATGGAACTTGAAGCGAAATCGAGGGGGATCGTCAACGTCTATCAGAATCGTCGTTATGACGGAGATTTCTTAACAATCAAGTCACTACTCGACTCGAATGAATTAGGGGACTGGAAGGTAGTGGAATCGCGTTTTGATCGTTTCCGTCCAAATGTTCGGGACCGTTGGCGTGAAAATGCAGGACCGGGTGCAGGGATCTTGTTTGACCTAGGAAGTCATCTTATCGATCAGACGCTCGCTTTGTTTGGAAAGCCGGACAAAATTCAAGCGGATGTGATGATTCAACGTGTGGGTGGACAGTCTGACGATGGATTCTGTGTGACATTCTATTATGGAGAGAAGCGAGTTTACCTTCGCTCGAACCCATTCATCGCTGGAGAGACTCCACGATTCGAAGTGCATGGGACGAAGGGAAGTTTCATGAAATTTGGTCTCGACCCACAGGAAGAAGCGTTGAAACAAGGGAAATTAGCAAGTGACGTGTTAGAGACTGGGATTTTATCGACGGACGAGGTCGAAACGATTCAAGTCGAGAAAGGCAGCTATTTTAAGTATTATGAACAGTTGGCTGAAAGTTATCAGACGCGTCAGCCTATCATATCTCTAAAAGATGCGACACTCACGACGCACTTGATTGAACTTGCTCGACAATCGTCCGAGACGGGTCAAGTGATGTCAGTAGATTGATTTCCATAAGATTTCTAAAAGAACGAATTCGCCTGAGTGTGAGTTCGTTCTTTTTTTGAACAAAAACGTAAAAAGAAATAACGATATTTATTTCGTAAATTACTTTAAACGGATATTGATTGTTAACAACAAAAAGTTAAATTCTTCACTGGTGTGCTCATCCTTTAATGGGAAAAGTGGTTATGGAAATCACTTACTGAAAAGGGGATGAGATGATGGAATTCAAAATCATCAAAGACCAAATGGAATGGGAAAAATGGTTGGATTTAACAACATGCGATGCGTATGATCATTTTGATTATGTCAACGTGAATTGTGAATCGAACGACTCACCAGAGCTGTTTCTTGCCATCACATCGAAAGGGATGCTTGTATATCCATATATCCGTCGCCGAATCAATGAAAAATATGATGATCTTGTAACAGCTTACGGATATGGTGGTCCGTTTCGTGTTGGAACGTTCACAGATGATGAAGTGAAAGTCGCAAGGCAACATTTCATTAAACGTAAGGAGAACGAGAAAACTGTGACCGAAACGATTCGTTATCATCCATTAAGAATTGATGAGGTCATTATGGAAACATTCGGGAGAGCAGTTCCAGTACGAAAGACTGTCCATGTCCAACTAGATGAACCGTATGAATACTTGACTGAGCGGTTCCATAAAATGACGAAACGAAACGTGAAACGAGCCATCCGTGAACAGTTGACTGTTGTGCGTGGTGACGCATCTGACATTCACACATTTATGCATCTTTATGAGGCGACCATGAATCGTCGGGATGCAATTGAAGACTACTATTATCCTGATTCTTATTTCACTCAGTTACTGACGAGCGAATCATTCGAAACCGAGTTTCTATTTGCAGTTTTTGAAAATACCGTGATTGCAGGAGTATTAGTCTTATATGGTGACGAGGGAGCAAACTACCACTTAGGAGGGTCTCTCAAAGACTATTTACCTCTCCGTCCTAACCATTTCCTATTCAGTGAAATGATTCGTCGTGCGGGTGAAAAGGGTAAACTTCATCTGCATCTCGGAGGAGGGGCCGCCGGTCAAGATGCACTCTATGACTTTAAATTGAGTTTTTCCGGAGATGAGCCGCTTCCTTACTACATTGGTCAATTTGTATTCAACGAACAGGTTTATCAGCAATTAAATGCAAAGCACATTCAATTGCATGGATTATCTGATTATTTCCCAATCTATCGCACCCCTGTCAGAATAGAGGCCCCACTTCCGAAAGCAAAATAAAAATCGATGCCGCTGAACAAACCGTTCGAGCGTGCATCGATTTTTTTATGCGGCATCTTCTTCTGTTGATTCAACTTTTTCCGTATGACGGACAATCGGGAAGTTTTTAAAGAGTCGACTTCCAATCAATCCGAATCCGATTCCGAGGATGAATAAAACAACAGCTGTCAGTGTGACGGTCTGCCAGTCGTTGAAGCCATACATGACGAGTAGACCAGGAATACCCGCAGCCGACCCGGGCGCATCATTGATCATACCGGTCATCGCTACAATCAATCCTGCGATTGCACCCCCTACAAAGTTCACACTATAGATTGGGATTGGATTCGCCGAGATGAGGTCGGCCTGTGTCAACGGTTCAATGGCTACAGAAAGCTGGTCTTTTTTCGTACCGATTTTCAGTTGACGGAACAACAGGTAGTTCATCGAAATGGATGCAGTCAACGCGAGAGCGGCAATCGCCATCGGCACACCTGTCAATCCGAGCATCGCCGTCAAAGCCATTGAGCTGAGAGGTGACGTCGACACGACAGTAACGATTCCACCGAGAACGAGTCCCATGACGACCGGGTTTTGCGTCGCGGCGAGTTCGATGACTGCACCGATTTGTGCAAGTGTATTTGAAACCAGTGGGTCCACGCCAGTAGCGACGAGACGTGCGAGCGGTGCCATCACGATGACGTAGAAAATCATATCGACACCTGTCGGAAGATAGCGATTGATTCGTGTGCCAGCCAGAGCCAGGATATATCCTGCGAAAAATCCAGGAAGGATCCCGAAACCAGACACGGATAATCCGATCATTAAGCTATAGACGGGGTTGATTCCGAGTGCGATGGCAACGAGTGCCGCGGCAGCAGGACCAGATAATGAACCGGCTGCCTGCCCGACTTCTTCATATAAAGGGAGTGGCAGTAATCCGCCGATGGCATATGCGTTGAATGCTTCGACGAGGAAGCTTGCGATTGCCGCACCTGCCAATGCGCCCATCGCTTTCATTCCGAATGGCGCCTTGTAACTGAAAAGTGTGAACAAGGCGAGGATGAGCAGTAAAAGTGCAATTCCTTGAATAATGACCATAAACTCTTCCTTCTTTCTATCTATCTGTATTCATTCATAATTTCTTCTATATTCAATGATTGAAAGACTTCTGTAAAGCCATTTTCATCAGAAAAATCAAAATTGATTCATGATACCGTTTACATGAAGAAACAAAAAATCATGGGAGCGTTTTCTTTGAAAAATGACATCAATTATACAAGTTTGGACGTGTCGAGCCGCATCA
The DNA here is from genome assembly GCF_018617435.1 of Exiguobacterium sp. s34. Taxonomy (NCBI): domain Bacteria; kingdom Bacillati; phylum Bacillota; class Bacilli; order Caryophanales; genus Exiguobacterium; species Exiguobacterium sp. s34. The sequence continues at coordinate 403,485 of NZ_JACSKE010000003.1, read as the reverse complement.
GATTGGGAACAGATAGGGGATAGATGTTTCATAAAGTATTGGTCGAGGAGGAAAGAACATGCAGAACGAGAACAGGGAATGGCATGCGCTCGAAGTAGACGAGGTTCAATCCCACGTGGAGACGGATGTGGAATCAGGTCTCTCGAAGCAAACGGTCACCAATCGGCAGGAGGAGTTCGGAAAGAACGTTCTACCTGAAAAGGAGAAGACGCCTGAAATCATAAAATTTTTAAGACAGTTCAATGATATTCTCGTTTACGTCCTTTTAGGAGCGGCAGTTGTCACCGGTTTTCTTGGCGAATATATCGATACGATTGTCATCGTCTTGGTTGTGACGGTCATCGGAGTTGTCGGTTATCTTCAAGAGAACAAAGCTGAGGAAGCGCTAGAAGGAATCAAAAAGTTGTTGGAAACGAAAGCGACCGTCATTCGTGACGGTAAACAATCCGAGATTGACTCAAGTGATCTTGTGGTCGGAGACGTTCTCGTGCTCGCTGCCGGTGATAAAGTGCCAGCTGATGCACGGGTCGTTCAGGCAGAAAAATTCAAAGTGGAGGAATCCGCATTGACGGGTGAAGCCACGACGGTCGAGAAAAAGCCAGACGTTGTTAAAGAAGAAGCCGTACTCGCTGATCGAAAAAACATGGTCTATTCGGGAACGAGTGTGGCGACAGGAAGTGCCAAAGCAATTGTCACAGCAATCGGAGAAGGCACTGAACTAGGTCAGATCAATGCGTCCATTTCAGAAGTGCAAACCGTGAAGACGCCGCTCATTCGTCAAACGACGAAATTTGGTCAGACCGTATCAATCGCTATCTTGATTATTTCTGTCATTATTTATGCGTTTGGGTATTTCTTACGAGATTATGAGCCAGTCGAACTTATGTTGACGACGATTGGTCTAGCAGTCGCGGCCATTCCGGAAGGATTACCAGCTGTCATCTCCATTATCTTGGCGCTCGGGGTCCGAAATATGGCAGAGCAAAAAGCAATTGTTCGAAGTCTGCCGTCTGTTGAAACGTTAGGCGCAGTCTCGGTCATCTGTACCGATAAGACCGGAACGTTGACGAAAAACGAGATGACCGTCAAACAAATCGTGACGGCGAAACATGACATTGAAGTCTCTGGAAGTGGATATGCACCGAACGGAGACTTAGAATTGAACGGCCAACCGTTTGACTTGGATGACGATGAGTCAATGATTGACCTATTAACTGTCGGAAAGACGTGTAACGATGCACAGTTGAACGAAGAAGATGGGGATTGGGTCATCAATGGGGACCCGACCGAGGCGTGTTTATTAACTGTCGCTGAGAAAGCAGAGCGCCCAATCGAGCGTCTCAAAGTCATCTCTAAAATTCCTTTTGATTCAGAGTACAAGTACATGGCGACGCTCGTTGAATATAAAAACGAGCGCATGATCTTCGTCAAAGGGGCTCCGGATCGCTTGTTTGATATGGCGGCAACAGATGGCTTCAAACAAGAGTATTGGGATGAAAAGCGAAAAGAGATTGCCGACCGTGGTCAACGCGTCCTCGGTGCCGGATTAAAACGTGTCGACAGTTCAAAACAGTCGATTGACCATGAAGATGTTGAAAATGGTTTAACTTTCCTCGGTTTATTCGGTATCGTCGATCCGCCACGTCAAGAAGCAATCGATGCGGTAGTCGCGTGTCGCGATGCTGGAATCCGAATTAAAATGATCACAGGTGACCATAAGGATACGGCCGTCGCCATCGCAAAAGAGCTTGGTATGGAAGTTGAAGGGGCGCTCGAAGGTCGAGAGCTGACAGACATGTCTGATGAAGAAATCAAAGAAGCATCGATTCATAACGATGTATTCGCGCGAACGAGTCCGAACGATAAACTTCGTCTCGTGAAAGGGTTACAAGAGAATGGATTGATCACCTCGATGACCGGAGACGGTGTGAATGATGCACCAGCCTTAAAACGTGCCGATATTGGGGTCGCAATGGGGATTAAAGGGACGGAAGTCGCAAAAGAAGCGTCTCAAATGGTTCTTGTCGATGATAACTTTAAAACAATCTACAATGCTGTCCGGGAAGGTCGTCGCGTATACGACAACCTGAAGAAAACAATCCTTTTCTTGCTTCCTACGAACGGAGGACAGGCATTACTCGTTGCGATGAGTATCTTACTCGGGGCAGCAGCTCCGCTCAGCCCTGTTCAAATCTTATGGGTCAACATGGTCGTCGCGATTACCTTGTCATTGGCAATTGCCTTTGAACCGTTAGAGGAGAGCACGATGAAGCGACCTCCAAGACCGGCCAACGTGCCGCTTCTCAGCCGATATTACATCTTCCGTGTCACGTTTGTGTCAATCCTGATTGGGGGCGGTAGTTTATGGATTAACTACATGCTTGGTGATTTTGATTACTCGACCGAAAAATTACAAACAATCACCTTAAATGCGATCGTTATGGCACAGTTGTTCCACTTGTATAATTGTCGAACAGAATTGGTACCTGCATTTAATCGTCGTTTCTTCGATAATAAGATCGCGTTTCTCGTATCTGGGTTGCTTATCGCTCTTCAAATGTTCATCACGTACGTTCCGTTCATGCACACGTTGTTCGGAACTGCACCACTTACGTTAGAGGATTGGATTTACCCAGTATCGTTTGGGGCAGTCGTGTTTATCATCGTTGAGATTGAAAAAGCGATCTCAAGACGAGTAATTGGGAATCAAAACATACACTGATACGTTTCATGAATGAGGAAAACGGATAAACTGATGGAGTAAAGATGAAGGAGGGATACGATGAAACGAGATGAATCACAACCAGGGGTACATCCAGATCCAATTCCGGATGATGAATCGAATCCGGCACAAAAACCGGCTCCGACCCAACATCCTGATCCAAATCCCGAAGAAGAATCGGATGAATAAACGCCATGTCTATGATAAAAACCTCCCCGTCTAATAGACGAGGAGGTTTTTCATATCGAGATTACTTATTCGTTTTAGAGGAACGGCTGTTTTGCAGACGATTAAATTTCTTTTCATCGGTGTGCTCCGTGATGACAAAGTCACCGACAGGACATTCCCACTTTCCTTTCCCAACAACGCATTCACGCAACGAGACTTGATCATCATACAGATCAAGCTCTAACGTTTCTTTTAAAAATTGATCTACTTTTTGATTGGGCACTTTTACATACTCATTTAAGACAAGTTCTTCATTTTTAACAGTCACATAAGACGTGACCTGAAAATAGCGCATGTGATGATCTCCTTTAAATACAAAACTAATATCAAGTATAACGGTTCAAAAGAAAAAGGGGAATCAATGTTTCATTTCGGCGCGTTCACGTTTTGGTGGTGCTTCGTTAAAAGGTTTTTGATGACGGATCATGAGCCAGAAAATCAAGCCGAACAGTGGAATGTATGGAAGCGGCCAAAGGCTCATCTTATATCGTTTCGCATCGCGGTTCATTAACGTGATCTGAATAAATGCCAACAAGAAGAAATCGACGGTCATCGTTCGGACAAACTGATTATTCTCCACATACGACCAATATTCTGCAACATTCCCGGTATTCGCGGCAGCGATGAACAATCCAATCGTCACTATTAGCAAGACGACGCCAAGAATGCGGGTCGGAAGCGGTTTGACGGGAGTCGGATAAGGTGATTGTCTTGCGAACGCCAAATAGGGAGCGAGTAAGAAGCCACCAACGAAAAAGCTACTGATGGCAGCAATGAGTGGATTCGGCTTGAGCTGGTTCACTTCTGACCAAAGAAGTGGGAACATCGCTAACGGGAACACACCTAAAATGCTGAATAAAGAGAGGGAATAGCCTTCATAGGCATCCGTGTTATACGTCACAAAATCAAGTAAGAATCGCCCATCAAACGGTACGTTCGGGCCAAAAATAGCCAATGCAATGGCCACGCCCCATGGGATTAATAGAAATTTTCTTGTCATACGAACACCTCGCCCAATAATAGTCGTAATAGTAGTATACCCTCTTTTGGAAACACGAAAAAATGAGAAGATGCAATGGCGCATGTTCTCATTTATTTTCACGTGCATACATTTTAATCATCGTGACGAGTTGCTGAGTTTCGTCCATTTTGGCATCCAGTAAAATACCATAATCATACAATGACCCTAATTGGCTGCGATGTCTGACATGACCGACCAGTTCAATAGGTTGGAGGGTCGGAACGAGATCGAGGACGAAGTGGACCTGTAAATCATCGGAAAGCGGGAAAAGATAATCTGATCGCAACTTCAGTCCATGGGAGCTCACATTCAATAGAAGTCCCTCTCCGTCATAAAGTTCTTTCTCTTCCCAAACGAGTCGATAAGGGATCGTACGGGGATTTGGTAGAATATAGCGAAAAGTTTCCTGTCTGCGATAACGCATCAATTCACCCCATTTCTCTATTCTTTATATCGGACATTTACGATTCGAAATGAAGAGGAAATATGTATAATCTAAAAGTAAGCTCGCTTTACAAATATGAAAACGCTTTCTATAATAGGTGTACGATTTGAATAGGGAGGAGATCAGATGAATGTACATGATTTACTCCGACGTTACTCGATTCAAACACCAGTCATCTATGAAAAAAAACGTAACGGGGAGTGGGTTAAACTCGAGCGTTTGCCTGTCTATACGATTCTTGAAGTCGAAACGAACGATCAAACGATCGAAGCGGTCGCCATTGATCCGTTCAAAGCCATCACCGTCTGTCGTGAGTCGGCATCGATTGAAGAAGCCCGTCCGTATGCTGTTCGTATCCAAATAGAACGACCATGATAAAAGCCGTAACTTCGAAATTGAAGTTACGGCTTGTTTTATGCTGCATGTTGTTCGGCTTCATCTTGCGGATTCGTACGTTTCGCGTAATACATGAACGGTGTCGCCATCCAAGCAATCACGAACTTCGCCACGTACGTCGTAATGAAGATATTCCACCAAATCTCCCAATCCATTCCCCAGAAAGCGATGATACAGAATGTGAACGTATCAATTAATTGTGAGAGCACAGTCGAACCTGTCGTTCTGAGCCAAAGTTTTTTCTCGCCCGTTTTGGCGCGAATCTTCGAGTAGACGAAGACGTCAAACAATTGCGAGACGAGGTAAGCAGCAAGGCTACCGAGCGTGATCAACGGAAGCATCGAGAAGAGTGCCTCAAAACTTTCGTGCATGAAGAGCGCTTCTTCGAACGGTTCATATAATAGGGCGTACTGCATAAGTACCGTCGAAACGATCAAAATGAAGAACCCGAGCCATACCCCTTTTCGAGCCGCAGCTCGTCCGTGTTTTTCGTTCAAAATGTCAGTCGCTAAATAGAGCGAACCGTAGACGATGTTACCAAGCGTAAAAATGTATCCGCCAATTACAATCTGTTGTGTGACTTGAATATTTGCGACGACCGAAGCCATCGCAATCCAAGCATATAATCCGACCCGTCCAAACAATTTGTAACTGAGGACGAGAAGACCGAGTGTAAGGATGGCAGAAGGAATCCATAACCATTCGTTTAGCATGAATCATGCTCCTTCCTCTAACTATTCAATGATTTCAACTTTTCAAGTTTATAGAGGAACGGAAATGATGTCAAGGTGATGTACGCTCAGGCTGATATATGATCCATGCGATACGAACGCAGTTATACTCCGCTCAGTTCGATGTTCAAACCTTTTACAATACTAAATGCGCTCCCGAGCACGTCTGCTTGTTCTCTCCAAGTCAACTGATGCTTCGTTTCTTTGAAGTGCTTGATCACGTCTTGCGAATAGGTTAATGATCGAAGGACGGAATCGATTTCAACGTGTTGAATATGATTGATGTCGAATTGTTTTAAGTGTTCGAGCCCAACTCGTAATTCTTCGACGTTAGTAGTGGTTTGATCCAAACGATTTTGTAGGTCGATGGATTCAGTCGAGTCAGGGTTCTCACATGTGGCTTTACATGCCCAAAGACTTTCTGATCCGTCAGCGAATGTGGCGAGCACATCACTACTTTCTGATCGTAAGTATCCCCAGAAGATATCAATTTCTTCTTGGGTTGGTTCGCCTTTAAAAAATAGAGTTAATTCTCCGACGGTTTCTTCGGATGTTTCAATGGTGTTTTCTGTAACTGGTTCAGGTTTTGAGTCCTGATTAGGACTAGGCGAACAAGCTGCTAATAAAATCATGACGGTGCCTATTCCAAGTGCTCGTTTCATCGAAACCCTCCTGTAAAAGATATGGTAATCCAAATTGTACCATTGATTGTCGTTAGAATGTTCATCAAAAACGATATAGGGAAGGGAAGTTAAAAAAAGCACCTCCTGTCATAAACAGGAAGTGCTCTAAACCGCTTCGTTGAGCGGTATGTTTGATGCCTCCGACGAGAATCGAACTCGTGCTGCAGCATTACCATTTCCATTTTGGTATTTAGTGGAAGAATGTCCAGACTCGGTATGGCGTGGTTGAGCCATTCTGTGAATCGTTATTGTAAGTTATTGGTGTTTAAAACTGTGAATTCGCCTGTGCATGGGCGGTAAGTGTGCACATTACTGTGCACAAAATTAGTAGCCGTAGACGTCCAAAAATTGCTTGACCGTAACAGGGTCAAACTCTAAATCATCGTAAAATGAGTCAACTACTAGCAGAACATCATCATAGGTATCCGCATTCCATTCAGATGTTCCAAGAATTGATTCGTACTTGTTTAACTTATCTTTTAAATCGTCAAGTTTACCTATTGCTCCGGATAATTCTTTCGAAGCCTCGACATCGTTAAAACTATTTGCGGCGATAACTGCTTGTTCGCGCGTGGACTCAATGATTGCAAGTGCTGCATCAGCAGTTAAAAAGTCGGCGTCCATTGATGCGTAAACTGAGTCCGATAAATCATTAATTTCATCTTCAATCGCCATAAAACCAGCAATGACGTTCTCGGCACTCTGTAAGGCTTCAGGAGACTCTTCATTTGTGATAGGTTCGCCGTTGTTGTTTGTAGAAGCTTCGACGTGATAATCGTCCTCATCTTCTTCAATATTACTTTCGGTAACTGGGGTGGTACCTCCGAAGTCATAAACGTCGTAACGATAGTTTTCAGGATCTTTGAACGCTGGCATGTTGTAGCGAATTTCGTCATCAGCATTCAAGTATAGGGATCCGTAGATTCCATAACCAGAAGCGTTCTCATAAAATTTATATGGGTTCAAAGAGACTACATCGGGATAATTATCGAAGTTGATTGAACTGATTGCGCTCTTGAAGTAAAGAACACGGATCATCCCTTTCTCTTCTTCGTTACCCTTATCATCCACGAGAGTTCCGCTCCGTTCGAAGGCAAATGAACCGTAGTGATTATTCCCATCCAGTGCAGCTAAAAGTTTAGTTGAGTCATTCGCAAAAGTATTAATTAGTGAACTTTCGTCCCAGAAGCTTGACTCCGGATCATACTCAATGATGACAATATCATCTTTAAAACGAACATCTAGCACGTCTGGTTCAATTTCTTTGAGCGCTTTTTTTAATGTATGCAAGTCCTGGGCTGTTCGTGCCATCTCCGAGTAGTCTACTTTTTCGCTTTCCTTTTCAACATTTTCAGTGGCAGTTGCGACAGGGTCTTCTTCCCTTGGCGGTAAAGCTGAAACGATAGCAAATAGAATCAATAAACCAGCGCCAGATATACCCATCAACTGTCTAGTCGTGCGTTGCATTTTTAGCATCTTCCTAGTGGGTTGTATGTTCATCCCATAATCCTTCTTCATTTCACCTTTAGCTGCCGAATGAAGCAAAAACGAAATTGCGAGGACGAGAAAACATACGATGAACAAAAAGTCTAACACTTTCTCCACTCCCTTCGAATTGTCGCATCCAGTATACCATCTATAGTACATATACCCATATTTGTTAAATAAAGTTTCAAATTGTAAGATTCGACATCGAAAACGTTTTTGTCGAATAAATATTCTTGTTGTTTATGGGAATATTATTGAAAATTGAAAAAGGATGACTCATACTTAAGTCATGAAATAAGAACGTGCGTTCGTAATCGGAGGGGTTTTTTTGAATCAATTCACTTTGCCAGAAAAAGTAGCAATTGTGTCAGAAGGTAAGGTTCAGAAAGCGGCGGGATGGTTCTGGGATAGTGAGAAAAATATTCTGTATGTCTATCTGAATAATGAAATCAAAAATTCTATCAATAAAGCAAAAGAACCCGCACTCCGAGTGTAGGTTCTTTTTTTAATCCTTATTTTCTTTAGAATCCATTTCATTTAAGCGATATTGATCTCGGGCGAATTTAAGCAATGCTTCAAAACGTTCTTGCGACAATTCTTCTAGCATTTCTTGCGAGAACATTTCACCGCCTAAATGATGTTTTGATTTAATGCCCTCAATATACTCTGCATGAGTCATTTTCGGATCATCAACTCTTCCCAATAAATAATCAACTGAACAATTAAAGTAATTTGCAATTTTAACTAACATGCTCGCATCAGGTTGACGAGCACCAGTTTCGAATCGAGAGAAAGTAGCGCCTGTAATTCCTAAAATGTCAGCGACATCTTGTTGGAGCAAACCACGACTCTCTCTCAAATCCCGAAGGCGATCCCCCCGAAATACACCATCCAACATCATCAACTCCATCATTCATTCTCCTTTCAAGAATAGCATGTTTACCATATCAGAAAATAAAACTTACCTAATCGGAAAATAAATGTTGACATTTACCGTAATGGAAAATAAGATAAAGGTACAAACTTACCTAATCGGTAAATTGAGAGGGGGTGTTTATAATGCCTGAATCTAAAATCAACTTAGCAAAATTAAAGAATGCTCGTGAAGAAGCTAATTTAACATTGAAAGAAGTAGCTGATATGACTGGATTTAAAGCGGCTGGTACGATTTCTAGGTTTGAAAGTGGGTCACGTAGTATTAGAGCGGAATATTTAATGAAAGTATCAAGAATATATCGTAAACCAGTAGAATATTTTTTTGATTAACAATTACCGAAGTGGTAAATGAAGGTTGCTAATTATTATTTACCCGATTGAATCAATTTTATACAAGGAGAGAACTTTATGAATCAACTTACAAAAACATTCGAAGGTCACGACATTCGCGTTGTCGGCGAAGGAGAAAAAGTTTTGTTCGTCGCCAGCGACGTTGCAAAGGCGTTGGGTTACAAAGAACCTCATAAAGCTGTGGCACGCCATTGCAAAGGTGACGGGATGTTCCGTCCCGTCATCGACAAGTTAGGAAGAACGCAAGACACACGTGTAATTCGTGAATCAGATGTTTATCGACTAGTAACAAACTCACAACTACCTGCAGCGGAAGAATTTGAAATGTGGGTCATGGAAGACGTACTCCCGTCGATCCGCAAACATGGCGGCTATCTCACACCCGAGAAAGTCGAGGAGGCGTTGCTCAATCCCGACACACTGATCCGTCTCGCTACCGACTTGAAAGAAGAACGGCAGAAACGAATCGACGCCGAACGGATGGTCGAAACGCAGAAGCCGAAAGTCCTGTTCGCTGACGCCGTCTCTACGAGCGATACCAGCATCCTTATCGGTCAACTCGCCAAGCTCATCACGCAGAACGGACACAACATCGGGCAGAACCGACTCTTCGAGTGGATGCGTCAGAACGGCTATCTCGGTAAGTCAGGTCAACACTACAACGAGCCAACGCAGTATGCGATGGAGCGGGGCTGGTTCGAAGTGAAGGAACGGACCGTCAACAACCCAGATGGAAGCGTCCGCATCACACGGACGACAAAGGTGACCGGCAAGGGTCAGGTCTACTTCATCAACAAGTTCTTGGATCAACAGGAAATCATTTAACCGAACCAAGTTTGGATGGGTTGATGTCATTCCCCAAATGTGGGGGCTGATATCAAAATCCAAGATTGGATTCTGACTATCAAAACGCAAAATTGCTTTTTGACTGAAAGGAGTCATCCCATGTTCGACACGCAAGCCATGTCCCAACTGATCGAGTCAGCCGTCGCCAAGGTCATGCAAGAGTACGCCAAGCCGCACCGTGAGTACATGACCATCAACGAGGTGTGCGAGGAGCTCAAACTAAGCCGCTGGACGGTTGATAAACACATCCGCGTCAACGGCATGCCTCACGTCAAGGTGGAGAAGCGGGTCCTAATCGAGCGCTCGGCACTCTACGAATGGCTCGACCAACTCAACAAATGAACGCAAAAAAAGCGAACGAGGAAATAACCCCGTCCACTCATGATTCGACACCTTGAGTATACCACGGGGCGCCTCAGAAATGGAGGATAACATGCTCACCGAACGCCAAATCGACATCCTGTTCCAGACGACAGGCTACGCCGCACTCGCATCACTCTTACTCACGATGGTACTCGGTCAATCCGACTACTACCTCGTCGGTGCCGCCGTCACACTCACCCTCGCGACAGTCTTCGCAGGGATCAGCTACCTCAGCACAAAGGGGGAAGACGCATGAACATCCAAGCACACGACCAACTCCAAGCGCTCGAGACGAAGATTCAGCGCTTTGACCAACAGCTCTCGCAGTTACGCCACGATTACAGCCAAGCCATCGAACGCCTCGTCGTCAGCGGTTACGACTACGAACTCGAACAGGGTTACTACAACGCCATCAAGCAAGTGCAGAACCTACTGGAAGCCACATTGAAGGAGGACGAATAACATGGACGCTTACGACAAAATCAACGGCTTAAACGAAGTCGTCGCTGATCTGAACGACGCCATCAAAGCCATCGAGAAACTAGGCAACCTCAACGCTAATATCACGGGGCCAATCCACCAAGCCTTGTATCAAATCGAAATCGCCTTGGAGTTCCAACAAGATATCGTTCGCCAGATGCCAAAAAGTGAGGTCGAGCTTCGTTACGAACGACTCGCCGCGAAATACGGTGCCAAGCGTGTCAAACGTGTCTGCTACGAAACGATGCTCAAAGAAATGAATGGAGGAACAGCGGTATGAACCCTCAATTGAAAATGAATGCCATTCCAATTGCCGACACGAAAAATATGAGCCGAGAAGAATGGCTCGAACTTCGTCGAAACGGCATTGGTGGTTCAGACATCGCGGGAATTCTTGGGTTAAACAAGTACAAATCTCCGATGGGTGTGTACCTCGATAAAGTAGGCGAGTCACCACATGAAGATGAGACAAGCGAGGCGGCTTATTGGGGCAACATGCTCGAAGAAGTGGTGGCACAAGAATTTGGTACTCGTACCGGTTTAGAAGTCGGTAACGACACACGGATGCTCAGTCATCCTGATTATCCGTTTCTAATCGCTAACCTCGACCGGGTTGTTGTAGGAAAACCCGAAATCATCGAGTGCAAAACCTCGTCGGCATATCGAGCCAAAGAATGGGAAGGCGAACAGGTGCCGATGGAATACCTCATCCAAGTGATGCACTACTTGGCTGTCACTGGATACGAGCGAGCGCACATCGCGGTCCTCATCGGGGGGCAACGTTTCGTTCACAAGACTGTCGAGCGAGACGACGAGCTCATCGAACTAATGATCGACGCCGCTAGTAACTTTTGGAACAATCACGTACTGCCGAAAGTGCCGCCGCCGTTCGATGGTTCTAACGCTTCGGTCACATTGATTGGTGCCATGTTCCCACAGGCAGAGAACGAATCAGAAACAGAGTTGCCGGACGAAGCAGAGGCGCTCATTGAGCAATACCGCGAAGCAACTGAACGTATGGACGCCGCCAAAACAGACAAGCTCGACGCAGAGAACAAGCTCAAAGCGCTCATCGGTAACGCCGAGATCGGACTCGGGCGTAACCACATCGTCGAATGGAAAAACGTCAAAGTACGAGAAACGGTCGATGCACGTCAACTGCTCATCGATCATCCCGATATCGTCGAGAAGTATCGCAAGGTAGGCAATCCGACACGTCGCTTTTCAATTAAAGAAGTCAAATAAGGAGGAACCATCATGGCCAACACAGCAGATGCAAAAACAGCACTCGCAAATCGGACCCAACAACAGGCGCAAACACCAGCCCTGACACCTGAAAAAGGACTCGAGCGGATGCTCGCCGCTAACTATAAGGCGATTCAATCACTCGTACCGAAACACGTCACACCCGAACGTCTCACACGACTCGGACTTAACGCCGCGAGTCGAAACCCAAAATTGTTCGAATGTGAACCAATGACTCTCGTTGGTGCCATCGTCAACTGTGCGGCACTAGGTGTCGAACCAAACCTCATCGGTCATGCCTACATCCTTCCTTTCTGGAATGGGAAGACGAAGCGGATGGAGGCACAGTTCCAACTCGGATTTAAGGGAGCGATTGACCTCGCTCGTCGCTCAGGTGAGCTCAAGCAGTTATATGCACATGAAGTGTACGAAGGAGACGATTTCCATTACTCGTACGGACTGAACAAAGATCTTCACCATATACCGAACGGCGAAGATGACCCCGATAAAGTGACTCACTTCTACGCAGTTTATCACTTGAAAGATGGCGGTTCAGATTTTGTCGTCATGAGTCGTAATCAGGTCGAGAAGCACCGTGACCGTTTCACGAAGTCAAAGGACAAGACGGGCAACGTATTCGGTCCTTGGAAGGATCACTTCATCGAGATGTCACGTAAAACAGTCATCCTCAAGTTACTCAAAACTGCTCCGTTGTCAATCGAACGAGAGGACGGTCACTTGCAACCAGTCGGGGAACTTATCGCAGCCGATAACAGCGTCTCGACTATCCGCCAATCATCAGTCACTCAAGAAGGTGTCATCGATAGTTCATATGTAGATACGAAACACGACGCGGAAGTGGGGCCGGAAGTCATCGAGGCACAGCAAGAAATGCCATTCGAGGTGAATGGACAATGACCCCATTTGAAGAGCAAGAAACTGTAGAAGAAGTCATCGAGTTTGATACGCAGGCATCGGAACACTGGGGCTTGGAGCAAGAACAAGCCCTGATGCGTGACATTGACCGACGCAAGAACGTATTTTATCCAACCAAAGGTGAGAGGGAGACGATTAAACATGATTAACCGAGTTCTATTAGTAGGCAGACTGACACGAGATCCAGAGATGCGATATACCCAGAGCGGCATCGCCGTCGCACGATTCACATTAGCGTGTGACCGTCCGTTCGGCGGACAGGACGGCAAGAAAGAGACGGACTTTATCGACTGTACGGTATGGCGCAAGCAAGCCGAGAACGTCGCCCAGTATTTGAAGAAGGGCAACATGGCAGGTGTTGACGGACGCTTGCAAATCAGCAGCTATGAAGGACAGGACGGACAGAAACGACAGCGTGCCGAGGTGGTCGCTGATAGTGTCCGCTTCCTCGAACCGAAAGGACAGGGGCAATCGTCAGCACCGAGTCAGTCAAAGACGGCAAATGATCATGATGCTTTCTCGAGTGACGGAGCGATTGATTTCGAAGGGGAGCTTCCGTTTTGACTAAGAGAAGACTTGGCTCGAAAAAGTATTGGACCGACGAACGGATAGAGAAAGCAATCACGGAAGTGATGTGTTCGTTGCAAATTGGCCATATGCCGAGCTCGGAGCAAGTGAAGCAAGTAACTCAAGATGATTCCTTGCACAACGCGATTTGCAAACACGGCTCGTACAGAGGTTGGGCTAAGAAATTAAACATCAAAACTAAGTCTTCGGATACGAATAAAGGTAACGACTTCGAGGATTTTATCGGAGATAAGTTAACTGATTTAGGATTTGAGGTTTCTAAGACAACCACGAAACATCCTTACGATTTGCTAGTCAACGGGACGACAAAAGTTGATGTGAAAGTAGGTTCTTCATATCTTCTTCGCGGCGAAAGTCGAGTCGTCACCTTTGCGACGAACAAGAAACAGCCAACTTGCGATTTCTACATCTGTGTCCGCCTCGATGAAGATGAACAGATTGAGAAAATCCATGTGATCCCATCTCACGAAGCAAGAGTTGTATCAATTTGTATGGGTGAGAAAAGTAAATACGACGCGTACTTGGACCGTTACGATCTGCTAGGTAAACACCATGAAATGGTTAGTACGCTAACGCTTAACAGTATTTATGAGCAAGGAGTGAAATGAAATGGGCGTATACCGACCCGTCCAAACGGAGTTTTGGACAGACCCGAAAGTGGTCGAGGAGTTCACACCGGAAGACAGACTGTTCTACCTGTACCTCCTCACGAACCCGAGCACGACACAGATTGGCATCTACCAGATCACGAAGAAGACGATGGCCTTCGAACTTGGATATTCCATCGAAAGCATCAACGCCTTGATGGACCGGTTCATCCGCCATCACAAACTCATCGACTACAATCCCGAGACTCGTGAGGTCGTCATCCTCAATTGGGGTAAGCACAACTTCAAACGAGCGGGGAAACCGATTGTCGACCTGGTGACCAAGGAACTGCGTAACGTCAAGCATCGCCCATACATTCAACTGGTCGCGCCACATGTTCCGGTCGACTCGATACGGGAAATTTACGAATCGTGGTACGAATCGTCGACGAATCGTGGTACGAATCGGGGGCAAACAAAAGAAGAAGAAGAAACAAAAGAAGAAACAAAAGAAGAAACAAAAGAAGAAGAAAAAGAAAAAGGTGCAAATGACGAATCGTCAACATCGCCTCGGAACGAATTGGCTGACTTGGTTTCTTTCTTTCAAACCGAAGGATTCGGCAATGCGACGACTTTCATCATCGACGAGATGCGATACGAACTCGAAGATTCTTCTTACGATGTCGTTCGCTACGCACTGGAACAGAGTGTGACCAATGGGGTCCGCAACTGGAACTATGCCAAGAAGATCATCAAGGACAAACGAGAGAAAAACTTGTTGACGCGTGAAGCCATCGAGGCATTTGAAGCGAAACGAATGCAGCCGAAACGGGGTTACGGACAACAGGAGACGGCAATGAAAGACGCTCCCGCTTGGCTCGAAGAAGAGGCTACCAAACAACGGGAGCACGACAAGCGCCGACAAGACGAATTAGCCGCCAGTGTGCCGGACGACGAGGAGATGCAAAAGATGTTCGCCGAGTTGCGAGGTGGCTCATGAACAAGCTGGAGATTGAGCCGCATATCGTGCAATCCTTCGGTCACGACTATCGGACGAGCCGAGAGCGTGTCAATGACATCGCCAAGCGTCACCACGTCGACCGAAAGACCATCTACAAATACGCCAAGCTGCATGGGTGGGTCCGCCCCACTCATGTGTACGCTGGCAACGGTGTACAGGCGAGAATCCTTCCGTTCCGTGACCTCTATCATGCGTATTACGAAGAGGTGCTCTCGATGAAGGAGATTGCCAAACGCTATGGCTGCCATGAACGGGTCGTGAAGCGTTCGATGGACCACCACGAGTTGAAGCAAATGCCCAAGAGCGAACGGATCCAGATGAAACGACACTTTGAACAGGCAAAGGGAGGACGTTGAGATGATGGAGTATTATTCCAAAACAGATAGTTGGACTGAAGCGATGCGACTCTTGAAAGAACATCTCGCTGACTGCGCACCGCACAATAACGTTTACTTCGTTTACAGCGAACATGAAGAACGCTACATGATCACACATCACGAAGACGAAATATCTGATTGGATTCATGAATCTTGGATGGACGGAGCTTGCGAGTTGTCACCTGAGGAAGAAGCTAGTTCATTTCATGTCTATTGTTACGTCCACGAAGATGCAACGAATAGACACCCGAGTCTTTATAAGGGATATAAAGCAACCTTGTTGAACACCGAAAATCCAATCTACCGAAGACGAATAACTGTCAACCCTGAACATTCCGTAAGTTTTGAGATAGATGTCCACAATTTAGGCGGGATTGGTATATAACCGCTGCCAAATGACTTTACTAGATAGGAGGACGCTGACATGCACTACGAACGGACAGAAGGCACGACACGCTATCTACTCTTTCCAGACAGGCTGACGCTCCACGTCATCGTCGACAACCGTATCAAGGACGTGAAGGACGTCTCCGAAGACGAACTGTACACCCTGCTCGACTCGAGCGTGTGGGTGCTCAAATGAACCGCCGCAAGAAGAAGCCGCAAACTTTTGTCCGGTATCGGGGAACGCGCGAAGTGTTCCTCATCCGGTACGAGGGAGACACGCGGATCACCCTATATCACGACATGAGCCAGCAAGAGTTGCAACGTCACCTGAAAGAGGGCTGGGAGGTACAACGTACATGGACAAACGCATGAAGCGGAAGATACTGACACTTTACTCGAACGGCATGAACGCACACGACATCACGATCCAACATAACTTAGACCCACGTGCCGAATACACGGTCACGACGATGGAAGTCGCTGACGTACTTAGGGAGATGGGCGCGGTCGACCCGACGAAGCGCATCCCACAGAAACCCGAGATTCAACCCGACATGCCGAAACGCTTCATCTCGATCAGTGAGAGCAAGAAACAGCGCTCGAAGCACAAGATGAAGAAGAAGCGGGAGCTAACGGAAGACGCCAAGCATTGGCACTCGCTCGCCTGCGGTTTCGTGAGAAGCGGCTATAAGGCGTTGCGGTGCCGTGACATCTACAAATTAGAACGACTCATCAAACAATACGAGGCGATGGGCTATACGCAGGTCGGGGAGATCACCTCGGACTTCGCTTTCGACGGCGACACATACCTCGCTGTCATGAAGAAAGGAGACACACCGGATGCAAGATGAACTATTGAGCACGAGACTCAGCAAGAAGGAGCGCAAGCGCATCGAGCGTCTCCTCTTCGACTACCACCGCATGCCATCGAAAATCGAGTCGGCCAAGATGCGCGCCGAGCAAGCGACGACCACGACGGCAAGTTACAGCCTACGGGAGGGGAGCGGCTCGTCCGCTCCGTCTGACCCGACGTTCAACGCCGTTCACAAGCGTTCAGAGGTCGAACAGATGGAACGCCTACGGCAATTGCTCGAAGACCAATACGACCTCATTACGGACGACGAGCGCTATATCTGGAACCATGTATACCATCCCCGTCACCGCTTCACACCAGAGCGGACGGCGGCGGCATTATCCATCTCACGGCAGCATTACTTCAATTTACGCAACCGCCTCATCTCGCAAGTGGCGAGCGTGCTCGAAGGGAAATACGATGTGACTTTTTGGGAGAGTGAACGACATGATTGACGAAGAACTCGGCGCATTGGTCGAGGACAAGGACATCCCGTACAGCGTGCAGCTACAACTCATCAAAAAACGCACGGAACGGGGCATGTCACCTCTCCAGATTGCCCGACTCATGGGATTGAAGAAGAAGGACATCCAAGCCGTTGTGAAGGAGCACGGATGGACGGCGAAACGGGAGATCGAGAAGGTCGGCAACGGCAGACCGCCCCGACCGTCCGAGAAGACCGAATGGCGCATGCAGGAGATGAAACAACTCGCTCGTGAGGGCTACAACCGCAAGCAGATCGGCGCCCTCCTCGGCATCGACCGAAGCTATGTCGACACGCTCTGCCGTCGCTACGGCATCAAGACAGTGAGTCAGCTCGAACAGATCGAGAAACTATATGCCAAAGGCTGGAGCCAAGTGAAGATTGCCGAAGAGCTCGGCGTCTCGAAACAACGCATCAGCGAGATGATTAAACGCCACGACTTGAAGAAGGGAGCCAAACCATGACGACGGAAATCGACCATAACCCTATCATCCCGAGTGTTGTCCGCAAGCAGTATCAGCGGGGCATGAGCCTGCCTGAACTGTGCCGACTCTACGACACGGTGGAGACAACGATCCGCCCACTTATCGAAGGTGTCAAGCAGGATTCGAGAGACGGCGAATCACTAGAGGAACAAGAAGACATGGAGTTTGTGGCGCAAGTCCGTGAACTCGTCGAAGAGGAAAAGATGTCAGCACGCGCCACGGCAGAAGTGCTCGGTGTCTCCGCTTCGAAAATCAAACGCATTATCCAAGAGAACGGGATTCAGTTAGACGCAAGAAGTCGAGTCAGCAAACAGGGAGAAAAGCTTAAACGGGAAGTGATCGGCAATCGTATGAAAGAACTCTTTGACAAGGGTTTGAACATTAATGACATCTGTAAGGAAATCGGTATCACCAACCCGACCTATTACGTCATCAACAAGGAACTGGGATTAGGACTCACACGAGGCAGGGGACGTCGTCGTGGTTCGACACGAGAGAATGTGCACCAGAAGAAACAGGCGAACAAGAAGCCGAAAGCCCCGAACCTCATCCACCCACTCGACCAAAAGGAGGAACCACCCGTGAAAGAGACGACAGCCAGCCTAGAAAGCGCCGTCACGGCGTTCAAGCCCGAAGAGGTGCCAGAGGTAATCGGCACCGTCCAAAAGCATATCGAGCACAAGAAGCCGTCCACACGCGTCATCAACCGCGACAAGGACGTCTGGGCGGAGTATCTGACGGCACGCTCGCAGGAGATTCACGACGTGACGCACGATGTCGAGGTGGTCGTGGAGGACGGCAAGCTGATCGAGCGCACGGTGATTCAATACACGTTGGAAAGGGAGTTGAAGAAATGAAGATGATTAAAGGTGGAACGTATCTCATAAAGCACAACACTTATTCACACCAAGGAAAGTTGATTTGCAAAGGAGATGCGGTAGTCCTCAGAGATTATAACTCCTCAGCGGAGAGAGTGATGATTGAATTTGATGGTTCGTTATGCTGGTTGGATCCAGAGTTTTTAGAACCGATTGATGGTGACGCGCCGGTTGAATCCGAAAACGGACCACAAGATGAAATACTAGTTAGCGGAGTGTTGATTGAACCGATTGAAAAAGCAACATTCGAGTTCGTCGCTTCTGCTTCCAAACCCGCGCACTACGACACGGGCATCGACACGATCGACTTCCTACGCGCCAACTGCCCACCCGAACAGGTGGAGGGCTTCCTGCGGGGGAACGCGCTGAAATACCTCCAGCGGTATGACAAGAAGAATGGCGTGGATGACCTACGCAAGGCGAAACATTACGTTGAGATGCTGATTGAAGAACTGGAGGGGCGAGAATGACGATGCTCTACGGACTGACTGCCATCGCGATCGGCATCTACGCCATCATGCTCCAGAATCGCATCGACGAGTTGAAGGGCGAGAACGAGCGGTTGATGGACTGCATCATCGAGATTGAGAAGGAAACGGGGGAGCGGGAATGAGGGAGATTAAATATCGCTACATCGTGACAGAACCAGCCAAAAACATCACGCATCGTTTGTATCACACGCTAGAAGGAATCGAAAGGCTAGACCCGAATCATCAAATTTTCAAACCGAGTTACGAGATTGTGTCTAGGGATTTGTATACAGGGTTTAAGGACAAGGACGGAACTGAAATTTATGAAGGTGATATTACTGAACGCATGGATTGGGACCAATTAGTTTTCGGTAAAGTCGAAAGAGATATTGATGGGACTTGGCTATTAATTGAAGAATATGGAGCTGTATTTTTGAGGCATTTACTAGAGTTAGTTGCGGTGGCTGGAAATGTCCACGAACATCCTTACCTGCTGGAGGTGGACGAATGACCACGAGTGTAAAAAACCGAGGCAAGGACCTCGAAGCCCTCGTCATCCAGAGTAACCACGTGTATCGGATGCGGCAGGAGGCGTTGATCCACCAGGCGCATGCCGAGGTCAAGACGATACGTGGACGCAAAGGGCAAATCGTCAACGCGTTCCACAAGGGCAAGGCAGGGCTCGACTTCTACGGTATCGCAGACGGCAATTACATCACGTTCGACACGAAGCAGACGGCGAACAAGACGAGCTTCCCGCTCGGCAACATCGAGCATCATCAGTACAACACGGTCGTGGAGACGGACAAGGCGGGCGGCATCGCCTTCCTGCTCGTCCGCTTCTCCTACTGGGGCGAGACGTACTACCTGTCAGCCGAACAGCTACGGCACTGGTGGACGCAGAAAGAGCGCAGGAGCATTCCGTATCAGTGGTTCGTGGAAAATTGCAAGGTGGTGCGGAGTCAGAGTGCGGCGGCGCTCGATTGGTTGAGTGTCGTCAGGGAGGAGCTAGGCAGTGATTGAGTGGAGCGAGACAGGTATTGCGCTGTTCCTGATTGGGATATTCGGGGTGATGGCGATCAAGTTGCTACAGGAGGGGAACGAGAGATGACGTTAGAGATTATCGAGCACGAGAAACGTGTCAATCATCTCCGCATCAAGTACCAGGGTGTCGTCGTCGCAGACGGCATCCGGTGCCCGAGCGGACGCATCGAGGTACGACCACGAGAGCAGCACTTCCCGCATCATCGGACGAATCGGGTGCTCGACGAGGGGCAACTGAGGGAGTTCGTGCTTTTATCGGAGATAGCGAAGGAAAGATAAATTTTATAGGAGAGTGATTGTGGTGAGTAGCAAATTTGAAAAGATGAACCAAGTTGAACGTGAAGTGAGAAATCGGCGTTTGTTAAATCGGTATCTCCAGATGTACTGGCGTGTGGTAGAAAAAGACACGAATGAAGAACTTCAATTACAAGAACTTGAACACGAAATCTTAAACCGGATGAACGGGAAAACTGACCAATAAAATTATGAATTGACCAGAAGGTGCCAATAAAAGAGCTTGGTGGTTCGTCCATCAAGCTCAAAGGAGGCGAGGGCATGGAGCATCATATCTATGCGGCGACACACGGCGATCAGTTCGGCAACATGGAAGTCGGGTCGTACCAAGGCGACCCGCTTCACCTGTTTGTCTACTGGCAGGCAGTCACGGACAAGAAGGGGAAGACGCTCATCCTCAAATGCTCGCATTGGGCGGGTACCGATGCCCCGAACGCAGGGTACGAGATTCTAGGCGAATGGGATGACGAGGCGAAGGCGCGATTCGAGGCAGAACGGCAGAAGTTGATGGTGAAGCATTACGTGACGGATGAAGCGCCAGTGAAGCGCGAGACGAAGCCGACACCTGTGACGAGGGTTGAACCCTTGGAACGGGAAGACGGGCAAATGAGACTATTTTAGGAGGATGAGGCAGATGGATGAATACAAGGCGTCACAACCATCAATATTTATCGTGACGACACTAGATTTTGCGTATGACCCACCATTAAAGAAAATCATTTACGCAGGATTGAGTATGGTGGATTCAAAATTAGCATTTCGAGCCTATCAGCAAGTCGCGGAAGATGACGAGAATCTTGAAGTGCATTGGGATATAGCGGAAGGTCATGAATTTTACGTGTTGGAGAGACAACGCAGACAGAAGGAGGAAATGAAATGATTTTATCAGAGCAGACGTTTATCGAGTTGGCAGGCAAGCAGGGAGTGTTGGATGCGAAGATTAAGGCGGATAAAGGTATTGCGGAACTACCGCTTGAACGGATCGAGTTGGCATACCGTGTGGAAGCAGCTGAGTGCGTGAACGAGATGAAGGGTGACATGAAGTATTGGAGCGACAAGCCGATGAACCGAGAGGCGTTTCTGGAAGAGTTTGTGGACGCATTGCACTTTTATTTAAGTTACACGAATCATATTATTGAGAACCGCCCGTATTTTTCTGGAATGAATCTACACTCGGCGTTTGATGATTTAGTAGGCGATGTCGAAGCTAATCGATACTTCATCGAAGGTATACCTAATGGAAAAGTGGAATATTGGGAGTTGGCGAGTGCAGTTCTATGTGCCGAAGAGATTGAAGAGTCTTTCGCTAATCTCTTAACGCTCGTATTTTGTTATAACTACACCGAACAGGACATCATCGACACGTACAATCGTAAGAACGCTGTGAACCATGACCGTAGCGACTCGGGGGTGTACTGATGCCACTCGAGACACAGGAGACCCTACGCGCATTGATCGAGCAGAATAGACGCATCGC
Source organism: Exiguobacterium sp. s34 (assembly GCF_018617435.1). Taxonomy (NCBI): domain Bacteria; kingdom Bacillati; phylum Bacillota; class Bacilli; order Caryophanales; genus Exiguobacterium; species Exiguobacterium sp. s34. Next base: position 381,669 of record NZ_JACSKE010000003.1, on the reverse strand, counting down.
AGGCTACGCACCGAACTGCGACTGCGGCAACGAGGCGACGTTGCAACAGCCTGATATTTTCGGAGGGACGACGGGGTATTGCCAAGCGTGTTATGACGCGTTGGGAGGTGAGGGGGAGTGAAAGAGTATGCGGTATACAAGGGAGACGAGTTGCTTGTCATCGGAACGGTTGACGAGTGTGCAGAGAAACTAGGAGTGCAGCGGAACACGATTCTGTTTTACACCTACCCGACCTATCAACGACGGCTTAAAAAGCGCAAGGCATCGAACAATGTGAGGAATGTGGTCGTGCTGACCGATTAACTTTACTAATCATGTACGAATCGTGTACGCGCGTCACGCATATAGAGGATAGACTAAGAGAGTAGAGGACTCGGAGACGTTCCCAACCGCCGACGAAAACGGACGCTCCGAGGACTCGCATTAAAAGTTCCGTCTCGTTCGAGGCGTACCCCATTAAACGATCAACCCGAGATTGCTTACGAGCACTCGGGTATTTTTGTGCCTAGAATACCGCTCACGTGTCGACTCTCCCTAGACAACCCCCAACGTGCGCGGCCTTGTAGACATAAACGAAAGGAGGCGATGAGATGAGCGAATTGAACGACAAACAGCGGCGGTTTGCTCATGAGTACATCGTCGACTTGAACGCAACAAAAGCGGCAATCAGAGCGGGATATAGCGAGAAGACGGCAAGGAGCCAAGGGCAAAGGTTGTTGACGAATGTTGACATTTTGAAATTGGTGGAAGATTTGATGCAACAGAAGGACGACGAACTCATCGCAAAGCAGGATGAAGTACTCCGCTATCTCACGAAGGTTATGAGACGAGAAGAACCTGAGCACACCGCTGTCGTCATCAAAAAGTCGGCGTCCAAATGGGTCGAAGGTCCGGACGGAAAACCGAAGAAGGTCACGGAGTCATGGGAAGAACCTCAGCTTGTAGCGTTCCCGACAAAAGTCACTGATGCCAACAGAGCAGCGGAACTCATCGGCAAACGCTATGCATTATTCACAGATCGGCAGGAAGTCGAAGTGACGACGCCAGTCTTCGTCGAGGATGTGCCTGTCGATGACTAAGGCACTCAGCATCAAGCAACTCATCGGTGGCGGGTACAACCGCTTCTGGCATGACCGCTCCTTCTATCGAGTAGTCAAAGGGTCACGGGGTTCGAAGAAGTCGAAGACGACCGCGCTCAACATTGTCGAACGGACGATGAAACATCCGTGGGCGAACACACTTGTCGTGCGCCGTTACTCGAACACACTCGGTCAGTCGGCTTACACCGACCTCAAATGGGCGATTCAGAAGCTGGGCGTCTCGCATCTATGGAAGACGAACGAATCACTCCCGGAGCTGACGTACAAACCGACAGGGCAGAAGATTCTGTTCCGTGGACTCGATGACCCACTCAAAATCACGTCCATCACCGTCGAACACGGCATCTTGTGCTGGGCATGGTTCGAGGAGGCGTTCGAGATTGAGACGGAAGACAAGTTCTCGACCGTCGTCGAATCGATTCGGGGTAGTTACGACGCGCCGGACTTCTTCAAACAGATCACGGTGACGTTCAACCCATGGAGCGAGCGGCACTGGCTCAAGCGCGTGTTCTTCGATGAGGCGACACGACGGGCGAACACGTTCTCGCTCACGACAACGTTCCGGGTCAACGAATGGCTCGACGAGGCGGATAGGAACCGCTTCGAGGACTTATATAAGACGAACCCGCGCCGTGCCAAGATTGTTTGTGACGGGGAGTGGGGGATTGCCGACGGGCTCGTGTTCGACCGCTTCAAGGTGGAAGAGTTCGAGCGGGACTTGTCACTTGATTCATACATCGGTCTGGACTTCGGGTTCAGCATCGACCCGACCGCGTTTATCGACGTGGCGGTGGACGAGGCGAACAAGCGTCTTTATATCTGTGACGAGCACTATCAACCAGGGATGCTCAACTCAGAGATTGCCGAGATGTTGAAATACAAGCAGGTGCACAAACGCCGTATCGTAGCGGACAGCGCCGAGCCGAAGACGATTGAGGAATTGCGTCGTCTCGGCATCAGCCGTGTCGTACCCGCTCGTAAAGGGAAGGACAGCATCCTCGCCGGTATCCAGAAGATACAGGAGTACGAGATTGTCATCCATCCCCGCTGCACGAACTTCATCATCGAGATCAACAACTATGTATGGGCCAAGGACCGTCTGTCGGGTGACATGCAGAATAAGCCGATTGATGACTACAACCACTTGATGGATGCGCTGAGATATGCGCTGGAATACAAGGACCGCAACACCAAACCGAACGAGCGTCGCGGCAAACGTGTCGCGGCATTCTAACAAGGAGGTGAGCCGATGGGCGCACAGATTTTCGAAGGGAAAGAACACGTCATCCCGATTCAAAAGAACGAGACGCAATTCATCGACAACTCGCAGACATTGCTCTCGCCACCGTATGACAAGAGTATGCTTCGTGCGTTGATGGAGTATTCGACCATCCTCAGCCAATGCAACGATGCGTACAAGCAGAACATCGTTGGGTTCGGGATCAGCCCGAAGTACATCGAGGACGAAACGACGACAGGCGAGACGGAAGCGAAGAAAGCCGAATGGCGACGCATGGAAGACCTACTAAAGTCGCTCAATGACGAGATGCCGTTGAAAGAAGTGTTCGAGACCGCCATCCTGCACCGTGAGGAAGCGGGGGAGGCGTATATCGAAGTGCTTCGTAATTTACGAGGCGAGGTCGTCGGGCTCGAGAACATCGACCCGGTACCGATGCTCGTCACGAAGAAAATGGTCGGAGCGGACGGCAAGAAGTATCGCCGCTATTGCTACCGAGACGGCACGAACGAGGTCTGGTATAAGGCGTTCGGAGATGCGACCCCGCTCAACCTTGATGGCTCGATTGGTGAAGGTGAGAAAGGAACGGCTACAGAAGTGCTGCACCTCAAAATCGGGGACGGCGCTTACGGGGTGCCTCGCTGGATTGGAACGCTCCTCGACATCTTGGGTGATCGGGAAGCAGGTGAGCTGAACTATGACTACTTCATGAACGGTCGTCATACGCCGCTCGCTTTCTTAACAGAGAACGCACAACTGACACCAGAGACCGAAGCGACGTTGAAACAGTACGTCAAGGGCGGCAAGGAAGCGCGACATAAAATCCTTTGGCTCGGTGTTGAGACGACGGTACCGGAAGATATGGACCCGCTCGAGGCATCCAAGAAGAAAGGGCGCGCCGAACTCGTCAAGATGGCGGACGTGCTCCAGGAAGACGCGTTGTTCCTCGAATACAGCGACAAGATGCGCGAGAAGGTGCTTTCGAAGTACCGACTCCCACCGATCTATGTCGGATTGTCGAGTGATTACAATCGGGCCACGGTCGAGACGGCGAAGGAGCTGACGGAAGAACAGGTCTTCCAACCGGAACGGGAAGCCCTCGCGTGGCGCATCAACCGCTTGCTCCGTGACCACGGGTTCCAACATGTCGAAGTGACGCTCGATGCACCGAAAATCGAGAACCCAGACGACACGGCGAAGATTCTTGATGTCCTCGTCAAGGCAGGAGCGGTCGCACCGAACGACGTTCGTGACTTACTCGGTCGCGTGCTCGGGAAAGACCTCGAGCCATTCATCGATGAGTTCTTCAATACACCGAACGGGCAAGGCTCCGAGAAAGCCGCTGAGAACTTGCTGAAAGCCTACGGGTCAAATGACTTGAGTGAACTTGCCGGACAGTTACGCCGTATCCTCCATCGGAGTGACGGCTGATGTGCCAACTCTGCGAGCTCGGTATATGGGCGGAACGGGTGCTGAAGGCGGAAGATGACGAGTTACAGTCGTTTCTCGATGACATGAAGGTCGTGAACGTTAGTTACCTGCTCGAACAGATCAAGACGCTCGAAGTGGCGATTGACGGCCTGCTCGTCGGGCAACAGTCATATCACCTGAGTGTCCTGCTCGATTTGATGGAACGGGGTGAGCTGAATGACGAGAGCATCCTTCGTACGTTCGGGGGCGATGCCTTCGGTGTCCAACTGGCGAACCTCGTCACGACGACGAATACGGCACTCTTGACGGAACTCGTCCCGCTCCTCATGCCGGACAAAGACCTCGGCGTCTCGCAGTATTCCAAGCGAGCGGTCGGGTTCCTCGATGACTGGGGGCCGAAACTCGGGAACCTCATGCAGACGACGGCTCACGAAGCGGTGAGTAACGCCATTCAAGACGTGTTAGCGAGCGGTCAAGGGGTGCCAGCACTCGAACGAAAGTTGCTCGACCTGCCGGAGTTCACACGAGCCCGCGCACGAACGACCGCCATCACGGAAATGCTTCGTGCCTACTCCGTATCGGAACATGAGGCGTATGTGCAGTCACCAAGCGTTGTCGGCATCGAATGGGTGCACACAGGACGACGCAAGAATAAACCCCGTGAGAATCACGTCGCGCTCTCAGGGACCGTCATCGATAAGGTGAACGGTCTTTTTGACGTGGGTGGCTATGCCGCTCGGTTCCCACGTGATCCGGCACTCCCTGCGAAAGAATCGGTCCACTGTCACTGCACGACACGACCGAAAGTGAGTGAGGACATCATCCAACTGTCCGACCTCGAGAAGGAAGTCATACGCCAGAACACGTTGAACGAAATCAACGAAACATTCTAGGGAAAGGGGGTGAGAAAAAGATGCCACGATTGCTCACGAATGCCACAGTCACACACGTCTCCTACGTGAACAAGGGCGCGAACCAGAAGAAGTTCTTCCTTATGAAGAGTTCGGACGAGGCGCCAACGTTCGAGACAGACGTCAAGGTCATCACGAAGCAGGATGACCCGCAGAAGCTCGTGTATGGCGTCGTGTATGAACCGGACGTACCGGACGCACATGACGACTACATGACCGCTGAGGAGATTGAGAAGGCGGCACACGGCTTCATGGAACACTATCGCAACATCGACATGCAGCACGACTTTTCGACGGAAGCGGGCACGGTGGTGCAAAGTTACATCGCTCCGGTGGACATGGTCGTCGAAGGCGAGACCATCGCAAAAGGTAGCTGGGTGCTCGTCACCAAAGCGACCGACACCATGTGGGAAGCCATTCAAAAAGGTGACTTCACCGGATACTCACTCGCTGGGACAGCCGAAGTCGAAGAGATTGCCAAATCCGAACCGAAAACCATCTGGAAACAGGCGAAGACAGTGTTTGCCAACCTTCTTAAAGGAGAGTTGTCGACCCGCTTCACCGAGACTCAGCAGAGCCGCGACATGCGCTCTGCTTTTTCTATGCTCGAAGACATCGTCTATGACGAGTTTTGGAACAACACGCCAGATACGAACCGCATCACGGAGGCGGCCAACGATTTTAACCAGACCATCCTCGCCATCACGGGAGGCACCACGATCACGAAAGGATTGGATGACGACATGAAACCAGAAGATTTAAAAAAAGCGCTCGACGAAGCGCTCGCACCGATTGCCAAGCGACTCGAAGACCTCGAAAAGGGAGACGAGCCGAAACAAGACCCGCCTGCTGACCCAGAGCCAAAAGACGACGCAGCGGTCATCGCAGATGCGATTGCCAAAGCGCTCGAGCCTGTCACAGCGCGCTTAGAAGCAATTGAGAAAGCGAAGCCTGCCGGAAACACGCCAGAGCCAACACACGTCCAGAAAGACGGGGAGCCAGACTACCTCCGTCACTGGAACTCATAAGAAGAGGTGACCAAACATGCCAACAAACACTGACCTTATCAAACAATTAGCCACTATCAAGAAATCGAACGATGTTCGCTTGCCAGCGGATGACGCCCGTGCATTCATGACGGACGCTGTCGGTTCATCTTCGTTCCTCTCGAAACTCGTGCCACACTTTGCGATGTCTGCGACAGGACAACTCGACGAGCTCGGCGTGAAATCACGTCAGATCCGTGAGCATCTCGGAACAGCAACGACACCAGGAAGCCGTGATTCGAAAAACGAGCGCGGAATCCCGTTCGCGTTGACTGCTGTCTACTGGGATGAGTGGATTTCGAACTCGAACGTTGTCTACACGGCGCAAATGCGCGGCCAGAACGTGCGTCAAGCCCTCCTCGCGCTCATTCAGCAACAGTTCGGAGCGGACATCCAAGACCTCGCCCTCAACGGTGACGTGGATTCTGTTGACGAGTTCCTCGGTATCAAAGACGGCTTCTTGAAGAAAGCGGAAGCGACAGCGGTCAACAAGAAAGTTGACTTCGCGGCTATCCCAACCGTCACGGATTTGACGCAGTTCACGAAGAACTACGAAGACAAGTACGTGTCAATGGACTTCAAGTTCATCATGAACCGTGCGACATACCTTGACCTCGTCTCGGCTGTACAGGCTCGTGAGACACAAGTCGGTGATGTGGCGTTCGTCAATGGTCGTTTGGATGCGATTGCTGGGTACGGCATCGAAGTCGTCGAGCATATGCCGTCAAACGTCATCTTGCACACGCCACTTGCGAACTTGAAGCCGGTCTTTGGTTACGACGTTCAATTGAAGTCGGTCGGTGACGACTCAGCCGCTATCGCGAAGGATGCGACGTATCACTTCATGCTCTCGAGCGTGGACTTCGTCATCTTGCAGCCAAAAGCGCTCGGTTACATCGAGTACACTGTCACACCCTGAGCCGCTCATGATGATGGCGTCAGCGCCTAGTGAGCCACGAACGTACACACGTGAGGAGCTTGAGGGCATGACGCGCGACGAGGTCTATGCGATTGCGGTCGAACGAGACATCTCGGGCCGTTCGAGCATGACTAAACCGGAGCTGATTGACGCCATCTTGCTCGATCAAGGAGGGATGTAAATGCCTATCCTCACACCAACGGAGGTCCGTAACAGGACCTCTTTTCTTGTGGTGAAAAACCGCACCGATGAGCAACTGACAGACGACATCCTCGAGGCGGAAGCCTACATCGAGGAATACACGAACACGACGTTCGAGGTAGTGCCTGAGAAGGTACGAGTCGCCTGCATGAAGCTCGCCCAGTATTATGCGCTCTACAACTCGTCCGAGGCGATGCTGAAAGGCTATGAATCGGAACAACTTGACGACTATCAATACAAAATCGGGAAAGATGCACCGTTTCCCGATGTCACGCATCTGCTGAAGGCGTACGTCGAAGAAGCAAGACCATCTGAGAAGGTTGTAACGACGTTCGGGGTGGGCTACCTATGAGCCTCCTATCGATGCTTTCCGACCGTTGCACCATCAAGCGGCAGATTCCGCTCGAACCGAGTTACGACGATTACGGCAACCCCGTGACCGAGACGACACTCGGGACGATTGCAACTAACGTGCCGTGTTACATGGTCCGCAAAACGCACGACCTCATCCAGTCAACGAGTTATCAAACCCTTCGTGAGAACTGGAAAGTGACGTTCTCGATTGATGCGGACATACAGGTGAACGACATCCTCGTCATCGATGACATGGAGTTGGTCGCTGGGACGCCTCGTAACGTGAAGGACCATCACTTGAGCGTATTCGCGACGCAGGACATCGCCCTATGAACGGCTTTGACGAGTTTGCCAAGGATATGGACCAAGTGCTCCGTCACTTCGGCACCGACCTGAACGAGTACGTCGATGCGATGGGCTTTACCTTTTTAGCCGAGGTGCGCCGTGAGATATTGCGGCAACAACTCGTCGACACGCGCTTGATGCTGAATTCGTTTCAGAAAGGCGGTTTCAACAACGTCTGGGAGCGGACGCAGACGGCAATCGAAACGGGCACTGTGACGACCTACGCGAAATTCGTCAATGAGGGGCACTGGACGGTCAATAACAAGTCGTTCGTCCCACCGACGCACTTCTTCGACAACGCGTACCGTATCACCGAACGCATCCTCGAAGCGGATCTACCAAAGAAATTCGACGACTCCATCCGAAAGGGGTTTAGCTGATGAATCCACGACAAAGCTCCCTCATCCGTTACATTCAGACGACGCTCAACGCCCGCTCGGGTGAGCCACAGTACAAAGTGGTGTACGAAGACGAGGTGCCACTTGCCTTTGTAACACCTAGCATCTACGTGACACCCATCCAGTACGACCGCATCACAGGCTCCTCGGGTCAGTCGAAGCGGGAGGCGGTGTGTGCCCTCGTCTTGTACCGTGAGACGCGCAAGAAGGCACACTGGGACGCCTCTTGCGTCATCGATGCGCTTGCCGTCAACGGCTACAAGGTGCCGCATTACGAAGGCTCGACCAAGACGGACAGCTTCCTCAAGATTCGGGACGCGTCCGTCCGCATGGTCGAAGGTGGACCCACGAACGTCAAGGCGGCGGTACTCACGCTCGTCTGGCACGAATGGGCGGACATCGACAAAGAACGCGGTCCGCTCATGCAACAGATCAACAACGAATTAGCATAAAGGAGGCAACGATATGCCGACATGGGACAAGACCACTGACCCGATTTTGCCGGGTCTGTATTTACTCTTAGAACGTGCCGCCGAGCGGGTCATCCGTCCGGGCGAACGGGGCATCATCGCCATGGTCGCCGACTCATCCATCGCTGAGAAACGCGGTGCGGTGCATGAGGTAACGACAGCGAAACAGATCGCCGACACGCTAGGCACGAACAAGGCGCACGCCGAGCTCGCCCTACAAGGCGGTGCATCAAAGCTCATCCTCTACGTCCGAAACGACGCGGAGGCACTCGAGGACGCGCTCGAACAACTCTCACCGTATTATTTCGACGGCTTCGCACTCGGCTATGATGCCGTGAAAGCGGACGTCGACGCACTCAAGGTGTGGCGCGCCCAGATGAAAGCCGATGGGCGTCACTTTGTGGCGTTTGCGGGCAACGCGTGGGGACTCGCAGACGATGCGGCGGTTGAGCTCGTCTACTCGACAGCGAAGCATGAGGACATCATGCACGTGGGTCTGGGCGTCTCGGACGCTTCAGGCGACCAATATTCAGGCGGTCAGCTCGCCGCGTATCTCGCAGGCGTACAGGGCGCGAAAGGGCTTGGCGAAGGGTCACTCACCCGTCAGGTCATCCCGTTCGCCGTGGACGTGGAACGCCGTCTCACGAAAGCGCAGCGCGAGAACTTCTACACGGAGGGTATCGCGGTACCGATTCACAACGGCATCGATGTGGTGCTCGAAGGGGCTATCACATCTGACGCGACAGGCTTCAACAAAGGGAAATTGCGTATCGCCTACAATGCGGCCGTGTACCAGGAGACGCTCACGTATGCAGTCGAGTCGGGCTTTATCGGCAAAATCAACAACGATGCGGACGGACGAGCGGTGCTTCTCGCTGCTATCGAAGAGTTCAACAACCGCCTGAAACGGGCGGGCGTCCTGTCGCAAGACACAGAGACCATCATTCACCCCGACTTCCCGCCGGTCGGTGAGTCGATCTACCTGCTCACGTCAGGTGAGTTCATCGATGCGGCTGAGAAGTTCTTCTTCGAATTCGTCGCAAGTGGAGGTGCTAACTAATGCGGAACGGTCATGAAACGTATGTAGGGGATGAGATGGCGATTTATGTCGACGGCGTGTTCGCTGGCTATATCGACCGCTTCACCCTTCGTGTGGACTACGACATCAAGAAGGTGCGGATTCCACGCGTCAAACTGACACAACATAAGGTCGCGGGCGGTGAGGCGTCTGGTGAGATGGGCGGTTTTCTTTATAACGCGGCTCTCCAACAGGCGGCACTCTCGTACCTCGGCAATGGCAAGAAGCGCTTGATCTCGGTGACGGGTTCGATGCGTAACTTGGACACGATGGAAGCCGGTACGGTCACGGCGAGCGGCATCGTCTTCCAGTCGGCGGACCTCGCAAACTGGGAAGTCGGGACCGAGGTTAAAATCTCGCAACCGTTCTTCGCGGCAGATGTATCGATCAAAGGATTCCAAACACCACGCGCATGAGGCGGGCACTAGCCCGTCTCTTTTACTTATGAGGAGGCAACCACATGGCAAAGTTATCGGTTCGTGAACGTCTATTGAAACGAAAGGAAGATGTGTTGAAAGTGGAGGTTCGGCTCGATGAGGACACGGTCGTTGTCGTGCACGAGATTCCAAAAGAACGGCTCGAAGAGTTACAAAAACTATGTAAAAAAGATGGGGTCATCGACCAAGAATTGTTGGACGCCTTGATGCTTATCGAGAGTGTGCACGAACAGGATGGTTCACGCGCCTTGTCGCCTGAGTTGAAACAAGAGCTCGGTATCTTGAACGACGTAGAGTTCGTGAACCTCGCCTATCGTTATGGCGAACAGAAACGACTCGACCGCGCATTGGCGCAAGCGCTAGGATTCGTCGAGCCAGAAGAGGCGAAGGAAGAAGCGGCTGAAGTAAAAAACTAATGGCGGGCCTCACCGCGGACGGGAAACCGCTCCGAAAAGGTGAAGCGCCCGATGATTGGTTCTTTTTGCATCATATCTTCCGATTGACCGGCATCCCCCCGCATGTCGTCGAGCATTGGGAGTCGGGTCAAAAGAAAGCCGCATTTATCAGCGTCGCATTACAACTCGAAGAAGAGAGCAAACGGATGGCTGGGAGGATGATGTAGATGAGTCAGAAAAATTATACAGCACGCTTTATCATCGACGACAAGGTCACTCCTGGCGTCCGTTCGATGAAAGCGTCCATGCAACAGACAGGGAATGAATCGGATCGGCTGTCGAAACGTTTGGTCGAAATGGATAAGAACCAAGATAAACTTGGTCGCTCGACCCGACAGACGACAGATGCGGTGGAACGAATGAAGCGGACGTTGTCTGGTATTGGCACTGGGTTTAACAACCTCGGTAGCCAAGGGGTAAGCGCGATGCGCGTCCTCGGAGGAGGGTTAAAAGGGATTGTCTCCACCTTAACAAGCCTTCCAGCAATGATTGCAGGGGCGGGCGCGGCGTTCGGGGCGTGGAAACTCGGTGAAGCCGTTCTTGGTGGTGCGATGAACAAAGAGCTTTCCCAAATGCAGATGGGCGCCCTGTTGGCGGACAAAGGCAAAGGGAAAGAACTGTTCGGTCTTGTCCAAGATAAGGCGATGACGTCAATGTTCGCAGAAAAAGATTTTGCGGCCGCTGCCACGACGTTCCTTCCGGTTACGAAAGACTTCAGTGAAATCTCTCGGATGATGGACATTAACGAACGCCTCGCTTCTTCAAACCCTTTAGAAGGGATGGAAGGTGCCTCGTTTTCAATGCGTGAAGCGCTGAGTGGGGATATCGCATCCATTGCCGATCGATTCAACATTAGTAAAAAGACACTTCGTGAGAGCGGGTTCAGTTCGGACGCGAGTTGGCAGCAGAACTTGAACGCAGTCGACAAAACACTCGACAAGATGGGATATACAGCAGAATACGTTGCTGAGGTCAATGACTCTGCGTATGCGCAATGGGAGTTGTTCAAATCAAACGCACTCAAAATTTTTGCAGATAGCGGCGAAGGAATCCTTTCGAAATTAAAAGACCCGCTCAAGCAATTGAACGCGACATTAGGAAGCCAGCAAGTTGCTCGTTTCGTGGAAGGGATGGGCGATGGGTTGGCCAACATGTTCCAGAGAAGTTTATCTTACGTCGAAGACCTCGACCTATCATGGTCAGATGTTGAAACATGGGCGAAAGAAACGTGGGACGGAGCATCCGAAATGATGAAATCTGCGTGGGGAGCGGGCAAAGAACTCGTCGACTTGATCGCAGGTGAAGATGATGCCTCACTCACGAGTGCCTTCATCAATCTCGGGAAGTCTATGGAAGGCGTCGCGAAGACGTTAGACGCTATCGCGAATGGATTCAACGCCATGGAGAAAACAGGATCATGGTTATCTGACAACATGAGCGGAAAACCATTGATTCGCGCTCTGACTGGAAAAGACACATACAAATTTGAGGGTGGTGGCGATTACGGCCCGTTCTTCAAACAAGTCGCGCCATTTCTTGACATGCCAGACTTGTGGAATGGAACGAAGAAATGGGCGAATGATTTCTTTGGATTCGACCCAAACGCTAAGACAAACGGCAGACTTCGTGGCTCACACCGTGCCGGTCTCTCGTACGTCCCGTATGACGGCTATATCGCCGAGTTGCATAAAGGGGAGCAAGTCGTCCCTGCACAAGCGGCGGGTCGTGGTGGCGGGCAAGTGCTCGTCACAGGCAACACGTTCCATGTACGTCAAGAATCGGACATCGACGCCATCGGCAAAGCCATCGCCAATGAATTGCGCTTGAAGGGGGCGATGTAAATGCCACGCAGCACAATGGAGGTTGAAGTCACCTATTTCCGTCCTGAGACGCGTATCGTGCGCGAGAATGTCAAGGTGACGAAGAAAGTCAACGGGCGCTGGGTGACGACCTACGAATACAAGACGGTCAAGAAGACGGTACAGGCGGGTTATTCACGCATCTTGCCTGTCACACCTGAACAGATCAAGGTGAGTTATACCCGCTCATTCGATGACCGCCCGACTATCGCCCAACGTACCTATACGGCACCAGGCGCGATGAACCCGCGTGAGATTCGGCTGGAGAGCTTCTTCACGTCCGACTCGGACTATGACTTCACCCAACGGACGGTCTTACATGATCCCGTCGAACTTGCCAAATGGTTTGAGCAACGGGTGCTCAACACGACGTTCCCCGTCCGTGTACGAATTCGGGCGTTAGGTGTCTCGGGCTTCTTTCATCTACGTGAGCTCAACTACGAGACGGAGGGCGCTACATCTGATTTACCGTATGCGATGGTGTTCCGTGAGCGCGGACTGCCGTCAGTACGCGTCACCCCACTATAAAAGGAGGAGTCCCATGAGTTGGCAAGATGATTTGATTCAAGCGATGAAAAAACAAGGATTCAACCAAGACGTGCGACTCCTTGAGGGGAGCGTCACCAGAACGTCACCGCTCGAGTTCAGTCCTGACCTAGCGGGCGAACCCGCACTTGCTCGATTTACGGAGAGCGTGGCGAACGGCGTGAGCATCGGACAACGTTGTCTCGCGTTACAAGACATGACGACAGGACGCATCTACGTCATCGCGAGGCTCGTCTGATGAGCTACACGGTCCATTATTATCACCGCAAGAACAAGAAGCGGTACACGGTCACACAGCTCGTCACCGTCATCAAGATTGACGGTACGCTCGACCGCCTGTATCGCTCGTGTCAGTTGTCCATCGTCGCCAAGCAGGGCGTTCCGTACGAAAACGGGGAGCGCATCCGTGTCAGCGCTGACGGCAAGTTGTTGTTTGATGGGCGTGTCTTTCACGTCGAGCACTCGGCGACAAGCGGGGTCACGCTCACCTGCTACGACAACGCCTATTATTTCGAACGCAACACCGCGAACCTGCTCGTCCGTCCGATTGGCACGACGCCGAGCGACAAAGGGCTCACCCTTTCACAGATCGTGCAGAACTTTGCGAAACGAGCGGGCGTCCCGACGGGCTACATCAAACCGACTGCCAAACGTCACGGCAACATCGGCTATATGGCGGTCGATATGCAGACGATGCTACAAGGGTTGCTCGGGCTCGAACGACGCAAGACGGGGAAGCGCTATTACTTACGCATGAACGGCGACAAGCTCGACTTACGCGAACGTGGCGGGCTTCCTGGACTCATCGTTGACCCAGGCATCGCACTCGACATCACCAAGACGGACGACGCCCAGAACGTGTACACCGTCCTCTACGCGAAAGGTCCGGCAGAGGTGGCATCCTCAGGTGTCGCACAGTCGCCTGGTGGTTTCGGCGGCATCGCCTCGAGCAAGTACAAAGGTCCTGACTCAAATGGGTACCAGAGCGGATTCAAGTCGCGTCTGAAAGCGACGGACCGTTGGGATGCCCTTATCTATCAGGTTGCCAACAAGAACGGCGTAGACCCGCTCCTCTTGAAACTCATCGTCATGATGGAGTCTTCAGGAAACCCTGATGCCATCTCGAGTGACGGGGCGGGCAGTATCGGACTCACGCAGATCACACCTGGCAATGTCGGGCTAGCGGTCGACGCGAACCGACTCCGTGACCCCGAATACAACTTGCAGAAGGCGTGCGAAATCATGAAGGGTCCGAAATATGCGGTGATGAAAAATCAAAGTTATGCGCCGACGAGCAAGAACATGGCACACCTTTGGAACGGGTGGCATCCTTCACAGGGTGAAAACGACAGCGGGTACGCCAATACGATTGAACAACTCTATCGGGGGTTCGGGATGGACGCCGACCGTGCGTTCACGAGTACGTTACCAGCGACTGATAACACGGACAGTTCCACACCACCAAAAGAGGAAGAGGTTCCACAGGCCGAGCAATCGAACAAGGCGCTCCGTGACAAGCTCGGGACGATGCGAAACGTCATCACCCTCGATGCGGAGAACGCCAAAGATTTAGCGGAACAGACGCAACGCCTCGTCAACTCATACGGCGAGGACAGAAGCCTCTCGGTCGAGATGATCGGTCACGTCAACGGGCAGTCCGGTCGCAAGGTCGAGCTTCGCGGCAATCAGGTGTCGGGCGGAACGTGGTACATCCAAGCGGATAGTCATACCATCACGGCGAACGGGCACACGATGCGCCTCAAACTCGCCTTGAATGACAATCTACCAGAACCCGAGGTGCCTGAGACGCCGAAAAGCAGTCTCCCCGAAAGCGAGATTGACCCGAACGCTCCTGAACGAGCGGAAGGAAAGATATTCATTCGACCGACAGACGGACGGGTCTCGCAGAGCTGGGGTCCGGCGAGCGGGGCATACGGCTACACATTCCATAACGGGATTGACATCGCCAATGACATCGGTACACCGATTCGTGCGGCGGCAGCGGGGCGTGTCGCCAAGTCCGCCTTTTCGGGTGGCTACGGCAAACATATTATGATTACACATTTCCCAGATGGTAAGGACGGCCAGAAATGGGTCACTGTCTACGCCCACTTGTCGGAGATCAACGTCAAAGTCGGTGACGAGGTCGGCATCGGGCAACTCATCGGCAAGATGGGGAGCACGGGCAACTCGACCGGCTCACATCTTCATTTCGAGATTCATAAGGGCAATTATATCTATTCGCCGAGTTTGGCGCTCAACACGGTCAACCCGGCGCTATTTTACTAAGGAGGGACGCCATGTTTCCGACAGACGAATTAAACGAGGTCTTGGACGGCGTGGTCGACACCGAGACGGAGGATGCCCTGCTCGTCAGTGGCTACGGCACCCGCACATGGGGCATCGACTGGCGCAACGGACGTCTGTTCAAAGCCGACCCCGTCCGTACGAAAGCCGAGCGGGTCATCAAGTATCTCTTGACCCCGCGCGGTCAGGTCGAGGTGTACCCGTCCTTCGGCTCGGACAATCTCGACGAGGGCTACGGCTCCCTCATCTGGACCATGTTCGGCGAGGTGTACCCTGATGCAGAGACGGCACGGGCGGACCTGCAAGCCTTATGCAACGAGGCGGCGCTTGCCGTCGTCGGGGTCGAGGGGGTCACCGCCGAGGAGGTCACTTTGAAGGACGATACGTTGTCCGCACGCATCCGCATCACGATTGACACAGGAGAGGAGGTCACGGTCGATGACATCACCATTGCCAACTAGTTTTATCTCGATTGAAGCCGAGAGCGCCGAGGTCATCCACGCGCGCATGCTCGACCAAGCCAAACAATATGACGGGGACACGGACACACAGGAAGGCTCGCCTGTCTGGGATGCGACGAAGCCGGGAGCGGACGAGATTGCCGACGTCCAGCGCATGATCGTCGACTCGGTGTATGCTGCCATCCCGTCCACCTCATGGGGTGAATTTTTGGATGAGCTCGTCAAAGAGGTCGGCATCGCCCGAAAGCCCGGTCAACTTGCGACAGGCACTATCAAGTTACAGAGCAACGTCGACATCACGGTTCCTGCGGGCACGGTCATTTCGACGGAGGCAGACGTGCGCTTCACGCTCAACACGGACGCGGTCATCACGCCGCCCGCCGAACAGCCTGACCCCGACAACCCGATTCCAGGGGAGACGACGGTTAGCGTCACGGCGGAAGAAGTCGGGCTCGTCTACAACGTCTCGGCGTTCACCTTGACCCGACTGCCCCGCGAGTTTCAGAACCTTGTGACGATCCGTCAGGAAGTCGCCATGACAGGTGGGCTCGATGCGGAAAGCGATACCGAGTTAAAGAGTCGCTACTTCCAGCGTTTGCAAAACGTCTCAGGTGGCGGCAATCGTCAGGACTACGTCAACTGGGCGCTTGAGATTGAACAGGTCAGCGCCGCTAAGGTGTTCCCGACCGACCCGTCACCTGGAAGCGTGACCGTCCTCATCTGGACGAAGACAGGCGAACCGGACGTATCGGTATTAGATGCGACACAGGCGCATATCGACGAGAAGGCGTCCCTCATTGCGACGAACCTCATCCAAGCGCCGACGCCTCGCCTCATCGACATCACGGGCACACTGAGCGTCATCGAAGGGTATGAGGCGGCAGAGGTCATCGCCGCTTATGAGACACAGGTCAATGCTTATCTGAATAGTGTTGTCTTTACGGCCAATCCAGTCCGTTACACCGAACTCCTCAAAATCCTGCTTGATACGGATGGGGTGCTCGATGTGACGGACTTTCTCGTGAACAGCGGATTGAATAACATCGTGCCAGCGGCGAAAGAGGCGCCGGTCTTAGGGAGTGTGACACTATGAGCGAACTGACACAGACGGCGCTTGACAAGTTCGAGCGCTTCTTGGATATGTCGGCACCGTATTGGCGTGAGAACAAGGACATGCAGAGCATCTTTGTCTCTTACGCGTCCCTCATCGCAAGCATCGAGGAGACGATCGACGAGACGCTCACGAACGAGCGCTTCGTGGCATCAGCGACCGAGGCGGGCATCGCCCTCATGGAGTTGCAGTACGGGCTTCCTGAGGACGAGACGCTTAGTTTGGATGACCGACGGGCACGACTCCTCGCGGCAAAACGCAAGTCACAGAACGTCAACGAGGCGTACTTGAAGAACGTGGCGGGCGGGCTGGGGCTGACGGTCGAGATTGTTCGCAACATGGACGGGTTCGTGATTGAGGTGGACGTACTAGGCGAGGATAAGCCGATCGATGAGGGGCTCTTGTACAAGACGTTCCGCGAAATCATCCCCGCCTATCTCGACTTGCTCTATCGCGTCAAGATCAAGACGAACCTGTCACTCGAACACGTCCTCATCTTAAACGAGGTGCGGGCACCGATGCTGAATCAATATCGCATGATGACGACACCAGGAGGGTTATGAGATGCCGAACATGTTTGAACCGACACTACTGCAAGACATCGCCCTCTACATGAGTGGTCGCATCACCCGTGCGGCTTATCTACAAGACGGCAATGAATATAACGCTGACATCGTCAAAAATGACGTGTCTGGCACAAAACTAAATCTGTGGGTCAATATCCCCGCGAACACGACGGGCATCAGTCAGTTGCGCTTCTATGACGAGAACGATGTGCGGTTACTCAACCGACCGACAGTCATCGTCCAGCGACCAGGAAGACCGACCTATGCACGGATTGAGATTGATACGAAGGAGATGAGCCTATGACCCAAGAATTCAAAGACCATATCGTGCAACACCCGAACCGATTCAAACGTGTCCCTGTGGCGGGCACGACCGATCAGTTTGACATGATCCCGACGTGGATGGAGAATCCGAGCGAGGTCGTACAGCTCGGGACACCGATTGACCGACAATTATTCGAGGGCATTACATCGCAGTTGGCGGATAAGGCGACAAAAAAAACACTTGCTACTTATTTTTCGCCATACAAGAAAAAATTTAGCGTCGAGAATTTCAGCGACCTTTTAAATTTTCACCCTACTGACGACACAGGTGCAAAAAATAATGAATGGCTTTTAAATGACAATAAACTAAAAGTGAACCCAGCCAACACAAAAAACTTGTTATGGTATAACAAAAAAATTCAGGACGGAAAAATTTCTTTGATTTGGGAAAATCCGAATGTTTCTACAGCAGACGCTTGCGCGGTAGGGATTATGTTCAGAGGATCGAGTTTCAAAGACTATTTCATGGTCGGGGTTTACTCTGGAAATCTTGGTGGATTCTCCAATAAAGTGGTATTGTGGCAATTTATTAACGGGGTAGGGACGATGATCGAGACGATTACACTGACGGGTGGCGACGTCATTCTAAAAAACAATACACCTGTTAGCATCAATGTTGACTTCGTCGGTAGCTCCGTGAAGGTAAGGATTAACGGTAAGGTAGTTATGTCTAACACAGACGCAAAACACAAAACCTTCAATTTGGGTCTTTGCGGCATTTTTGTTACACCTAACAACTATGCAAGTAGCTTAAACTTGTTGATTTCTGGTTTCAGTGTTGAAGAAAAAGTATACAATGCGTTACGCAGTAATTTCACAGAAATGCTGGTTGTTGGCGACAGCATCGCGTTCGGGACCGGTTCAACTCCCGGAAATGATTGGGCTAATAAGTTTAAGACGCAAGCGCAGGAAATCATGCCTGAACTAAATGTAACCAACATCGCAGTTGGCGGAAGGAACACACCGGGCGCATTAGGTGATTTGATTGTGGAGTTGTCCGCGCGTCCGAATAAATACCATCTTGTCCTCATATCCTGCGGAATCAATAACGCTCGGATAGATCAAAACAAAAGAACAACAATCAAGGAAGCGGCTAACGACATTGCCAATATGATAAAACTTATTAAAAATGTCAATGCCATCCCCGTTTTGGCAGTACCTACGAATGTTCGACACGACGTGGATATTTTATTCCCCGGTGTTTACGGGGCTGACTCTTATTCTTATTTCACACAGTTGGTGAATGAGATTCGGAAAGTCGGTATTTCTGAAAATGTAAGGATGGTCGATAACTACAACATCCTTAATAACGATTTCAGCTTATTGACAGATGGTGTTCATCCGAACGATGTAGGCTACGCGAAAATGGCAGATAACTTGTACAACACTATTTTCAACTTCGATTGACATGTCCTAAACAATGTCTCAATCGGAACAAACTGTGCCATACCAATTTACAATACGACCTTTGAAGTAAATAGTTTCAGAAGGGAATCTCTCCATTTTTGCAGAATAAAAAATCTGGAAGAAGATGGAGGGATGACAATGAATAATCTACTTGAAGAAAAAATGTTGAATTTCACTAATGGGGTAAGGGAATCAATAACGGACCGAAATTGGTATGCTTCCCTTACGTTAGCATTAACGTTACCTGATATTTGCGGCAGACTTGAGTTTCCAGATAAAAGTTCATCCAAACGATATGTCCACTGGTTTGAACGATATTTAATGGGTAAATACACTTCGAATAATCCTTGGGGAACGCATATTTTCTTGAACGGCGAGGATGCGTATGCTTTAAGATGTGCTTATTTGCACCAAGGAGAAGCGAACATTGAAGAACAAAGGATGAGAAAGGTATTGGCAGATTATCTATTTGTCGAACCGCCGAGTAGCGGGAAGATCCATTGTAATCAGATAAACAATACACTTCAATTGCAAGTGGATGTCTTTTGTACCGACGTTTGTGATGGTGTAGATGAGTGGGTGAAACACGTCAGTGGTAACCAGACCATCCAACAACGATCAGAAAAACTTATCACAATTCATCGAGTAGAAAATGGTTTTTCTTTCTAACGATAGTGTGGTTTGTTAGGAGGTTTCTTAAATGAAAATTTGGTATTTAGAGTTAAGAATCGATGAAGAGCTCGACGACAAATTAAAAAAACTAGCCGAAGCAACTGGGGAAGACGATGAAGAAGTCGTTTTGAAAGCACTAAAGGAGTACCTAAAAACAAAATCAATCTCCTGATATCGATGAAAGTAAAATTTCCTATTACAGCGCCTCCTCTGGGGCGCTTTTGTTTTGCCCACACGCTGTCAAAGGAGGGTCACACTCATGCACACGACACAGCCCGTGACCCCACAATACAAGGAGGTCCATCATGCGTACACAACAATTCGGAGAGGCGGCTATCGCCGTCATCGCTACCTCAGCCACAGCCATGCTAGGGGGCTGGGACGTGGCGATTAAACTACTCGTCACGCTCATCGTCATCGATTACGTCACAGGCTTCCTCGCCGCAGCTAAACACAAGAAACTTAACTCGGACGTCATGTGGTGGGGCGGCATCCGCAAGGGTGTCGTCTTTATGGTCATCATCGTCGCCGTCCTGCTCGATGAGATGCTCAACAACAGCCATCCTGTTATGCGCACACTCGTCATCTATTACTACATCGCCCGTGAGGGGCTATCCGTCACGGAGAACTGTGCGCTGTTAGGCGTGCCACTCCCTGACAAGCTCGTCGAGGTGCTCGCACAACTACAAGGCGACAAGGAAGACCCGACCATCGACCGCATCGCCCAAGACGTCGCACCCGAGGATGAACAGGTCAAGCCGGTCAGCCGTGAGGTGCCGATTGATGCAGAGTTAGCGGAGAAGGAAGTCATCGCCACGAAGGAGGAAGACAAATGACCGAGAAAGCGATTTTACCACTCAACAACGCACGGATCACGGCGGGGTACAAGAACGCGCTCTATCGTCAGAAGATGGGCTTCGAACACTTTGGCACTGACATGGCGGACTTGAACCGAAAGGACTTTGCCGTGTACGCCCCGTTCAAGATGAAAGTGGTCGCCGTGGGATATGACAACCTCATGGGCGGCTCCCTCATCGCCGTAAGCGTCAATCCCATCGACGTGCACTATGGACCGAAGAAAGGCGCCCGTCGCCTCGTCGTCCGCATGGCGCATCTAGCGAAGACGTATGTCAAAGCAGGGGATATCGTCGCACCAGAAGACACGAAGATTGCTGACTATGGTTCGACCGGGAAGTATGGTGGCTCTGCCCACCTGCATATCGAGATTGATACGGACATCAATTATCCGCAGTACAGCCCGACCCTTTCACGCTCCTCGAACATTTGGAAGGCGGGGCGCGATTCCACCGTGAACCCGATGGACGTGTTCAAAGTCGATGCTTCTGGTCAACGTGGTTACAAGCAGTCGTTCAGCCACGCCAAGTCTTCTGGCGCATGGGTACAACCTGATGACAAGACGACGGTCGACCTCGATGGAAAGATTGTCAGAGCGAAAGGCGTGTGACACATAAAAAGGATATTATTAGATGTAAAAATCAGAAAATTAATTTACCAATAAATCAAAAACTCCCTTTCTTGAACATTATTAATGGTAATATATATAAAGAGTTTCTTTTGTTTGAAGGTGGTGATGTCTTTGATTAGTGCAAGTTACCTTATTAATATAGCGCGTCTTATGTTTTTAGGATCAAGTTTGATTTGGTTATGGATAACGGTAAGTAGTGAGATAACTCCAGAGGCATATGTTACAACTGTATGGATATTTGGAGGTATGTTAATGGCTGATTACCTTAGCCGAACTCAATTACTGATCTATTCTGATAAAAATTTCATTGTTCCAGCGATCTCGAAAACATTGTTGGTGGCAAACCTTTTAGTTCTATTCGTTTTAGTTTCACCTATCATGACTGGCGGGTATATACCTTTAATGAACGATAGTAATGGTCTTCATTTCTTTGTCGATAAATCAATTGCCCCATTCGGCTTGGATGAAATGAAATTTTATGTACAGCCCGGTATTGGTATTGTAGTAATTCTTGTAGCTTTGACCGAATATTTCTTTATGGTATGTCCCACCTTGGATAGAGAGTCAGTTGAAAAGTATATTGAACAAATGGAAGCCCAAAAAAATGAATGAAACTCTTATTAAAAAGGAGGTTTCAAAACAATGCTTAACATTATACTTTGGACACTAATTCTAATGTTTATAATGTCTATTGTTATTGTCTATTCTTCAATAGGTTATATGGGTGTTGATAGTGGGCGCAGGAAAGCAATTTACACTTTATTAGGAACAATTTATGCATTTAAACTCACATTTAATTTTCGTAAGCGTTACGAAATGATTGCCAATCATTTTAAAAAGCATGATAAAGAGCTCCCTTCAAAAGTTAAATTAGCTTTGATGGTTTTCTTTGACACATTCGATGTTAAAAATAATATTGAGGCAATAGCAATATCTTCTGCTGCGTTCGAGCGGCGACATCCTTCTAGAAATAGCGAAACTACTAAAGAGGAATTTAAAGAAATCAAAGAAACGATTGATAAAAACTTTAAAAATACAATTTCAAGATAAACCCCACTCAAACGAGAGTGGGGTCTTTTTTGCGTTTCACTTTCGGCTTCTTGTGCATCTTACGGCTATACCCTCTATGGAGATACACCCATTGCCACCAAGTCGCATCTCGACTCATCACCTCGCACAGATAGCGCATGTTCATCGGATTCACCTCGAGGACGCGGAATGTGATGTGCGGGTCAAGGTTCGCCATCACCAGTCGGGAATAGATCAATTCATATGTATCGTCATACAGCATAAACGGTCGCTTTGTCGCAGCCATGTCATCACCTCGTATCGAGCATAAACCCGTCATACAGGTTCGTCACGTGGACGTTCCGTGAATCCTCAGCGTAGCAAATCGCACGATTCGAGGAACCGTCTCAACTCTGGCAACTCGTTCCGTCTATCGTTTCCCCATAAATCTCTGAACGACTCAGGGTCATGCGATAACGTCGTCTGCTGATAGGTGTGCTCGTCCACTGGTGTCATGATGACAATCGGGTCCGTCGACAAGCCCAGGAATACATCCGTCTCGCCGTATGTCTCAGCCAGTTTCCAAGTGGCCCTGTACCGCCCGTGCACGTCAGCAGGAACGAGTCGCTGATTGATAATGCTCCATTTCATGATATCCCTCCAAACAAAAAAGCCCTCATTCGAGAGCCTATTTCGCCACATGTAATCGATTGTCCTGCCGCGTCACATACTTCGTGACCGAGCCCGTTTGCTCCACAGTCACCGCCTGCAATCGACGCAACAAGTCCTCAATCTCTTTCGCCGTTCCTTTGATCGCCACTTGGGTCCCACCGATGACCACAATGTTCATGACGCCCTCCTATCTAGTTGACTAGATGACTTTACTACTTGATTATTCCCGCATTATATAGAAGGAAAACCTTTCTACCTATCATTCAAATATAGGAACAAATGTTCTTTTATTTGGTGTAAGATTGTCTATACAGGGAGAGTGAGGTAGGATGGTTCTGCTTACTCTCATGCACAGGGTAGGGGGATGAAGATGAATATTCATTATGATGAGAAAAAGAAACGCTATTACTCACGTATAACGCTAGGGTATAACAATGTCGGAAACAGAATACAGAAGAGGGTCTTTGCTCAAACAAAACGTGAGATGCATTCGCAAATTGCATCTTTGATCAAACGATTTGAGTCGGGCGAGTTTGATGTAGTGAAGACGAAAAGCGAGAATCTTAACTTTGAAAACGTGGCAGAAGAATGGCTAAGTGAGCACGTAGCCGAACTATCCATTAATACCAGGGACAGCTACACGGCACGAATGAACCGGATCCTTGATAATTTCTCGGGTCAACTAGTCGCGGAAATATCAACCCGAGACATTCGTATTTTCCTAAAGGGATTGCAAGAGGAAGGACTGGCACCCGAGACGACGAACACGTATCGGAGCATCCTGTCCTCGCTATTCGCATATGCCGTCCGAAACAAGTATGTGAGCGAGAACCCGGTCAGCGTCATCAAACAGTTCCGTATGCCGAAGAAGGAGATTCAGACGTTCGACTCGTTGCAACTCACATCGTATTTAAACGGATGCAAAGAGTTGGCCGAGGAAGAGGCGAACCACGGGAACTATGTCGCCTTGAAGACTGCAGCATACACCGGTATGCGCATCGGTGAGGTATTGGCACTCCGCTGGTCGGACATCGACTTCGAGAATGCGACGATCCGTGTCGCTCACTCACTATCGTACAGCACAAAAGACAAACGTTACTCATTGGACGGGACGAAGAACAAACGGGTCCGTCACGTCACCATCTCGAACGACTTGGTCCAAACGTTGAAGTGGTACAAGATGCAATGGATGTTCCTCGTGAAGAAGATGCGGAACGAGCCAGAGCCGACATTCGCAAACCTTGTATTCCTCACGATTGAAGGGAAGCCGAAGCACCGCTCCTATCTCCGCCATTGGCACAAACGCGTCCTGAGGGAGAAAGGACTGCCTGAGGACTTCCGAATCCACGACCTGCGCCACACCCACGCCACACTATTGCTCGAACTCGGAGAGCACCCGAAGGTCGTACAGGAGCGGTTAGGGCACAAGGATATCAGTGTCACGATGGATATGTACACCCACGTCACGATGACGCTCCAGAAACAGACGGCCGAGACGTTCGGGGCGTTGATGGATCAAAAGCTATCCAACGAATAAAAATCGTTCGACAAATTGATAACCGATTCGACAAAGTAGTGCTCACGACACGAAAAATCGAAAACTGTGCCATTTCTGTGCCACACCAAAAAGAAAGCACCTCCTGTCATAAACAGGAAGTGCTCTGAACCGCTTCGTTGAGCGGTATTCTTGATGCCTCCGACGAGAATCGAACTCGTGCTGCAGCATTACCATTGCTGAGGTCTGCCACTAACCTACAGAGGCGTTACACCAACTATGTTACACAGGTTACTCGCGTTTTTCAAGCTTTTTCAGAATAATAAGACCTCCAATCTTCTTTACTTAGAAGACTGGAGGTCAAAGGGTAAATACTTATTTTGTGCGGATCCAAACAGCACCTGCAGAGTTGTCTTTCGCTTCACCGACAACGTCAACGACGAGTCCGTATTGCGGAAGTTTACGTCCTGCATCTGGGATGAGTGAGTTGATGTACGAATTCGCATCATTGAACTGCTTCACGCCAGCTTGTGCTTTGTAGTCATACACACCACGACTTGGTGAATCGATGTACCAAGCGAGTGTCTTATCGAGACTGAACGCAGCGTCAGCGATTTGGTAACGTGTGCTACCAGCTACCGTTTCTTGACCGTTCAAGTTTCCGATGAGAGCTTCAGGGTGAGAGTCGACGACACCGAGGAAACCTTCACCAGGGTGGACACCGACCCAGTTGTCAGTGTAAGAGTCATCACCATACCACACAACAAGACCTGTGTTGTATTTCACGCCACGACCGTTGAGAAGACCCATATCCGATCCGGCATGGTTACGCCATTCGAGGTAGTAGTAGTGCGGTTTCGAATCGTATCCGTCTGAGTTGACGAATCCATCGAGTGTCACGGCTTCAGCACCTTCCGCATCATCAGCGAAGAGTGTTGCTGACTCTGACTTGATTGACAAGTTGTCGACTGCGAAGCCTTTCATTGCGACGCCGCCGTCTGTCACGTACTCAAATACGATTTGAACATCTTGTCCAGCGAATTGTGAGAGGTCATATGATTTGTTGACCCATGCACCGTTCGTTGTCTCAGCAGGGTATCCAGCTTCGTTCTCGCCGTTGATGTCGTCACCGAATACATCAAGTACGACTTCTTGACCACCACTTACAGCTTTAATGTACAAGTAATCATAATCTGATTCGACTTCGTAGAATGAATCGAATGTGAGGACGCCATCCGCACCAAGTTTCACGCTAGGTGTTGCCATCTCTGTATGGATGTCGTCACCTTTAGTCGAGTAATAGTAGCGCTCGCCATAAGCCGGTTCGATCCCTTTAATCTTCTTATCAGGAAGGTTGACTTTGACGATTCCTGGGTTGTTCGACTTCGTTATCGATTGGTCGAGTTGTGAGACAAACCCTTGAGAGTTGATATCTTCAAGATCGACTTCTGTAATATTAGCCCAGTTTCCACCCATGATTTTTTGGAAGTACTCTTTGTTTTGTGGAGAGAAGCTTGTTGGTTCCGTACCAGCGACTTTACCAGCCCAGCTACCGCCACTCATGATTGACCATGATTGTACTGGCTCACCTTGACCTGTGTATTGTGTATCGTACTCATCTGGAAGACCGAGGTCATGACCAAATTCGTGTGCGAAGACGCCGACTGCGCCATCTTCAGGTTGAATCGTGTAATCATACGCAGCCATTTTTCCGCCCCAGTATGGAACTGCAGCTTCTGTGTTGGCTACCGGATAAACGCCATTGAGAACCCAACGGTGTGACCATACTGCGTCGTCACCAAGTGCACCGCCACCAGCTTCTTGACCAGTACCAGCGTGGATGATCATCAAGTGGTCGACGAGGCCGTCCGGCTCATTGAAGTCACCGTCGCCATCTAAGTCGTAAAGATCGTATTGGTCATGCTCTGCAAGGTTGATGCCAGATGCGACCGCAGCGTTCAATGCATCTTTGACGAGTTGACGTGGACCAGGGCCAGCATTGTCATGACCGCCTGTTGAGCGGTCAGCGCCGTAGTCTTTCGCAGTTCCAGGAACGCTTAGCCATTCTGAAACTTCACCGTCGACCGTATAACTGCCACCCGACTGTTCTTCATAATATTGTTTAAACGTTTGAACCTTCTCACCGTTAAACAGTTCGAACGACTCATCACCGAACATATATTTTTCATAATGTTCCTTGCTGAAGTTGTCACTATACATATAACCTGGATCTTGCTCGACGTTATTATGTTTGAAGTCACTATACTCGACGAGGAGGACGAGGACTTTATCTTCACGGACCGCGCCGTTGTAAGACGATTGCTGCGCTGGAGAAACCTTCACTTGACCGTTCGGTTTTCCTTTACGGTAGTTCGCTTGTCCTTTTTTCGCTTTGTCGAGAATGCGTTCTGTTTCTTTTTCGAATTGAGTATGTATCTTCTCTTTTGCTTTTGAAGCTTTCTCATTCAATTCGTCGTCATGTTTATGTGGATCTTTGGCTTCACCTTGTTTTTTCGCGATGTATGCGTCGACCGCTTTCATGCGTTCAGATGCTGACAATCCTTTTTTGATGACACCGCGTTTCTCAAGTGCTTTTGCGAGACGCTCTTCATCGATGATGTTGTGGTCGAACGGAGCGAGCGAGCTCGTTGTCGGGACAGATGGTGCAACCGATAGCGGTGCAGCACCAGCAGCCGGAACGATGCTGACTGTCATGGCAGATGTCATGAGAGCCGCGAGCGTCGTTCGACGGATGGAACGTTTTTTCATTTGTATGAACCTCCTGTAAAAAAATAATGGGAAAATGTGTGAGCTTGTTGTAAATGTACCGTTTGTGTCTGATTAATGTCAATATTCAGAAAATAATAACCAGAAAAAGAGTCTAAAGACCTATTTAGTCAATATGAACTAAATAGTCTTAGACTCCAGGTCGATATATCCGTAATGGAACTTCGATGTTTTTCGCTTAATGTGAGTAAAACCATAGCGTTCGAAGGCATCGCTCTCAAAATGCGCCTTTAGGACAATTCGTTTTTTTGCTACTCGTTTTGCTTCGTCCATCAGCTCTTGCGAGAGCGGGGAAGTGTCGGCGATTGAGCGAAGTGGGTTCAGATGAACCGATTCTGAAATCGTCTTTTCGAACATCGGATCGAAGTAAATACAGTCGAATGCATTTTCCGCACACGATTTCAAATATTCGAGAGAATTGGTATGGACGACCTCAATGCGGCGCATCGCCTCATTGATTTGTTCATCTTTCTCGACCCAAACGTTTAGTCCCTCCCGAACGAGCTGTGCCGTAATGAATTGGCTTTCGAGTCCAACGATTTTTCCAGTGGAACCCACAGTGTGGCTCATGACGATGCTGTCCGAACCTAATCCGAGCGTACAATCTAAAATTTGATCACCTGGTTCGGTTTGTAAAGCGTCAATGAGCGGATCGGTTCCACCACGACTGAGTTGTTTCACCCGAAAGACAGAGCTAGAAGGGTGAAAAAAGAATGGTTCTGTACTGTGAAGTGGTGTGTACTCGACGCGTCTCTTGTCAAATACAAGTACGTCCTGGTGATGGCGCTTTTTCAGTTCGTCGATGGAATGTTTGCGTCGATCCACAAACTTCATATTGTATTCTGCGGCATGAGCATGCGCCCGAGATAACACTTCATCTGTCGGACGTAAGCAAGTGGTTACGATATACATAGTAGGGCTCCTTCACAAAAAATGAGACGCAGAGGCGTCTCATTTTTTCTTACTGAGTAAGTCTGATAGTTCATCGATCAGTGCTTTATGAGAAGCGAGTTCTTTCTTCTTCTCATCGTTCACGTTCACTGGACGTTTTGAACGGCTTTGAAGCGCTTCAAGCGTCTCGTCGATTGACGATTTCAACGTATCACGTTCTTCAGGTTTCAAGGATACTTCGTGCGGATTTTCTCCAGAGGCATCTAACTCGCGAAGGCGTGCCATCAATTGCTTGGCCTCACGATTCAAATCAACAAGCAATCTGTCAATTTGTTCCAATCTCAATTTGATTCCATCTCGTTCTGTAAACATCTGTTTCACCTCTTTTTGCGGTTTAACCCTAAGGTCTCTTCCTGTTTACTTTACCATAAAATTTGTTAAACGAAACTACCGGGAATATATTCCAATTATTTTGAGTATAAGAAACATTGTTTCTCTATCCCCACACGAAGTTCACCTGCTATACTAACTGAGCTAATAAGGAGGTGGCCGGATGGAAACGACAAATCATCCACCAAAAGCGCTCAAGGGAGCGATTGTGTCAATCACGGCTTATTTGATTTTATCTGTATTAAAGGTCTTCTTTGGATATTTATATGAATCAGAGGCGGTATTAGCCGATGGATTCAATAATACGACCGATATCATCGCGTCCGTAGCCGTTTATATCGGAATTCGTGTTGCGGCGTTGCCACGGGATGCCGAGCATAAATATGGGCACGCGAAGATGGAAACCATTTCAGCACTCATTGCCTCATTAATCATGATTGCAGTCGGTATTTTCGTTTTCTTCAATAGTCTGTCGAATTTAATCGGGGGAGAATATGCAGAACCGAATCCGCTAGCAGCGGTCGTCGCGTTCGTCAGTGCGCTCGTCATGTTCGGGGTGTATCGATTCAACTTGAATCTTGCGAAGAAAACAAAGTCATTGGCACTCAAAGCTGCGTCGAAAGACAATTTGGCGGATGCGATGATTTCTATTGGTGCGACACTGGGAGTCTTGTTCGCATATTTCCAACTTCCGTGGATGGACACGGTGTTAGCAATTGTCATTGCCGGTATGATCATCCGGACGGCGATTCAAATCTTTTTAGATGCCACCCATCAGCTTTCTGACGGGTTCCCTCCACATCTCGTCGAGTCTTATGAGGAAACGATTGATCAATTCGAACGTGTGAAAGAAGTTCGGGAAATCAAAGGGCGTCATTTAGGAAATCACGTGATGCTCGATGTGACGATTGCAGTTGATGGCGATTTAACAGTGGACGCGGCTCATGAACTATGTGATGAGATCGAACGAAAACTAGATGAGCAGCATGCGGTCGATTCGGTTCATATTCATATAGAACCGATATGACGTTCGGTTATCTTTTGCGCTTCATGATTGGATTCGTTTATAATAAGCGCAGACAGATATTGAACTACTAGTTAAGGAGGGCACGGGATGAACATCGTGCGTCAACCTATTCGCCAGATTGATGAGATCGAATATGAACACTTTCAAAAATATGGAGAAAACTCATATGGTGTTTCTGCCGAAGAGTTAAAAGGAATCCTCGAGGAAATGGGGACGGAACAACTTTATCACGCAGAAGAGCACAGCTATGGGGAAGACTTCTACTATGACTTGATGGTCGATGACAAACTTGTCGGTAAAGTGTTGTTACTCAAACTTGCCCGGGTATATCAACTTGACCTGATGGTGTTTGATGCATACAAAAATAACGGGTATGCGACAGAAGGTTTACGTCTTGCCTTACTAGACTCTAAATTGATGGATGGACAGACTGTCCGAGCCGGGATTCCGCCGACGAGCCCACATCAACAAGAAATGCATCAAGTGCTCGTTCAAAACGGATTTGAAAAGCGGAACGGTTTATATTATTTAAATTTTAAGAAACGATATGTAGTTAACCATTAAGCTGACGGCGTCTCGCACGTCAGCTTTTTTCATATGGAGGGGTAATGATGAAGCAAGTCACCATAAAAGATATCGCCGAGATTGCAGGGGTCGCAAAGAGTACGGTCTCACGTTATTTGAACGGCGGATCGGTAGGAAAGGCGACTAGAGAAAAACTTGATCGGGTCATCCGGGAAACGAATTATGAACCGAATCAATTTGCCCAGAGTCTGAAGTCAAAACAGACGAAGATGATTGGTGTCATCGTTCCACGACTCGATTCTTACGCCGCTTCACGGACGATGATGGGAATCGATGAACGGTTGACAGAACGAGGATATCAGATGCTCGTCGTCAATACGGCACAACAGACAGAACGGGAGATTGAACAACTGTACAATTTGGCCAAACAAAAAGTCGCCGGCATCATTTGGCTCGGGACGACGGTCACGGAACGTCATATTGAAGCGATTGAGGCAATTCAAATTCCGGTTTTGCTAATCGGTCAACAGCATGACAACGTCCACAGTCTTGTCTATCCAGACTATGAAGCCGCATATGCCCTTGGGACTCGATTCACCGAATGGGGACATCGGAACGTCGTGTATGTCGGTGTTTCGGAGGCGGATATCGCAGTCGGACAAAATCGGCGTGATGGTTTTTTGAAGGCGCTTCATGAGGCGGGTGCACACGTCAATCTTGTTCAGACGACATTTAAGATCGAGGACGCCATCCCGGTCGGAGAACAATTGGCGAAAGAAATTGATTCGACCTCACTCATTATTTGTGCAACGGATAATATTGCACTCGGCGTGTTGAAAGGCCTAGCGAATCAAGGTATTTCAGTTCCAAATGATGTCTCAGTTAGTGGTTTTGGCGGTTATGATTTCACGGAAGTTCTACACCCATCCATTACTACCGTCCATCTCCCGTATCGACGAACCGGGGCAAAGTCGGCTGACATGATGCTACAACTTTTACATGGTGACGACGTCCCGATGAAAACGTTCACAATTTTTGAATTAAAAGTGCGCGAAAGCGTTGACAAGATAAAATAAATCGTTTACATTTGTGTTGCGGAACCGGTTCCGCAACATTTTTTTATTCTAAATTGGAACCGGTACCATTTTTGTAAAGAACTTATATGATTTATGGAGGTGGACGATATGAACACCGTACATTGTATCGGCGAACTACTGATTGACTGGGTGTGCGAGGATGCTTCGAGCGACCTCGTCAACGGAACGACGTTCGTCAAAAAAGCAGGTGGCGCACCTGCGAATGTTGCGGCAGTCGTCAGTAAGCATGGAGGACAATCCAGTTTCCTCGGTCAAGTCGGGAATGACCCGTTCGGTCTCTTTTTAAAACAGACATTGACGGACAATGGCGTCGACACGGACAATCTCGTGGAAGCGGGGGATACGACATTCGCATTTGTGTCGATTCAAGAAGACGGGGAACGAGATTTCACGTTCCGACGCGGAAGTGACGGAGATTATGCGTTTGAATCCATCGATTTGTCATTGATTCAAAAAGGAGATCTCATTCATTTCGGTTCAGCGACAGCATTACTAGACGGAAAACTGAAAGACGCGTACTTTAAATTATTGCAATTTGCAAAACGGGATGGCTTGTTCATCTCATTCGACCCGAACTATCGGGAAGCATTGATTACGGACCTAGAGCAATTTAAACAAGATGCGAGACACTTCATCGCCGAAGCGGACTTCATTAAATTGAGCGAAGAAGAAGCACACTTGTTAACCGACGAAGAGCAACTTGATGAAGCGGTTCAAGCACTTCTAGAGTTAGGCGCAAAACAGATTGCCATCACACTCGGATCTCGTGGCACGTTGATTGCGACAAGCGCGCATCATGAAATCGTTCCTTCAATCTCGATTGATAGTGTCGATTCGACGGGAGCGGGAGATGCGTTCGTCGGTGCTTATTTGTATCGATTAGCGACACTCGGATTTGACCCGGAGCGCTTACGTTCCGACATTGAATATGCAAACGTCACAGGTGCATTGACTTGTACGGCATATGGAGCTATTCCAGCAATTCCATCACGACAACTTGTGAATGAAACGTTAGGAGGGAAATGAAGATGGATTACAAAAAAGAAGCAGCATCGATATTAGAAGCGATTGGTGGGAAAGAAAACGTTGCGGCAGCTGCCCACTGTGCGACTCGCCTTCGTCTCGTTTTGAACGATGAGTCAAAAGTCGATGAGAAAAAACTCGAGGAACTTGATGTTGTCAAAGGAACGTTCTCGACAGGTGGTCAGTATCAAATCATCATCGGACAAGGAACGGTAAACAAGGTATACACCGAGTTCTCGCTATTGACTGGGCTTGGTGACATGTCCACGTCAGATGTGAAGTCGGCTGGGGCGAAAAAGATGAATCCGCTCCAACAATTCGTCAAAATGTTATCCGATATCTTCGTACCAATCATCCCGGCGATCGTTGCCGGCGGTCTCTTGATGGGGATCAACAACTTATTGACAGCACCTGATTTGTTCTTTGAAGGACAATCATTGATTGATCAGTATCCAGGTATGGCTGACCTTGCAGCGATGATCAATACGTTCGCAAACGCCGCCTTCGTCTTCTTACCTGTCCTCATAGGATTCTCTGCAGCTAAGAGATTCGGTGGCAACCCATATCTTGGTGCGGCCCTCGGGATGATCATGGTTCACCCGGACTTGATCAACGCGTATGCACAGGCAACGGTTGAAGACATTCCGGTTTGGAACATTTTCGGTCTTGAGATTGAGAAGTTAGGATACCAAGGACAAGTATTACCAGTCCTCGTCTCGACATATATTTTATCGAAATTGGAAATCAACATCCGTAAGTTCATGCCGGCATCACTTGATATTTTGCTCACACCGTTACTCTCGCTCCTCTTCACAGCGTTCATCACGTTCGCGTTCGTGGGTCCAATCACACGTGAAGCAGGGAACTTGATCATCGATGGATTAGTATGGACGTATGACTCACTCGGATTCGTCGGTGGTTTGATTATGGGTCTCCTCTACGCGCCGATCGTTATCACTGGGATGCATCACAGCTTTATTGCAATCGAGACTCAACTCCTCGCTGATATCGCAGAAACAGGCGGGTCGTTCATCTTCCCAATCGCAGCGATGTCGAACGTCGCTCAAGGGGCGGCTACGCTTGCAGTCTTCTTCTTAACACGCGATAAGAAGATGAAAGGTGTCGCTTCAGCATCAGGAATCTCGGCACTACTTGGTATCACAGAGCCTGCCATGTTCGGGGTTAACTTAAAACTCCGTTATCCGTTCATCGCAGCGATCGTCGGTTCGGCCATCGCATCTGCCTTCATCGTCGGAAACGACGTATTGGCAGTAGCGCTCGGCGCAGCTGGATTACCTGGAATCATCTCGATCGCACCAGGGTCAATCATCTCGTATATCATCGGAATGGCGATTGCATTCGCTGTGACGTTCGGATTGACATTCATCCTTGCGAAGCGACAAGCAAAAAAAGAAGCGGTCAAACAAGCCGCATAATGAAAAAGGAAGTGACACTATGAATTGGACGAAGGCCGAACGTTATCGTTCACTCCGTGACGTGAGCGCCCTCGAGATGGAGGTGCTCCGAACAAAGACGGCCGCATCCCCGTGGCGGTTTGGATACCATATCCAGCCGCCGACGGGCCTCCTAAACGACCCGAACGGCTTCACATATTATGATGGAGAGTACCATCTATTCTATCAATGGTTCCCGCTCGGGCCAGTTCACGGTCTCAAACATTGGTACCATGTCAGTTCTACCGATCTTGTCCATTGGACCGACCGCGGGGTGGCGTTAGTCCCTGAAACGAAGGAAGATTCCCACGGTGCCTATTCTGGAAGTGGATTCGTCGTAGACGACACCCTTCACGTGATGTATACCGGGAATCATCGGACAGACGATTGGACGCGTCACGCCTCGCAAATTATCGGTGTCCTACGTGACGGGATGATTGAACGCCGGAATGTGGCCATCCCAGATATCCCGGCTGGCTATACAGAACATTTCCGCGATCCGAAAGTGTGGGAAGTAGCTGGCACATTTTATGCGATTGTCGGAGCACAGCGCACAGATGAGACGGGCTGTGTCGTCTTATATCGTTCGACCGACTTGAACGAATGGACGTTTTTAGGTGAAGTGAAAACCGAGCTCGAGCAGTTCGGTTATATGTGGGAATGTCCGGACGTTTTCGAGATCAATGGACAGCATGTCTTGATCTTTTCTCCTCAAGGGATTGAGGCGTCAGGGCATCGCTACCATAACATCTATCAGTCTGGCTACTTGACGGGTCATCTCGACTTAAATACGAACGTATTCAGCCACGGTACGTTCGAGGAACTGGATTTCGGGTTCGATTTTTACGCCCCGCAAACGACGGAACATAACGGTCGTCGCATTCTAGTCGGCTGGATGGGATTACCGGAGATTGAATATCCGACAGACCGCTACGGCTGGGCGCATGCGTTGACGTTGCCACGTGAATTATCACTAGAAGATGGCATGTTGAAACAACGACCTGTTCCTGAGATGAAGAAGCTTCGACAAGGTGAATTTGTCAATGAGACAGATACGTATTTGGAAATCGATACACCTGAGCGCTATGAGCTTGAATTATCGTCGACTGGTGAAGACTTCGAGCTAGAACTATTGAAGACAGATGATGAATCTCTTGTGATTCGGTATGAGAAAGAAACTCGTGAACTGACGATCGATCGGACAAATGCGGGTGAACCGTTCGCAACGGAGTTCGGGACGACAAGGACAAAAGTGAACGACGTCACGTCCCTTCATCTGTTCGTCGATTCGTCGAGCGTCGAATGTTTCGTGAACGATGGTGACGCTGTGGCAACGCTTCGTGTCTTCCCAAGTGATAACGAGAAGCGGATTCGCTATGTCGGAGCGGAGGCAAGTCTAGTTGGCTGGAAGTATGAATGAGTGTAAAAGCTGAGCGATTGCTCGGCTTTTTTTTATTTTCCAAATGTTGAAACCGATTTAATCGATGCGACGTATATAAGACGAGAGGGGTGAAGTAATGGATAAGTGGGTTCGTTGGGCAGCAGAAATTCGTAAAGTGACGATGCCTTATAAAATCGATACAGAAGAGCTCGAAAGAGAAGAAATGGAACGCGTGATGGTAGCAGAGTCAAAAACACGGGAACGATTCAACTCTGAACCAGTATTGGACTTTTATGATTTAGCGCAAGTCAGAGTGTTCGCGGAAATGTTGCGAAGTTCGGAAGAAATCGAAGGCATTGAGATTGAAGTGGCTCCTGATTTCGATCTTACATTGCATTATAAAGGTGGAGAACAGGAACGCTATCAGCTTTGGCTCGGTCAATCGAACCGCCCAAGTGTCATCACGAAATTTGAACGAGGGGACATTGTCTGGAGGATACCGGAACATAGTACGAATCGATTAATCGAAGTCCTCGGGTTAGATACGTAAAAAAGCACCTCTTTTTGAGATGCTTTACGAGTTGAAACGGATAAATCGTTCGATTTGTCGCTCTGATTTTCTCGCTTGCCGTCCGACCCAAATCAAATGACCAGGGCTGTTCAGAATCGTAAGTTGAGCATGTGGAATCAAGCGCTTCGCGTAATGTGCATGCCGAACAGGAACGGCTTTGTCGTTTTTCGAGTGAATGATATAGGTTGGGCATGACACACCGAGTAAGACCTCACTCGAGACGCGTTGTTTCAAATCGAACTGTGCGCCAAGTCCAAAAGCCATCTGATTCGCGACGCGTTTCAGGAGGAAGATGTCATAAGGTGACACCTCTTCTCGAATCGTCTCGAGTGCCAATACGCTCGTCGATTGAATCATACGGGCCGTCGCTTCGAATGGATGTTTTTGAATCGCCCGAGCGATAAACTGTTTCATGATGTACTGCAGTGCGATAAAGGCGGGTTGGACGACATTTCGGCTGACCGTGTCCCGATATGGAAAATCGACGACACTCGTCACGGCGGCCGCGAGTGTCAAACTGAGGACACGCTGATTTTGGGAAGCAAGTTCAATCGCGGTCGGTCCTCCGGCAGAGATGCCATAAACATGATATCGATCAATTTCAAGCATTTGCATCAAATGAGCGAGTCGGGATGCAAAGAGTTGAGGAGATGCTGAAAAAGAGTACGGTGTTTCTCCATATCCGGGTCTAGATGGGACTATGACCCGAAAACCGGACAAAACGAGCTGGTCCACATGGTATGGTTCTAAACTCGATGACTGGGTCCCATGAATCAGTACGATCACAGGACCGTGACCACGGTCTATATATTCAATTTTTGAGCCGTCGACGTGTGCGTAATATTTCACTTCAGATGGCGCCTCCTTAAACAGTTTGTAATGGAAAATACCTTTATTTCGTGGAAATAAAATGATAATGTCTGTTTATACATATTATAGATATAGAAATGAAAGGGGATAGAACCGTGAATAACCGAGAGCGGTTACTTGAAGTTCGACGTTTCTTCGAACGTTACACGGACGAAGCAAATCCTAAAACACTAGAAGATTTGCTCGAATACTTGTCAACGATTGGAGATACTTCTAAGTTAGCAAAAAAATCGGTGAAAGACGATATCCAGGCACTGAATAATTCGGGGTTTGAAGTGCAGGATGAATTGGAGAAGAATGGTCTCGCCAAAAAATATTGGCACTCTGCTCGTTTATTCGAGATTCATGAACTTCGGATGATGGTCGATGCGATTGTCGCAGCCAAATTCATCTCAGAAGACGTAACCGAAGAAATCGTTGAAAAGCTTCAAATGTTGACGAGCAATCCTGAGGCGAAAACGCTACAATCGATCATTAAGACACCGAAGAAAAAACACGGACAGATTCCGTATCACATCGACCGCATTCAGCGCGCGATCCATGAACGAAAAGCCATCTCATTCCAATATACGGATGTCATCGGATTCGACGTGACAAAGCGGACGTTCCCGCTCCGCCGTGACGGAGAACGATACGTCATCAATCCGATCGACTTGCATTGGAATCACGAACAATATTACTTGATTGGCATCGATGAATCGATCGGAGAGGTTCGGAACTATCGGGTCGACCGAATCGTCAACTCCGAGATTGTGGAAGACGGCACAATTCGTCCGAAACATCATCTTCCAGATGATTATTACCAAAAATCATTCAATATGTACAACGGCTTAGATGAGCAAATCGTTTTATCGGTCGACGAACGCGTTCTCCCGGTCATCTTCGATAAGTTGGGGGAAGACGTCTCCGTGTCCGAGCATGGCGAACGATTCCTCATCCGTTTTGATGCGGCCGTATCGGACGGATTCATTTACTGGTTGCTCTCTTTAGGGGCACAAGTAGAAGTGGTCGAACCGCTCACGCTTCGCGATCATATGAAGGCGACGATCGAGAAGATGGCAACTACTTATGAGAATACAAGCATTCATTCATCCATCGAGTAATCAGATGTGCTATACTGCTTGCGACACTTAATGAAGGGGGACAGGCGGATGTTGAATTGGATGCCATTGATCATTCCGATTGTCGCTGTCATTTTCGTAACGATCGTCGCAAGACGCGCCATGAAAATGGATAAAGAGAACTAAGATGAAGAGACATCGTCCATTATTGGGAGATGTCTCTTTCGCTATGGAGGTAGAAAGTGGATACGATTACACATACGTTATTCGGTTTGACGCTATATGGTGCAGCCGATAAACGCGATTTACAACAACATGAAAAAAGGGCCTTGTTCGTCACGACGCTCGTCGGGAGCCAAATCCCGGACAGTGATGTGATTTCAAGACTATGGGACACGGAAGGGATGTATCAGATGTGGCATCGGGGCATCACACACTCAATCTTTCTCGTCCCGCTCTTTGCACTACTCATCTACATACTCGTTCGTCTCCTCTTTGGAGTGACGGACATCCGCTATTTTTGGTGGGCTTTATTGTCTGTGTTCATCCACAATACATCCGACTTGTTCAATGCGTGGGGGACAGGGTATTTTGAACCGATTTCGGACGTGAGAGTTACATTCGGTGTAATCCCGATTGTCGATTTTGTCTATTGGGGAATCTTCTTAGTCGCCTGGTTCGTCGCCCGCAAACAAGAAGTGCGGTATACGACGTATCGGTATGCATGGGCTGCCCTCGTTCTTTATGTCGCGATTCAAAGTGCGCAAGGCGCCTATTTATATCAGTCTTATTCAAAGGAATATGACGAAGTGACGCTCTCGGCTTCATTTGTCCCGACTCAGTTCACGGTGATCACGAAGACTGACGAAAACGTATCGCTCTTTCAAGATTCGATATATCAAGAAGCGAACTTGCGATACGAATTGACGAGTGCCGAAAAGACGAGTCTTGAACCATTGTTTGAAGCGAATCAAGAGGCACTCACTTTGACGAAATGGTCGCCGTTCGTCGTCATCGTGGCGAATGAAGAACGGCTCGGTGTATTTGACCCACGTTTTTATGATGGGGAATCTTCCTTCTTGTACGAATATATAGAAAGGTAGGACGAATCGATGGGACGTATCCGCTATCTCTTTATTTTCGCCTATGAACAAGCACTCAGTTGTATATTCCCGGTCGCCATCTTCGGAGCGCTCGCCGTCACAAAAATTGTGGAGTTGCCGATTCCCCGTTATGACGTCTTACTCATCTGGTGTTTGTTCGTCCAGGTGATCCTCGTGAAAACAGGACTCGAAACAATCGAAGAAGTGAAAGTCATCAGCTGGTTCCATGTCATCGGTCTTGGTCTTGAACTATTCAAAGTGCAGATGGGGTCTTGGAGCTATCCGGATGAGGCGTTCACAAAAGTGTGGGGCGTCCCACTCTATGCCGGATTTATGTATGCGAGCGTCGGAAGTTATGTCGTTCAGGCGTGGCGTCGTCTCGATTTACAGTTCACTCAAATGCCTAACCCGATCATCGCCTTTGGACTTGGCATTGCGATTTACTTCAACTTTTTTTGGCACCATGTGTGGTTAGACCTTCGGTGGCTATTGATCGCACTTATCTTTTTGGCGTTTGGCCGCTCGATTGTCTCGTACAGGCTGGATGACCGGCGATTCAAGATGCCGGTCGTGCTTTCGTTCTTCTTGATCGCCTGCTTCATCTGGCTCGCTGAGAATATTGTGACCTTTTACAACGGCTGGGCGTATCCGGACCAGTTGAACGGTTGGGCCATTGTGGATTTAGGAAAACTGTCCTCATGGTTCCTGCTCGTCATCATCAGCATCCTGCTTGTCGCTTGGCAAAAGCGAAAGCTGGAGTATGAAACGACTTAACTCGACGTATGTCGAGTTTTTTTGAGGGATCACGAATCCTTTTTTTGAAGAAAGTCGTATT
Source organism: Exiguobacterium sp. s34 (assembly GCF_018617435.1). Taxonomy (NCBI): domain Bacteria; kingdom Bacillati; phylum Bacillota; class Bacilli; order Caryophanales; genus Exiguobacterium; species Exiguobacterium sp. s34. Next base: position 342,358 of record NZ_JACSKE010000003.1, on the reverse strand, counting down.
ACAGAATGAGGTGATTGGGTTGTTGGAAATTATATTTTATTGGTTGATTGGATTATTGTGTCTAGGATCTCTTGTCATCTATTGGAGAGAGTGGAGAAAGACTCGGAATCGAGCAAAACTAGGACAAGCTTTTCTCGCGATTTTTTGCTCTGTTCTTGTACTTGGGATGGCAGGCATGGAGACGTACGACCGTATGACGACGAATTACATCGTCGAGACGGGAGAATGTTATGTCGTCGATGACCGATCATCGAAGGGTTCATCGAACGTGACGCTATGGTTCGGTGAGCGGTCATACGGCTTCAAGGAGATTCCGGACGTTGCATATGGTCCAGGACATGTGTTTACATGTCGCGCGACGATGACGAAGCAGTTTCAAAGCGGGATCGATTATGAGTTGAGATCTATGGACGGCGAACTATTGTTTTCGACTGAATAGGAATAGGATACAAGTGACTTGTACTGAATGAATTCAGTACAAGTTTTTTGTTTGCGGTTTCAAGGAAAATAAACCTAATTTACAAAAAAAGGTATCTAAATTCCAAATATTATGTATATTAGAAATATATATATGTTCTGCATATGAAATGAGGAGGGAAGTAATGGGTACATTCGTGTGTAATCAAATGACTCGAACGTTTTCCGGTGAAGGGGTCGAAACAAATGCGTTATCAGATGTTACTTTGACGTTTAAAAGTGGAGATTTCATATCCATCATCGGTCCTTCAGGTTCGGGTAAGTCGACGTTGTTGAGTTTACTTGGAACGTTAGACGCTCCATCGAGCGGTGAACTGTATTACAATGATCAACTCTTGAATAAACTGAAAGCTAAAGAGTTAGCTGACTTCCGATTCGAAAAAGTCGGATTCATTTTCCAACAGTTTCATCTCATCCCGACTCTGACCGCAGTTGAGAATGTGATGGCACCGCTATTCGGTCGTAAAGTCGACTATGATCCGAAAGAACGCGCACTCGCTCTGTTGAATCGGGTTGGGTTGAGCGACAAGGTAGATGCTCTCCCGTCACAGTTATCAGGTGGACAGCAACAGCGCGTCGCAGTCGCACGCGCGCTCATCCATGAGCCGGAATGGCTACTCGCGGACGAACCGACCGGAAACCTTGATTCCGAGACGGGTGAAGTCATTTTTGAACTGTTACGAGAGTTGAACCGGGAGAAGGGATGCGGCGTCATCTGTGTGACCCACGACCCGGGTATTGCCGAGCGAGCCGAGGTGCAGGTTCGGATGAAGGACGGTGAAATCATCGAGGTGATTGATACGAGGGTGACAATCCATGCTTAAGTTCATCTGGAATTCATGGTGGCGTAACAAGGAACGGTTCATCCTGCTCCTCGTCGGTGTCTTGATCGTCAGTACGGGGCTGTCGTATCTCGTAGGTTTGACGGAGTTGAACAAGGGGACGGTTGTCTCTGAGCTCGAGAAACGGTGGAAGTCTTCTTACCATATCGTCGTTCGGCCACCGGGCACGCGGAGCGTGACCGAGGAGTTGAACCTCCTCGAGCCAAACTATATGAGCGGACTACAGGGTGGGATCACGCTCGAGCAGTATGAGCAGATCAAGCAAATCAGCGACATCGAAGTCGCGGCACCGATTGCGATGATCGGGTCATATGACTATTTCAAAGATGTCGGAGAATTTAAACTAGATCAACCAGTTGTCTATCGTGTCAAATTCACGGAGCAAACAGATTCGGGTGCGAAAGTCGAGTCTGACGTCTATTCGACCTATTTTCTAGGACAGTGGCAACCGATGGATGCTGATCCTAATTATGGTCTGAGCCCCGCCATGCCAGGTGGGAAATTTACAGCCGGCTTCGGTTCGAACTTTATGATAGCAGGCATTGATCCAGAAGCTGAGGCGGCGCTTGTCGGGTTAGATGGGGCAATGATTGAGAAGAAAGGCATTAGTCGATACTTCGAGCAGACAGGTCAGACAACAGTGGAGAATGGAATCATTCAAATGCCTGTCATCATGAGTACGAAAACGTTTGTTGATTCAACGATGGCATTTGACTTAGAGGAAGTTAAGTTACCATTTGAATCGACGAACACGAGAGAAATTGCTTCGAAAATTCGAGATGCGGGTGGACAAAAGTACCTTGATACGTTAGATGGAAAGCTCCTTGATCAAATCGAAAGCATTTCCTCCAAACAAGTACACAAAGAGCTAGTCGATACATTTCTAAAAGATGGCACCCTTGATTTTGAGAATGATGATCAAGCCTTTAATTTCCTCGCTTTTAAACCTTCGTCACTCAATTATCAAACTGTCAAAAGTCCATTCGATGAGCGATGGCCATTTGCCTATCAAGTACAACCTTACGAAGTACCCGAGGATAGTATCTATCCTTACAAACAGATGTATCGTCCTTTATCTTTGTATGGCGAAACGAGTGATAATTGGCCGAGAGTCAAACTAAATTACATCGGACTCTTTGATCCAGAAAAGCTAGATATGGCTCGTGACCCGCTCACTGATTTGCCGATGGAAACGTATTTTCCAGCAAAGGCTGATTGGGTGATCGATGCGAATGACGAACCGGTCAACCCGGTGAAGCAGATGCTGCCGGTCAATAACGACCGTGGTTTCTTGACGCGCCCACCTCTCGTCCTGACGACACTCGAGGCGGCCGCCGCCATTATTGGTGAGAAACCTATTTCAGCAATCCGTGTCAATGTGAGCGGGGTCGATGAGCTGAACGAGGAGAGCGAGGCAAAACTCCAAGCAATCGCGAAGGAGATTGAGGAGAAAACGGGACTCATCACTGACGTCACGCTCGGATCGTCCCCGCAAATGGCGCTCACGTATCTGCCAGGCCTCAAAGAAGGAGAAGCGCTCGGCTGGGTTCAACAACCGTGGGTCCGCCTGGGATCCTCGTTCACCATCTTCGAGGAGACGAAGATGGGCATGGGTGGCGTCATTGCTAGTGTCATCCTCGTCGCAATTTTGTACGTGTTCACGTCGAACGTGATTATGCTGTATGCCCGGAAGAAAGAGTTCGCGGTCCTTCTTTCACTCGGCTGGGGACCAAGACAACTCTCACGCCTCCTCTTGATGGAGGCATGCTTACTTGGCAGTGTGGTTGCACTCATCGCATGGTTGATTTTGGGTTCATTTTTGCTCGCAGGTGATACAGGAACAACAGGATTACGTGTGATCCTGATTGGATTCGCAGGTTTAGCCATCTATCTTTTAGGTTCGCTTGTGCCAATGCTGATGATTCGGTGGATTAAACCATATGAGGCTCTACGTTCTGGTGCGACGACACGCGGATTACGGCTCGTTCGGTCCGAAGGCGTGATTGGGATGGCGTTCAACCAGCTCGTCACACAGTGGAAACGAACAATCTTGACGCTCCTCGCGATTGCCGTGCCGACGAGTCTGTTCATGTTCTTCTTATTCGTCTCCGTCCGACTGCAAGGTGTCATGTTCACCTCACTCCTTGGGGAATACGTTGCACTGGAAGTGGGAACGATGCACTATGTCGCCATGGGTGTCTCGCTCCTGATTGCCGTCCTGACAACGACAGAGGTCATGTGGCAGAACATCAACGAGCGCAGAAGCGAGATTGCGATCCTGAAGGCGACCGGCTGGCGCTTTTCGAACATACGTGGACTCGTGCTACTCGAGGGAGGTCTGCTTGGCTTAATAGCAGGGATGCTCGGACTGATAGTTGCAGGAATCCTTGTCTGGAACGTATATGGATCACTCCCGCTCACCGAAGTACTTTTCCTCACGGCGACTTTACTCGTCCCAATTTTGACAGGGCTCGGCGGAGCACTCCTTCCCGCACAGATGGCTGTCAACGTGATGCCTTATCAGGCAATGCGTGGGACACAGGTGAACACGAAGAAGACTGAGAGACGCTTCAAGTGGGTCTTGGGGACCGTCGGAGGTGGTCTCGGAGCAGCCGTAATATTACTCTTTTTCTTTGCATTACCAGAAGGCGGAGAGTTGGAAACGACTGATACGAGCAGACCAGCCGTTCAGGGAACGACGGGTGAGAAATTAGCGGACCTTAAAGAGGATCAAAAGAAAGAGCAACCTGCTAAAGACGAAACTGATTTGGAAGATGCTATTCAAGAGCGAGGGGAAGCCGCATATCAAGTTTTTGAAGTGGATGGCTTAAGACAAGAAAAAGAGGAAATCCAGGTCTTCAAACCGGTTGATTCACCAAAGGAAATTAACATTTCGAATTCTAAATCACGCTTACTCACGATTCCAATAGAACTTACATTGAAAGTAAAAGATGTTCCGGGTCAGGAAGACTTCATCTTTAGATTTATGCCGCAACATTATCCTTTACTAGACGGCAATGGTGACAAATATGAGGTGGAAAAGGTAACGATACTTAAAAAAGATGGATGGGATGGTAAAAATCAATTAACTGCACCGGCGGATATAAGAGCTTTATTGACTTATGAGATCCCAAAAAATGTTGAACAGGTTGCTTTGCTCGTGAATGGGCAATTATTTATTGGTGAGCATGTGTATGTTATAAATTTAGATGTAGAGTAATAGAAGTTGTGATTTGATTATAAGCATATATGATGCCTAAAAAACTAATGTCAAAAAAACTAATGTCAAAAAAACATGTTCGAAGCCAGAAATATAGCTTCGAACATGTTTTATATGTAATTACTTATTTTTAATTGAATCTGATTCCTTTTTTGATTGCATCAGTCTTTTTCGCTTCCCCTCTAAAAATATCGGAAGTATATTCAAAAAGATTGCGGTAATCGTTAAGAACCAAAGCGCGCGTGACATGCCGGGTACGACATCTGTTATGGCACCCCAGTCCTTAGCTTCTACCCAAATGTTGAGCAAGCTATATTCGGCGCATAGCGTGAGAGCGGTCAAGGACAGCGCAATCGCCATCGGTAGTTTGTAATCCTTCTCCATCATAAAGACAGTCAAGTTCAAAAGCGTGGCTCCAATCGCAGCCAGTCCCAAAACAATCCACATCTTTTCAACCTCCTAAATATTTCTATATACATATCATAGCATACATCATTCTCCATATTAATTTCTGAAAATTGTTTCTATTCACATAATAGTTATGCTAGAATCAATGGAAAGTGTCTTTGGATATAATTCCCTTTACAAAATGAAGGAATAACGTACATCCTTCCACACTTATGATTGAGATATGTCATCCAAAGGAGACGGAACTATGGCCTATATTGCACGAAAATCTGCACATCTTGTCATCGCATTCTTTGTCTTGATTGCGATCAGTGCGCTACCGACGCTCGTCGTTCAAACAGATTTTAGTCTGACGAGTTACTGGAACGGCATCCAACAACAGCTGAACCAACTCCAAAAGCTTGATGAGATTACATACTACAACGTCACCGCTCAAACAGATTTACCTTTATTACCTGCACTTGGACCGCTCGTCAAAGAGTCGGTCATCATTTTTACGACGGCGCTTGCCGTGTCGACTATACTTGGTCTCATGTATGCCTACTTCTATTATCGGAGCGGTAAACGGGTTCGTACTGTCCTGCTCCAAACGAGCCAGACGCTTGAGATGGTTCCTGATTTATTTTGGTTAATCTTTTCACAATTTCTCGCCATTTCTATACATAGAGTAACGGGATTTGACCGAATCGAAGTTGCTGGTGGGTTCGCAGAATACATACGATTTCTACCGATTGTTACATTGACACTGACGACGTTGTTCTTCTTTATCAAATGGCTGACCATCCATATTCATGAACAAGAGGCCATCCCTTACCTTGAACTTGCTCAAGCGAAAGGGATTCGACCGAGAGGGCTGTTTTGGAACCATTTGTTGCCGAACATCATCTATCGGTTCTACCTCTTTTTCCGTTCAAACATCATTACCATCTTATCGACGCTTCTCATTGTCGAATATTTATTTAACGTCCAAGGGCTGTTTCGATTCGCCGTCTACAATCCACAGATGGAGATCTTACTCGTCATTTTATTTGTCATCTATATCCCGATTTTTCTGTTGGACCTATTCATTGAGTGGATTATTCCGAATGCTTGGAAAGGAGGGATTTGATGCGACGCGTATTAATGCGGGACCCGATTTTTATCTTCTGCTTTGCAATCGTAGCGGGTCTACTGTTGATGAGTTTTGGAAATACCGTATTTCGTGATGGGAACGTTGATCAAACTCTTATGCTCTACTCGGATGAGGGTAGACTCATCGGTAAACCACCACTTGAACCGTCAAAATATCAATGGCTCGGGACGGACAATGCGGGATATGATTTATTTCAGATGTTCGTCGAAGGTTTTAAGTGGACGGTCGGGATTTGTGCGATTGTCGCGCTTGGACGCATGACGATCGGTTTATTGGTTGGGATACCGCTTGCTTTCAGGGGAGCACGATTGAATCACTTCTTTAAAACGTTGCTCGATGGATTCTTGATTCTACCAATCTCTTTACTCGCATTGATGATGCTCGCGTCGACGATGATCTTTTGGGATTCGACACAAGTACCTCCACTGTGGGATCGAGTGAAGATTGAGCTGATCGTATTGGTCGTTCTCGGACTTCCTGCCGTCACGCTATATCTCATCACGGAGATTCGACAATTGCTACAACAAGAGTTCATGGTTGTTGCCGAGACGCTCGGTGGGAGTGTCTGGCATCGTGTGAGACTACATCTCTTGCCCCACTTGATTCCGACGCTTGTCATCGTCTTCATGCAACAGTTTGTACAGACGCTCATGTTGCTCATTCATCTTTCATTGTTTGGAATCTTCTTTGGGGGGACTGTTCTCTTACAAGAAGGTGTCATGCCAACGATTTATGAATGGTCTTCGATGTTCGGATACTATTTCAGACAATTCACAGCGATGACATGGATGACCAATCATCTATTCATGATCCCGGCAATCGCGCTCGCAGCGCTGATCTTTATTTTTAATGTATTGACGAGTCGACTCGAACGGGCATTCCGTCTAAGGCGTCAAGAGCCGACGGTGACCGAAATGAACGTCGCACAATCAGAAGCAGCTGCCGCATCGCTTGACAATCCGTTTTCCCTCGTCGATGTGAAAGTCTCTTTAAAGAATGGATCGGATGATCTCTAAGAAGGTCATCCGGTTTTTTATGTACCGAATCGACTGAACTGTCATGATTGCGGGAACGTGTATAACAAAATGAAGTGACAAGTCAGAAAAGGAGTGAATCGACGTGAAAGCTGCGATTTGTACCGCATATGGAGGTCCGGAAGTGCTCGTCATCCAAGAAGTGGACCGACCGAAGCCGAAAAGTAATGAGTTACTGATTCAAGTACATGCATCGGCCGTTCATTCAGGAGATCGACGTCTTCGCGCACTGGACGTTCCTGCACTCGGAAAACTACCGATGCGAATGGTGATGGGGTTCAAGGCGCCAAGACAACCGATCCTTGGTGTCGTGTTGGCGGGTGTTGTGGTAGAGGTCGGCAGCGGTGTAAAAAGTTTTCAAGTAGGGGAGAACGTCTATGCGCTCACGGGGATGAGGTTTGGCGGATATGCAGAATTCGCTTGTGTGAACGAATCGAAATGTGTGATGAAGATGCCCGAGCATGCCAGCTTTATTGAGGCGGCGGCACTGCCGTTCGGAGGAACGACCTCGTTACATTTTTTACGGAAGGCACACATCGAACGGGCGAAGAATGTTTTGATTTATGGTGGCGCAGGTGCAGTTGGCTCCACTGCCGTACAGATTGCGAAACATTTCGGCGTACATGTCACGGCAGTTTGCCATGAGCGGAACGTGGAGCTCGTGAAGCGACTCGGGGCAGATGTGGTCATCGATTATTCGAAAGAAGGATACGACCGCGAATTGGGTACGTATGATGTGGTGTTTGATGCGTCTGGAAAAATCGAAAAGCGATTGGCTCGAAAACATGTTGCGGAGAACGGGTCATTCCGTTCTGTTGCGGGACAGGGGCCAGCGAGTGAACGAAAAGAGGATTTGATGTTTTTGAATGAACTGTTCGAATCAGGAGCATTGCAACCCGTCATTGATTCGGTTTACCCACTGGATGAGATTGTCGAGGCGCATCGATATGTGGACCGAGGGAGAAAAATTGGGAATGTGATTGTGAGCATCCAGTGAAAAGAAGGGAAAGCTCGACACAAATTTACCTTTACGACGTAATTGAGATATAAGAAATAAACAAACAGAGAAGAAGTGGTCTAGAAATGAATGATAGTGAAAACAATTATTTGCTTACCATATGTCAGGTTTCTCAACTCGGAGAACTAATGAAGAATCCCGTACAAGTGACAGGTGGATTGATGCACAAGATGTTTAAAATCGAAACAGATCAAGGGCAATTCGCGATAAAATGGTTGAATCCATACATCATGGAACGGAGCGATGCATTACAAAATTTTATCCGTTCTGAAGAAATTGCATCTCTTGCTTCGAGACAGATTCCCGCTTTACCGGCCTTGAGAGTGAGTGCCCAAAGTATTCAACAGGTAGATGGACAATATTTTCTCATTTTCGATTGGGTGGAAGGAACATCCTTAAAACAATACGAGATCACAGCGAAGCATAGTTATGAAATCGGAGTGATTTTAGGAAAAATTCATCAAATGAACTTCTCTCAACAATTATCCAGTCAAGATACGTTTATGGAAGAAGTAAATCGGCTGGACTGGGAAGGTTATATAGCTTTAGGGATAGAGAAACAAGCGGAATGGCTACAGATGTTAGTCGATTTAAAAGATATACTGATTGATTTGAATGAAGCGGCCGTAAGAGCTTCTAACAGTCTTTCTTCTGAACTAGTTTTCAGTCACCGTGATTTAGACTCCAAGAATGTTTTATGGAACTCGATAGGACCGACTATCATCGATTGGGAATCTGCGGGTTCCATTCATCCGATGCAAGACTTAGTCGAGACTATGATTTATTGGTCCCGGGATGAGCAGGGGAAAGATAACCAAAAGAGGTTCAACGCATTTTTAGATGGATACAAAAAGATTCATCCACAGTTACAAGCGGATTGGCAGTCAGTTTTATCAATCAGCCATTGGAGCAAATTGAAGTGGTTAGCGTACAACTTGAAACGTTCAGTCGGAATAGACTATATAGACAGCGATGATCAGTTGATTGGTATGGAGCAAGTCAAATCGACCTTACATGAGTTAACAGGCGAGGTCTCTAACACGCCTCGTCTTCATCAGTGGATAACAGAGCACGGCGATGCAAACAAAGGAGTGGATTCTATTTCATGAATATTTTGATTGGACAACCAAAGATGGAACGAAATCTCGAGCAACTGAAGCTAGAGATTGAGTCGAACCCGACAGTGGACTTGATTCTCTATCCGGAGGGATATTGTACATATACAGAATTAGATAGGGTAAGAGAGTTGGCGATTCAGTTCAAAACGTCTATTGTGTTTGGATATCGAGATGAATCGAATAAAGATCGGGTCCTCATTATAAACAATAAAGGTGAGACACTTTTAACGAGACGGAAGACACCAGAGGATGAATTGTTGTTGATGCCTTCAACTGCTACGGATGGTTCAGAACAATACGGATATTTACTTTGTAGGGAGATTTTTATGGGCAGTGAGGGATTAAAAACGCATGAGCATCTATCAATCATTTTCAATCCAATCGGGGTCGGAATGTATAGTGAAGAACAGTTCACGGAGTGGTCGGAGGAAGCGAGAAAGATTGCGGTAGAACGTAAAGCGATAATCATCGGCACGAGTCATGCGGATGGATCGTATCGTAATTGTGGTGTATCGATACCAATCGCATATTGCTTTGATGAAAAGGGGGAAGACGTGTTCATATCGAAAAATGATACGCGGACGATAGTGGTAGATACAGGTTCAAGAAGTACGAGTATCGTATAACATAAGGGTATTGAAATTAAACTTAGATAGACCATCATAACGAACATCGACTCTTTAAATATTCATTTAAAGAGTCGATGTTCGTGATATTTATTTTTTTCTAAACAAAGCCGTCCACAGACCAGACACGCCGAATACCTCTTCGTCCAAACGCACTTCCTTCATTTCACGCATCTCAACCACTTCATAATCACTAAAGATGGATTGCTACCTTTCAGAAGTGAACCCCAATCCACCATTTAAACTTCTTTGGTGATACACTTCCCAATCCGTGATATTTGAACCACCGATGGCCCCTCCTTCTACAAAACAAGTAATTGCAAAGAGTCCACCGGGTTTTAAAGAATTCCAAACGAGTTCTTTATAGCTAGTACGTCTATGTGGTGCAATATGATGAAAACAACCAGAATCATAAATGATGTCATATGTGTTCGGTTCGAGTTTTACATTAAATAAACTGTCATGAATGAAATGAATATCGACTTGCTTTTCTATCGCGCGTTCCTTTGCCCATTGAATGGACGTAAGAGATAAATCAATTGCATCTACTTCGCAATTCTGTTCTGCAAAATATATTGCATTTCGACCAGGACCGGATCCATGAGACTCGAATTAAAATAGGCTACAAGATTCTCATCCGGTTTATTTTCAAAAAAAGGAATATTTTTATTTCGATCTGCATAAAAGGTATCCCAAAATTCACTCGGTTCCCTCAATAAAGAATCCAGCATCCTTAATAAATCTTCATTCGCTTCAATCGATTCTCTCATACATATTCCACCTTATATTGGTTATTTAATCTCCTCTAATTATACAATTAATGTAATATCTTTGGATTGATATAAGATTACAGTTATTTGATTTCATTCATATTTGATTAATGGTATAAGATGATCAAAATGAATTCAAAGCAATCCAGAAGGTTTTTATAGCTCATTTTGACGATATCTTGTACGTGTGGGAGTCTTCAGTTTCAAATTGAATATACGTACGTTTTTTCCTCTCTGAGAGCTACTCTCTATTTTTTAGAAAAGTATGTTGTTTACAAATATATCTAATTTATTTCATGTGCTACGATTTACTTGACGATTCACTTCGTCTAATTCCGGTCTGAGATAATAAAGCAAGATGAATGTTAAGTGCAAATACAGTCTTTTGAAGGAGAGGAACAATATGTCGCGCATAAAAGCAGTGATTTTTGATCTAGATGGAACGCTATTAAACCGTGATGAGTCGGTACAGAAGTTTATTAAGAGCCAATATAATCGAATCATTTCCTCGGTTGAATCTGTAAACCAAATGGACTATATGGCGAGATTTATTGAACTGGATCGACACGGATATGTATCAAAAGATGAAGTTTATGCACAACTGACATATGATTTTGCCTTTCACACAGTCTCCTCTGACAGGCTGCTCAAAGATTATACGGAACAATTCAACTATTCCTGCGTCCCTTACCCAAATTTGAGCGTAATGTTACACGAACTGAAGCGCCGCAAATACAAACTTGGCATGATTACAAACGGATATGGGCGCTTTCAAATGGATAACATCGAGAGACTAGGTATTGATCATTTGTTCGACACAATCTTGATTTCCGAATGGGAGGGAGTGAAGAAACCGAATCCAGAAATTTTCATGTTAGCACTCGAGCGACTTGGTGTATCATCAAGTGAGGCGATATATATGGGCGACCATCCAATCAATGATATACAAGCTTCAATGCATGTCGGGATGACGTCTGTTTGGAAAAGGACGGATGTGTGGAACGATATTGAAATTGAAGCAGATTTCACGATTGATGAACTAAATGAGATATTAATGAATCCGTTGCTCATCGACATTTAATTATTTCACATACCGAATTATCAACTTAAAAAATAGAAAGTGAGAATGTATGAAACACTTTTTTAAACGAAAACACAACAGTGATTGCAATTGCTCGAAATGTGGCACAAGGAATGAAAGCGAAGTTGGTTTTGGATCGATTATGCCAACCATTTTAGAAGGGCTGTCGAAACGGGAGATGAAGAGGCGCGTCGTCTTGACTGATGATGTGTGTGTCCTCGATGAAACTCACTTTTTCATTTACGGATGCCTCGAGATTCCGGTCATTGGGGAAGAGAATCCATTCATCTGGAACGTCTGGGTATCACTCAGTCCCGATAACTTTTTCAAAGTCATCGATTTATGGGAAGACCCAACACGTGTTGACCTCGAACCGATGTTCGGCTGGCTATCGACAGATCTCCCAATTTACCCGGACACTATCAATCTGAAAACGAATGTTCATATGCGTGAAGTCAGACTACGCCCGTTGATTGAACTCGAACCGACGAATCACCCTCTCGCTGTCGAGCAGCGCAACGGCATCACGAGGTCGCGGATCGATGATATATTCCGACTCGTTGAAAGTAATGGATAAAGGAGGATAACAGGGTGAGTCAATGGAAGTCATCCTTGATTTTCGACGATTCAGGTGAAACGTCAAAGTCAGTGATGGGCTTCAACCCCCACCACTTGGCAGAGGGACGTTTGTAACGAGCTGTTAGGCATGGATATGAGTTTGGCAGCATATAAAAAATACAAACGAATGACCAAGTAAAGGGATGAAGAATAGTGATGAGGAATGTGAGGGAAGATTTCATGAGAATCACAGAAACGATGCTTTACACGAACCGACTTGGTGAAATGAAACGTTTCTATACAAATCAGCTTGGATTATCAGTCATTGAAGAAGACTCGACGAGTTTTCGAATCAATCTAGGTGAAGATGCGTTGGTGTTTCAAGAAGCGACGACCAATCAAGAGCGACAATATCATTTCGCCATCAACATTCCGGCCAATCGATTCAAAGAAGCGAAAAAATGGATCAAATCACGTGTCTCACTTTTACGTGAAGATGGGGAGGATGAGATTTATTTCGAAGGGATTGATGCCTCGTCACTTTATTTTTATGATGCGGACGAGAATGTCGTCGAATTGATTGCGCGACATTCAATTAATGTAGAAAGTGATGCAGATGTATTTTCTACTGATGACTTTCTTGGAATCGGTGAGATGAGCCTGACTGCAATCAATCCGCTTCATGTCGCACAAGAACTTGCGAACATCGAGATCCACCGCCGAGACGGTAACCCAATCGATGAGCGTCACCTGAATTTTTTAGGCGCACCGAATAGCGATACATACATTTTATTGGTTCCACAAGGTCGTGTGTGGCTGTTTTCACCTAAGCTGTCGATACAGAGCCCGATTCAAATGACCATCAATCGACAATACGTCATTGAAATCGATGAGAATCATAAACTTAAAATTCATACGAATAAAAAATGAGTCCAATTCTGAACTCATTTTAGCTTATCGATAAAATAACATGTTCGAACTTGTCCTTCTTTTTTCACGCTCAGATAGAGTGAAGGTCTCACACAATTCCTAGTTCGTTCTTCGAAGATTATTCAAAATATAAAATATATATGGTTCTTATTATTCCCCATAATGAGATAGATGAATAAACTGTCACCATACTCCAATACAATTTAGGATGATTCAATCTTTTAAAGTAATGTACACTTAGAGTTGTAACGCAAACCGAAAAGACCGGAGCCCAAAAAAGGGCTGAAAGTAGCAACAGTGCATAATTTTCAGTTGGAATTAGTATAATCAACTCATCTGCTAATACCCACCAAGCCGTAAAAGAAAGAAGTATAAATATAATTTTTTTCAACATAACCTCCGTATGCAAGGACATATATTCCCACTACTTCTATTTTATGAAGTAATGCCGATTTCACTGCTCGGTAAAATAATTTTTAAAGCCGATATTTTGAAAATGAGTCCATTTCTGAACTCATTTTTTTTCGTCTTCACTCAAGTACATCCGAATCTCATCCAAACTCATAAAGGAATTCTCTAAGGTCACTTCAAATGATTTGTCTAAACAATCAATCACAAGCGGTTCGCTATCAAGACGAGAGTATCCATGTAACAGTGGTTTGATGCGTTCATGAACAATTTGTGCCTTTTCGAGTGAGGTTTGCGGAAAGAGGATGGCGAACGTGTCTGTGGCAACCCGATATTTTTTATCGGTCCGTCGTGTTGCTTCATGTAACTCGTCACTGAAATAATCTAAAAACCATTCATATTCGGATAATCCGTATCGTTTTTCGAAATCGTTTAAAAGCGGCAACGAAATGAATGTGACGACGAACGTTCCACCACTTCGAATCAATCGATCCCGCTCTGCTTCAAGGTCCATGAAAAATCGATTGCGATTATCAAACCCGGTCTCCGGATCGACAGCAATCAGTTGACTGACTCTCGCTTCTGCGACGTTCAAGGCAAATTGTGAGCGGAACAGGATGATTTGAAGCAAGTAAGCTAGAATCGTCAACATCGCTACTACCAGAAGAATCAGTAGTTGAACAATAAAGGGAATCGGAGTTCCAGACATCATGATGAAAAAGTAAACACCAAATCCTATCGAGATCAGGACACCAGAAGCCCGATGGATGAGAAGTGTTGAAAGGTAGAGGACAGGGATATAGATCATCCACCAGATGGGTAGATTGTTCATCATCAGAAGAGAAGATAATAAAGTACTTATTGTCAACGACCCAACGATGAGCGCAATTAGTTGAAGTGACATGGCAGACCAATGCCGCATCTCGTCTCCTCCTCCCTAAAAGAAATAAATTGTAATAGTAACACTATTATCCATTTTCCGAAATAGTGATGGTTCAAACCGATTCGGACACTTGATTCATTATAAGTGATTCTTCAAATGAATAACGGGATATTTTTGAAAAAACGCGAATGTTTCAGAACGCTTCTTTACCGAAAGCGAATTCATTTATTGGTGTATAATGGAAATGAGGTGATGACATGAATCTAAAACATATCTTAATTGTCGGTGGTACCGGAATGTTAGCTGAAGTCACATCTTGTTTGGCAAGCGAACATCTTGTCACTGTTATCGGGCGAGACACGGAAAGAATGGCAAAAGTCGTTCGACAAAACCCTGAAACGTGTCATCCACTAGTTGTCAATTATCGTAACGAACAGGACCTATCAAAAGGGCTTCAAGAATCAATCAAGCGACACGGACCATTTAAACAAGTCATCGCGTGGGTGCACAAGGACTCCGGGAAGGCGATGCAACTCATATTGAATCATTCTTTGCACGCAGATGTTCTACATATTTTAGGGAGTCAGGCGAATCCTGAACATGAGAAGAAGGCTTTGAACATAAGCGAACATCAAACATACCGACAAGTTCAATTAGGTGCGAAGCAGGATGGTGAGAACTTTCGTTGGTTGACGCATGACGAAATTCTGAACGGTGTGATTGATGCGATTGAGCACTCATTCGATTATCAATTACTTGGTCAACTTGTAAATAAGAGAGGTACGAATGGATGAAACAATGGATTGGATCAGCTGCTTTGTGCATCAACAAAAAAAGGGAAATTCTCCTCGTAAAGAACCGTGATGTTCAACGATGGAGTTTGCCATCAGGTGGTCTAGAAGACGGAGAAACTCTGGAACAGTGTTGTCAGCGCGAAGTGTTAGAAGAAACGGGTTATCGCATTTCTGTTAATCAACGACTACACATCAAACAAGCTATCATGTCGAACTATCAAGTCGAGACACATTATTTCTTGGCAAAGTGTGAAGAGCGGGTCGAGACCGCTAGGATTGATTCGGATATAGAGGAAGTCAATTGGTGGTCGCTTCATGAGTTAGAACGATTAGACCATGCGTTTCCAGAGGATCTCGAATTGATTCGAAGGTGGCTTAAATGAATAGAATGATTGAAGTCAATGGGTATGATGTTGAATATCGTTTATTCGGTTCCGGGGAACGCCTGATCGTGGTCATGACAGGTATGGGAGGTTCATTCGAAGAGTGGGTTTCTCTTTCCGAGCAATTAAGTGAGTCGTATCAAGTATTACTTTATCATCGCCCCGGTTATGGTGAGAGTGAGATGAACGATTATTCGAGTCGAATATCATCTCACATTTTGGAATGTACTGAATTATTGAACGCCCTTCAGCTACATCAACCGATTCTAGTAGTCGGTCATTCTTACGGTGGTTTGTGCGCGCAACACATGGCTAAAGTTTTTCCGAATAGAGTAGGAGGAGTCGTACTCGTCGATTCCACTTCCCATGATTTTTCTATATTAGATGACATAGAAACTCCGGTGATGGATCGTCAATATTCCGATGAAGATTGGCGGACGATGTGTCGTTCTTATTCAAATCTAACAAAAGAAGAATTAGAGCGTCTTCATCAACCAGAATTTTCACTCGAGCAACAAGGCTTATCATCAGATGCACGTGCACGTCTTAAACGATTTTATCAATCTCCTCAATTGTATAAAACGATGTTGGAAGAAGAATCGTTCTGGCGTGATGACGCCGCGATCATCAAACAAATGGGCACATTTTCATCGATTCCGTTAATTGTCATCGGCAGAGACCATGAAGCGATGATTCAGGAAGGGATAAATGGAGGGGTGCCTGAGTCAGAAATTCGCTTACTAGAGGAAACATGGCATGAACTCATCCATCAACAATTGAGTTTATCGAATCAATCTGAACTCATCATCGCGGAAAATGCAGGACACCAAATTCACTTACAACGACCAGACATTATCATCGAGGCTATACATCGAATCGAACGAGCCAGTCGCATTTAAACGACCGATCTATGAATTAAGAAGCTTCTTCAATTGAATCGTGAGTGAAATACTCCCGTTTCGAACGGTCACGAATGACGTACAACGTGAAACAACCGATTAAGAAGAAAACAATTGAGAATGCGAGATAGACCGGACGAATCCCGACCAATTCGGCAAGGAGTCCGATCCCGAATGTGAGAACGATGACGAGTAGCGACTCTGCCACACTGATGACACCCGAGAACCGACCCATGATTTCGACCGGGACATGGTGTTGATAGAATGACAAAAAACCGGTATTGGCAAAGGCAAGCGCGAACGTCAGAATGAAAAATCCGATGGAAGCCATCGTGAACGAGGATGAACCTGCGAATAGGAGATAGCCGACTGGTGTCATGATACCCCCGAATCCGATACAAAACGATAAAGAAAGACGGTGACTCCATCTTGAATTGATGAGTGACCCAACGATAATCCCAATTCCAGCGATACTGACGAGAAACCCATATCGGCTCTCAGACAAGTGTAGGACTTGGGTCGCGAATGACGCTTCCAACGAGTCAAGTCCAGACATGAAGATCGTCGTGACGCAGAATAATCCATAAATGAGCGTCACATATCTGGCATTCGAAGCGAAACGGATGACGACCTTCCAATCTTCCATAATCATTCGAACAGAGAATGGTTCAACAGACGCATCTGTTCGAAGATGAGACGGAAGGAGAAGCAGCATGCCTACCGAGACGATGAGTGCGAAGGCGTTCACAAAAATCGCAAATGACGGGCTCCCGACTAGAAAGAGTAATCCCGCAATCGTCGGACCTAAAATAAAACCGGATGACTGCACAAAATTTTTCATCGCATTGAACTTTTGTCGGTTCGAGGCAGGTACGAGTTGCGTCATGTAGACCAGGCTCGATGATTCGAACAATGAACTCATCAAATTCAGGATGAAAACGACTCCATAGATGAGCCACAAAGAATCGATCCAGCCTAAGCTGAATACGAGACATGCGCGCAGGACATCTAGCAACATCATCAATCGTCTCGTATCGACCCGATCAATCAGGCTACCTGACCATAGGTTCGCTGTGATTGAAGCGAGCGGGACTAGTACATAGAGAATCGAGACGGCGAATGGAGACCCCGTCATCTCGAGGACGATCAGGTTGAGCGCGATAAAG
This sequence comes from Exiguobacterium sp. s34, assembly GCF_018617435.1. NCBI lineage: Bacteria > Bacillati > Bacillota > Bacilli > Caryophanales > Exiguobacterium > Exiguobacterium sp. s34. The sequence goes on along the minus strand of NZ_JACSKE010000003.1, from coordinate 324,611 downwards.
TATACCCAGGCACCGAGATTTGAGATTCCGACACTGACGAGCAGCAGCGTAGAGGTTTTTCGAAACGAGTACAAGTCAATCACTCCTTCTATTTTTGATCACTTTCGGAACGCAAAAAAATCCCACCCCCAAGAACGAAGTCTTGGGGACGAGATTCTCATCGTGGTGCCACCCCTGTTCGTCCGCACGTCACCGTACGAACCTTGTTCGGTACTGCCGAACGAGTCGGACTATACCTCAACTCTATAACGGGAGTGCCCGTCGCCATATCGCTCGAGATGAGTTCCATAGCGCTGCTCGGAGTCTTGTTTCGATCCATCCTCTTTACCCTTTTTCACCGGACAGGGCTCTCTTATGAAAGATTCATGAATGTACTCTTCTCTTCATCGCGTTTGTCAGATCATTTTTGTAAGGATAGCATATTGTGAAAATATAGGAAAGATTATTTTGTATAAATATGTATCTATCTAACTCTATGCTGCACCCCCTCGATTTCGTGAGAATCAAGGTCATCTGCTTAAGCGTGAGTAAAGGACTGCAGATGATGATGAATTTGGCGGGGAAGGTCACGGAACGCTCCGTCACAAAGGTGTACCGCATCGACGTGATAGAACGTACTTGTCTCCTCCATATTCATCATCTGATCGCCTAAATCGTATAGGAAAACGAATTTGTTCATCCCGAGAGCGATCCCGAGCTCTACATGTGCGCCTTTTCCTCCAGGTAAGAGGATGACGACGAAGTCCGCTGTTTGAATTCCAGCAACCTCTTCTTCGCCAATCGTACGTAACGCATCGATTGAAGCGGCACGTTCGTTTTGTGTCCAATCGTATGTATGGGCGTGACCGAGCGCAATCAGCTGATCACGGATAAACCGTACTTCTTCGATATTCGCAAAACTTGAACCGACATAAAACCGCATTTGAAACCCTCCAATTCGTTATAGATGCTTCATCTGGTATAATGCTACGACATAAAATAGGATGATTAACAGACAACAGAGTACAAGGAAAAAAATCACGCTAATCAGGACGAATTTCATCAAAGAAAGTGAAACGTATGATTGAATCAAGCGCGTGATTGATAAAGACGAGAGGACGAGTAAAATGATTGTGCCAACGAACCAAATGGAGTCATTCGCGATGTTTGGGATCAGCCAAAAATAGACGATCGTTATGACGATTAGACTGAAAGCCATCATCAAATCTTTATGCTTTTGAGTCATTGGATCCCCCTCGTCGATGTTCCAACTTCAACCGCACTTGTTCGGCATCTTCCGCATCAAACGTGCTGTACCATCTCACATGATCGAGATCGATGACGCGGTAATGTCCGCTGATGATGTTCTGTTGAAGAATGAAGTGGGGACCCTCATTGATTGCATGCCAAAAGACGCGTCCGCCGAGCGTCTTTTCTTTCGGCTCGTATGTGTTCTCGGTTGCAATCAGCTTAACGAACTCGACCGGGTCGTCACCGATTAGATGTATGAGAACCTCACTCTCATTGAATAGTGCACATAATGTCACAACCGTCGACCAACTCGCTTCATTCCGCTCCTTCTCGATTTGAATGAGCGTTTTTTTAGATATGCCAAGTAAATTGGCCATCTCTTCCTGTGAATGCTGGGATTCGATTCGAATCAGCTTGATCTTACGAGAAACTTGTCCGAGAAATTCGGATTTTTGCATATGGGTTCTTCCTTCCTATTCGTAGAACTCAAAGTGACGCCGAGCTAATGAAAATCAGTAACCATGAGATTCCGAGAAACACCGTGAACAAGAGTAGGCAGACAATGATGTAGCAACAAATGTATTGCCAATATGTGAGTCGTTTTGATTGATAGAAGTGGTATGTAAAACTGAACGTCGCAATGCCGATGACTAAGAAGGCGACGAGATCCCAGATGATTCCAACTTTTAAGAACGATGGAGTAAGGTACGATGCAACAAGAGCAAGTACAACCGTCACAACTCCAGTAGAAATGGCAGCGGATGGTGTTGAAGTGTTTTCCAACATAATCACCTCCTAATATATTACAAGTGTAATTTTACACTAAAAGTAGACAAAGTCAATTTTCAATTCGTAAAAAAGCCCTTCTCAAGGAAGGACTCTATCTATCGTCATGCTTGTTCGTTAAATATGTCGTCAGTGGATAGACACCGATGCTTTGCAAAACAAGCGAGAGTAAAATGACGGCGAATGCGAGGGAAATCATCTCGTTCGACCCGTCGATGTTCTCTGCTTCTAGCCAGAGGACGAGGGCAATCGACATCGTCCCTTTGATTCCGGACCAAGTAAGGAGAGAAGTCGCCGTTAAATCATCTTTAAATTCCTTACGCCAGACGGGGACCGAATAGACGAGGCCGCCGACGACGATGAATCGGGTCACGATTGAAAGTAGGAACAAAAGAACGGCGAACGTCCAGAGTGATACAGAAAGATAGCTGGTCGCTTCGATTCCAATCAATAAGAACAAGAGCGCTAGCAACATCGGAATGACAATGTCCCAGAAACCGTCTAGATGACGCTGGACCGATTCGTAATCCTCTTTTGTTCCGAGTTCGTGAGACAACATCATGCCGGCCGTCACCGTTGCGAGGACCCCAGACACTTCTAGCGCATCGGCGAGATAAAAGGCACCATATGCAGTCACGATGGTCAACATGACGAGCTCATGCTTTTTAAAACTGACGATCATCAATTTCTTAAGTAGAAATCCAAAAATAAAGCCGATGCCGATTCCTCCGGCGGACACCATCAAAAATTCGGTCAAAAAGCTGAGTGTGGAGAATCGTTCTCCTGTCGCGAACATACTGAGAAAGATGGTGAAGATGACGACACTCGTTCCATCGTTCACCATCGATTCGCCTTCGACGACGTCAGCAATCCGCTTCTCCCCCTTACTTCGTTTCAAGATAGCCGTCACGGAAACGGGATCCGTCGGAATCAAGATGGATGCTAATAAAAAGGAAGCGGTCAACGTGAGCGGGGTAAACAACTCGCTGATCCAAAACGTACCATATCCCATCAAGATGGCGGTCAAGACAAGCCCGACCGTACTCAATATAGTGATGATCCCGATATTGTCCTTCAAATCCTTATATTTGAACTGGTAAGCCGATGTAAAGAGAAGTGCTGGCAGGAACACCTCGAAAATCATATCTTTTGAGATGAACACCGAATCAAAAAAGGCAATATACGAGAGACCAATCCCAATCAAAACCAAAATAACCGGGACAGGAAAGTAATTTCTTTTGGAATCAATCAAATAAATAAAATAGCCAATCAGTAGTAATGTGATCACCTGCTGCGCGATCATAACGACGTCCTCCTCCACAATCAACATGCTATACAGTATCTTCCCATTCAAGGTCTAATCAAACGAGAATTGTGGAATATAAGAGATAGTACATTTAATTTATTCAGGGAGGAATCAACATGGGAAACCCGATTGGAGATTTATCTTGGACGTTTTATTCGGAGTGTGAGGTGCCGAGTGATATCACGGAGTCATTCATCGATGGGGAGCGGGCGGTAGCGGCTTATAAGACAGTGCGTGACGTCGCTGTCTTCACGAACAAACGACTGATTGTCCGTGACGCACAAGGGTTGACGGGTAAGAAGATTGAGGTCTACTCGCTTCCGTACGATTCGATCAATATGTACTCGACCGAAAACGCAGGACGCATGTTCGACTTGAACTCGGAAGTCCAGCTGTTCACTCGCGCCGGAACGATTAAAATCAATTTGAATAAAAAAGTGGATGTGCGCAAGTTCGACCGATTACTTGCAGAAGCAATCCTTTAAAGCAGGGGACCGAGAAATCTCTCGGTTCTTATTTTTGGATTTTTCTGACAATCCATAATCTTGCATGATACGATAGTACATAATGTGTGACGGAGGTTACGATGAAATTTACAATCCGACTATTGATGGTCATGTTAGGTAGTTTGATGTTGGTGACTGGATTCATCTATCTGGCCCGACTGTTTTGGGACTGGTTTCATGACCCGACAAAAGGTGGGATCGTGCTTCTCTTGTCTGGAGAGGACGGAACCAGCAGTGGTGCTTATGGAGGGAAGTTTCGTCTGAAGGAAGATGAGGACTTTCAAATCTTGAATCATGTCTTTTTAGACTATACGTTCGGAACAGGTGGGACGGTAACAGAGTCGGGAAATTCAGTCTGGTTATGGTTCCTTATAGGAGGTTTGATTGTCTTCCTAATTTTGATGCTCAGCATGATCCGGAAAAGAAAGCGTGTCGCCTCGACTGTTGATTTCTCGAGTGACGTCGTAAAACGAAGAGTGCGAACGGCCAAAGCAAAAGCATTTGTGGAATTTAAAGAGATTCAATGGACCGATAGCGCGATTCGGAATGCGCTCATCCAGTTCAATCTGGATTTACCGGTTTCATTAAAACACCAATCGAATGAGACGGTGTTGGATTGGTTCAAGCGGATTGGTGTAGAAGAGGTGGACCTCTCTCCTTACTGGAGGACGAGGTATGTGGATGAAGTGGTGAGTGATGAAGAGACACGACGATTTCAAGAGGCGTTACAGTTCATGCGATTGGAAGAAGGAAGGGAATGAGTATGTATGTATCAACAAAGAGAATTAGTTGATTTTGATATTCAAGAGCTAATGGGAACCGCTAATTTGGTACAATCCGATCATCATTTCTACATCGAATGGAACGAGTCCGTTATATCTCTCAATCATCACAAACACGTTTCGGGTATTCGGATCATCGACAAGAATCACTTGTTCATCTGGGCGTTTACGTTAGAAGGGGAACCAATCAATGCGTGGGTATTGAATGCACGTGGCCATATCAAGCATTCCTTTCATGCAGGAAATGCGATTGCAGCGGTTGCGATGAATGATACCGGGATTTGGGTCGGGTACGGGGACGAAGGTATCTTTGGAAAAGGAATCTCCACCAATGCACTCGTCTGTTTCTCAAAAGAGGGGGCCGTACGTTTTCGCTATAATCAAGAGGTTAGAAAGGCTCCGGTCCTTCATGATTGTGACGTGATGTGTGCGTCAGAGAAGGGAGTGTGGGTCATTTCTTCAATCGACGGTCGTCTCGTTCATGCCCATGCGAACGGACGGATTGACTCCTTTCCGATGCCACGTCATCTGCTTGACTGTTCTTCGTTGACAATTGAAGACGGTGTTGCCTATGTCGTGAAAGAAGAGCAGGTGTATCGCTGGCCATTCAATGATAGAAAGCGTACCGAAATATGATAAGGGCAATGGAGTCGATAATGAAGAAGCTGAAAAATGGACTGATTTTATATTTCACATACCGTATGTATATAACAGTTTTATATATAAACAACAGAGGTGAGCACCATGATTTTACCAATCGATTCTAGTATGCAAGAACAAGTTCGAGACTTCTATATTAAACAGTGGGGGTCATCTCAAATGGTCGTCTCTTCTGGAACATACGATTGTGCGGAGCTCGGAGGATTCGTCTATATGAAATCCAATAAAATCCGAGGTCTTGTGACATATGTCCTGCGAGATAAGGAAGTAGAGATTGTATCTCTTGATAGTCTGACAGAGAATAGTGGGATTGGGTCTCGTTTACTACGTGCTGTTGAACAAATCGCTATACATCACGGAGCAGTTCAATCGGCCGTCATTACAACGAATGATAATTTGAGAGCGCTCGGCTTTTATCAACGTCGTGGCTATCGTTCAGAACGTATCATTCATGATGCGGTGACGCGGGCAAGAAAACTGAAATCGACAATCCCACAAGTTGGGTATGATAAGATTCCTTTATTGGATGAAATTTTACTCACAAAAAAACTGAAAGAAAAGAAATGAGGAATTCACATGATCCGTTTTGGTATCATCGGAACAAACTTCATCACAGACTGGTTCATCGACACAATCAATCAGTTGGATGACGTAGAAGTGACAGCGCTCTACTCGCGCACAGAATTACGCGCTAAAGAATACGCTGAACGTCATTCCATCGTACATACGTTCACGTCACTTGAAGAGATGGCACAAAGTGATGTCATCGATGCCATCTATATTGCGAGCCCGAACTCACTTCACGCCGAACAGAGCATCTTGTTCATGCAGCATGGCAAGCACGTCTTATGTGAAAAGCCGCTCGCTTCGAACGTCCAGGAAGTCACACGTATGGTTGAAGTAGCGAAGGAGAACCAGGTCGTCTTGCTTGAAGCACTTCGCAATCTATTCATGCCGAACTTTGAACGGATTCAACAGGAGATGGAGCGAATCGCTCCGGTGCGTCGCGCTGTCTTCAATAAATCACAATATTCTTCCCGGTATGACTTATATAAGAAAGGGGAGAACCCGAACACGTTCAACCCTGATTTTTCGAACGGTTCATTGATGGATCTCGGTGTCTATCTTCTAGGGCCCGCTTTAAAATTGTTCGGTCAACCGAATGACGTTCAGGCGAGCGGCGTGAAGCTGGAATCCGGAGTGGACGGGAGCGGAACCGTCGTTCTCTCTTATGACGATTTGGATGTGATCATCATGCACTCAAAGATCCATGCGACATCGATTCCTTCTGAAATTATCGGAGAGAAGGGGCGCATCGTCATCGATGATATTGCGACGTGCGATGAAGTCCGTCTAGAGTTACGGGATGGCAAGTCAGAAATTATTTCAGAATCACAGAATGTTCCGATGTCTTATGAAATCGAAGCGTTCGTTCGTGCAATCGAAGCGCGACATCCGGAGACGATTGTGCATTCAGCAAATGACATGATTCGTCTTGCTGACGTGATGACGAACGTTCGAACACAACTTGGCGTGGTCTTTCCAGCAGACAAATAAATACCAACTTAAAACGGTCCTCGATGTCATGTGCGCATCGAGGACCGTTTCCGTTATTCTTTGTTCAAATAGAGATATCTCAGAAATAGTCCCAGAACAATCGTCATGACGACGGCAGGGATGAGTCCGATGAGCAGTAATGTGTTCATACCGTTTCCTTTCTGAGCGACTCGAGTCGTTCACGCATCTCATCAAAGGAATGGCTGTCCGTCAACATACTGAGCTCTGCATCGGCAAGTTCTTTCAAGTGAGTTGACCATTCTCGTTCAATCTCGACTTCAGCTTTACTGATTTCCGTGTTGGCCCGCTCGACTTGCTTCGCATGAATCGCTTCAAGACGCGACCGAATCATATCGCGAAGAAGTGAGGTCAACTCATCCTTCAGTTGTGTCCGTCCGTCACCTTCAAAGAATTGGCTCGCATTCTTATAGCGCTTCAATACCGATTGATAAGGTGACGTGTCGAGATGAATCGGATCGACGCCATCCCGTAGCCATGCCACGTCGAGTTCACGATCAAATTCAAGCGTGGGAAGGAGAGACGCTTGGCGCTCCGTCTTGCGCTTAATCAATGCTGAAAATTCGCGTTGAACATACCGCTCCAGCCGATACTGGAACACTTGTAGTTCTTGCTGGATGTCGTAGGCGTATTTGTCCAATGTTCTTGCTAGTGCGCGCTCAAGGCTCTTTCTCGACCCGTCGACCTCGACCGGGTGGAATGTCTCCTTGACGAAGTCCGAGAGGCGGAGGAGCGAACGCGTCTCAAGATGGGCGAGAAGTTCTTTCGCTTCTCGGTCAAACAAGTCGATGAGTACTGACACATCGAGTGCCGGCGGGTTGTCAAGTAAGGCAGCCAATTGCTTTCGACGTTGTTCTTTCGCCGTCTCATCTTCTTTTGCTTCGTGCAGGACGCGTTCGAACGCGTCGAGTAGAGCCGTCGTCTCATCTTGGATGCGCATCGCATTCGCGAGACGAAGGTCTTTGTCGACGTAGCGTTCAAGTGTCGAGACGAACCGGTCAAATCCAGCGTCATCCCCTTGGATGGCGTTTCGACTTGAAATCGGGAGGACGGTCGGTCTCCGAACACCAAGTGCGGTCAACTGTTGCGACACATAGTCCGTGACAGCATCCCGTTCTTCTTCATCTTTCGCAAGATCAGACGCATTGACGAGGAAGAACATCTCATGGTCTCCGGTCCCTTGGACACGACCGAGCTGGATGACGAGCTCTCGGTCAGCTTCGGTGAACGCATGATTATAATAGGTGACGAACAAGACAGCATCCGCGTCACGCATATAGCCGAACTGTACCTCGCTATGTCGATTGAACTGTGAATCGGCCCCTGGTGTGTCGACGAAGACGATGCCGCGTCGTGCCCACGGTGAGTCTAGGTACAGTTCAATCTCTTTCACGATACAGCTTTTCTCTTCTTGTGCGACGAACGCGCAGAACGTGTCATAGTCGACGAGCTCCATTTGCCCGAGATAATCGAGCGGTGCTGATTTAACAGCATTGACGAATGGGTGATCGACATCGAGTGAGGCGAGGGAAGTCCCATAACCTTTTAACTCATCCTCAAGTTCATCTCGTGACTTAAAGGTGATTGTCGCTGTACGATTCGTCCGGCCGTTCGGCGGAACAATTTTCGTAATTGACGCCGTGAGCGGGTTCGGCGAGGTCGGTAACACCGTCTCTCCGAGAAGGGCATTGAGGGTCGAAGATTTTCCGGCTGAAAACGCACCGAAGATGGCAAACGTATATTGTTCATGCTTCGCACGCTCGACTTTTTTACGAAGAGTCGTGACACGGGAGCGAAATAAAGGATGATTCTCTAATATTTCACATACCGCATTTTCATAAGAAAAATTAAAATCAAATAAATCGTGATCATCTTCTAACATCGATGTCGACGCAACCTCTGATTGGACAACTCTCGCTTGTTTTTCAGGGAGATACGTTGCATCGACATAGTTTCGAACGGCCAACTGATCTAACTGACCTGAATCAAGTTGCAACGCTTCATATTGACCGATAGCATCTAGACGGTTCAAAAGGCGTAAGCGTAATGCTTCATTATCGAGCGCTTCATACAATTCGTCTCCTTCAGCCGAAAATTGTTCCAAGTGCATGTCGACTTCAGCTTTCATATACATATCCGTCGAATGGACCCAAGGTTCCGAGACTTTCGTCACCCATGACGCAAGGGCCGTCTCGATGTCACGACTGAACTGTAACACTGTATCACCACTGAGTGATGCGCCGGACTTCACTTGTTCAGTGATAAGTGAGCTCGGTGCAATCGGGAGAACATCTCCTTTTGGCAGCAGCGTTTCCGGAAGTTTTAAATCTCGGATGATATCTTCCGCGTACTTCACGAGATGTGGGCGCAAGTTCATGTCAATCAGACGGTTGAACTCTTTGACGGCCACTTCTTCACGGCGCGCACGTTCTTGTCTTGTTTTCTCTTTTGAGAATAAGAGACCGACCTTGAAAGATGGGTCACAACTTTCGAGGTAAGAGCGCAATAACTCACGAAATTCATAGGTCATAATCGGTGCACTTTCGACGATTGGTGCTTGATGTTTAAAGAATTCACGACGGAACGATGTCCACCATGCCCGTTTCTTCTCCAGCCGGTGTAGGCGAGATTGCATTTCCTTCGGACTCTTTTCATACGTTGGCAACTGTTCCAATGTCGACTGAATCGATGTTTCGTTGCGACGGACCAACGTGTCAATCAGAGCATCGGCGTGTTCGACTGTATGCTGTTTTGCCTCGGTGATGACCTGACGTACATAAGACCGCAAGCGCTCGACTTCGTTATGAGGGTGCTGTACATCACGAAGTGAAATATAGAATGTCTCGTTCGGAACAATATCATGATGACGGAACGCCTTTGTTAGTGACGCCTTGAAGTCCACGAAAGAGAGTTCACGCTCATCATGCTTGTCGATTTGGTTGATGATGATGGAGTAGGGCCGTCCTTCCCGGCTAAACTGTTTCATCAGCCCGATGTTTTGTTCCGATTGCACATGGTTGTAGTCCATCATGAAGAACAAGTGGTCTGCTAAGAAGAGCGAACGTTCCGTGGCTTGGCGATGGCGTTCATCCGTTGAATCAATCCCTGGTGTATCCATCAACACGACGTGCTCATCGAACGGGAATCGGTCAATCGTATACTCGACTTCCTTGATCTCCTCGACTTTGCAATAGTCACTGATGTTTGATAGGGAAGAAGAGTCTAATGAAATCCAATCCGTATCATTGATGGCGACGGCTGCCGCTGATTCTCCACCCCGCAACGTGACGATATTGGCACTTGTAGGAATCGGACTTGTCGGAAGGAATCCATCTTCTAGCCAGTCATTGAGCAATGTCGACTTCCCGGCTGAGAAGTGACCACAGACGGCAATCCACACTTCTTCAATCGTTACTTTTTGTAGGGCGGTCCGAGCGAGTCGTGCTGCGTCCGTCATCTCCTCTTGTTCAAACGTTAAAGCAAGTCGTGCTAGTTGTTCTCTTTGTGAGTGCATGTTTCCCATCCCCTAATTATGATTCCGTTGTGATGCCGACACGGTGTCCGACATATTCATCGTCCGTTAAACAAGCCATTACTAAATCGGCAACATCATCTCTCGAAATTGGACCTGAATGTTTAGTCCCCAATACCTCTTTTGATACGATGATTTCACCGTTAGAGGGTTCATTGATCAGTTGAGTCGGACAGATGACAGTGTAGGCTAAACCTGAATCCCGTAATAACTCATAAGCTCGGGCATGATCTTCTGCCGCAGTTGTCATTGAGCGCTTCGATTCTTTTGTTTGAAAGCGGTAGTTGTCACTCTCATGTGCCTGCAAGATGCCGGCGGTCCCAACTGTGATGACACGAGATACGTTGAATTGTTTCATCGCCTCGATCACGAGTGGCGTGAATGTAGACAAGACATCTTGTTTATCCGTCCCTAACGCCGAGATCACGATATCTGATGATTGAACCGTTTCGAAGACGGTCTCGCGGTCCGTCGCATCTCCAATCATTTCAATGACTCCACTGTTCGCATCGATGGAATGTCTCGTTAAAAGTCGGACAGTATGTCCACGTTCAAGTAAGCGTTCAAGTATCCGTTCCCCTGTACGGCCACTTCCGCCGAATAAAGCAATTGTTGACAAGTAAACCCCTCCCCATCAAGATGAAAGAAATATCCAACGCCATCATAACACGGAAGCGTTCACAAAACTGCCTGAAATGGTTCATTTCCCCTTGAAAAGAATATGGTACGTTTTAGAATTGAGGAAGAAGGCAAAAAATACATATGACAGGTGTAAGAGAGGAAGGCACCACTACATGAAATTTGGGGCTAGAACTATTAAGACCGGACTGTCGGTCGCAATCGTCTTGCTGATTGCCGAGGCATTTCAATTCCAACAAATCGTCGTCCCGGCACTCGCTGCGTCACTTGCACTCCTGCCGTCAGTCTATCAGACCGGGCTTCGCTTGATTGAAGAGATGAAAGGGAACTTGATTGGGGCATTGCTCTCCGTCGGGTCCTTGTTGCTCACCCCGAATCCGACACCGATTGCGATCGGATTCGTCATCATCATTGCCATCTCCATCCTTCTGTTTTTAAATTTAGAATCGACGACACGGACCGTCATCTTAACAACGATTCTCATTATGGAAGGGGCAAGTCAGTCGGATATGCCGGTTTGGGTGTTTGCAGGCGAACGTTACTTACTCATTATGATGGGGATCACGGTCGCGTTGATTGTAAATGCACTTTTGTTCCCACCACGATATGAACGGAAACTCGAAGCACAAGTAACCGATGTCTTTCAAATGGTCGTCCGAATCGCGCGCTTATTCTCAGAAACGGAAGGTGGACGCTCCTCTTTCGAGTCGTTACCAGAGACGAAGAAGTTGCATAACGATTCGAAACAGACGTACGCCTATTTCGAAGAAGAAATTAAAGCGAATCGTTGGCTTGAACAGAAAACGCCCATTTTCCGACGAGCCGTCATTAAATCTAAGATGATTGAGACGAACCGGGCAGCACTTCATGTGATTGAGAAACTCGATCATGATTTTTACACAATTGAGCAATTGCCACCACAGTTGAGAGATGAACTGTATCGGCACATTCGTCATCTATTGAGAAGACATGAGCGACTATTTTCTGCCTATGAGCTCGAGAATGAGCATCTTATCGACCGTGAAGAAGATCTCATCCATGAGAACTTTGACTTTGCGAAACTGATGATTGAGCGCATGAGAGAAGAAGAGGAAGAACTCATCTTAATCGTCGTTCCTCTCGTGGCGACAATGACCGACTGGGTCAAGGCGATGAACGAACTCGAACGCTACCTTGTGACGGAAATGAAAAAACATGGAGACAACCTAAAAGTGGAACCACGTAAGAAATGGTTCTTTGAAGATTAAAGGACGAGCAAGCCAGCAATAAAATCGAAATAACTTGTCAAAAAACCGTGATCGAGTACACAGAACCAAGTGTGCCTTCATGGTTTTTTGATGTGATATTTCTTTGATTTTCAATTGAGTATTAGAGATGGACACTGACTATAAGGCAAAGGGTTCTTAACGATGAATTTGGTAATAAACGTAAAATATGTTAGTCTGGAGAAATCGTTGACAATGCCAAGAAGTCTATCGCTATGTTGCTTTCATGACTTACTTTTTAGGGGGATAAAGATGAAAAGGGTTTTAATAATACTCTTACTGATTTTTACTATGATGATGTCGTTGATTGGTTGTGGCGCGACATCCTCAACAGAAGAAGTTGATCCTCGACCGGTTATCGCTTTTGACGCTGGAACCATTCTTGCAGATGCCCAGAATCATCAGATAAAAATGCTGATGTTATCAAGTATATCGATGGATAACGTTGACGTGGCCGGAGCAGTCGAAGAGCTAGAAGGATTCAAAGCAGAAAATGATGCCTATCTTGAAGAACTGAATGGAATGAAACATCAGGAAGCGACTTCTGACGAATACAAAATGTTACTTATCGAATATCTTCAAGAAGAAAATGCCTATATCGACAAAACCATTGAGGCCGTGTACGCCAAAGAACTCTCTCGGCCCAGTCGTTTTTCATTGGAAACACTCTATGCGAGAGCGAACGAAAAAATTGCACGATTCCGTTACGAGCCGAAGTGAAAAATCTGCTCATAAACAAATTCGAGAGCAAAATGATGAAATGACCGAAGAGACGAATCGATTGGACGGTTCGTTTTTTCTGATTCATCCGAGGTACAATTGTCATATGATTGAATGCTCTGAAGACGGGAGGAAACGCTACATGATCAAGCGGTCTTTTGAACATACTACAAAGTATTGGAACATCATCGTTATGGATGATGAGTTTGCTGTAAACTACGGAAAACTAGGAACCATCGGAAAAGTAAAAGTGAAGTCTTTTGAATCCAATGCGGAATGTACGAACGAAGTGGAGAAGCTCATTCGTCAAAAATTGAGAAAAGGGTATGTTGAATCTCTTTTCGATTGGGACAACCATATTTATGTGAATGACCCGGAAGTAGGACCGAGTTTTCTGACCTCACATCCGGAGTATCAGGCATATTTCAATGATGACTTTTATGTAGATTGTACGGAAGAATATGCACCGTTCGGAAATGATGCTGGAGCCGATGCATTGGATATGTATGAAGAAGTGATACGAAAAGACAGAGATCTTTGCTATTTATCGTATGCGTACGCCCTAATCGAAAGTTGGATTAATCGAGATGTATATGCTCCAGAAGACTGGGCCACGTATGAGTATGCCTACACATGTGACCAAGTCGTCGTCGCGGGCGCGTTTGCTTCCGTAAAAATGACCGGGAAGTTAACAGGTGACTTGAAAATGGCAGGATTAGAGGCAGTCCACCGATTAAAACAGGTTTTCGAAATAGAAGATCGGGCGATGATCGAAGGGTTATATGAGCGCTTGAGTACATTCCCGACCGAATCCTGAAACTTTTCGAGGGGAAACGCGTATACAATAAGGACAGATACATATGAACGATAGGGGGATTCATCATGTCAGAAACACCACCGACACCGGAAGAGGGTGTCACATCACAACGAATCAGCGGAACGCTTCCAATCGAGGCGCGGACCGTCTTCAGATTATCGAGCTCAATTTTTTATCTCATCGGTCTTCTCGTGACAGGAGCGCTTGTAGGGGCCTCATATTGGTTTGACTGGCCGACTTGGCTACAGATTGGCTTTATCGTGCTGCTCGTCATCGATGTCGTCTATAGCTTGATTGACATCATCTGGTTTCAAAAGTGGAAACAAGAACGATTCACATATGACGTCCAACCGCTTGAGATCCGGATCCATCATGGCATCATCACAACACATGATGTGCTCATCCCGATGACCAAAGTCCAATATGTACATGCGGCACAAGGACCGCTTCTCCGTAAATATGGGCTACAGACCATCACCATCGGAACAGCTGCCGGGTCTCATGACATTTATGCAATCGAAGAGTCCTTCGCGAAGACACTTCGTGAACAAATCGCCATCTACGCGCGTATCGAAGAGGAGGATGTCGTATGACCGAGACCGCGTTAACGTGGCATCGACTCCCGAGTCGCGTTTTGGTGCTTCGCATTCTTGAGGTCATCAAATCATTCGCCATTCCAATCGTCCTGCTCTTTATACTCAACAATGACTGGGAATCGACGTTTGGCATCATCATCCGGGTCGGTATTTTACTCTTTCTCTTGCTCGACATTGTCCAGAAGTTTTTTGGATGGTTGAACTTTCGGTATGCACTCGACGAAAAGACTGTCTATGTCATCGAAGGAAACTGGTTGAAAAAAGAAAAGTCGCTCCCACTCTATAAAATTCAAAGTGTTCATTCGAACAGCCCGTTCCTTTATCGATTGTTGGGCGTCGTTGAATTGACGTTCGACACGAACGCCAACAGTGATGATGCTTCTTTTAAATTGGCTGGTGTCTTTCCGACAGAAGCCAAGCGACTTGAAGATATACTCGAGCAGGTTCGACATCGCAAACAGAACGAACAAGTTGTGGATGGATCAGAAGAATCGGATGCGATTCCCGAACAGACAGAGCCGTTACCAAGCCGCCTTTTATATGCCTTGTCTACGCGCGAAATCGTGTTGGCTTCCATCACGTCGCTCTCAGTGTTCGCCATCTTTCCGGTCGCTTCGACGATTATCTCGTCAATCGACGACTTCATCAATTTGGATGGGGCATTCAACCAGGTCGAAGATTATGTCGTCCATGCGTCCATCATCGTCATCGGTCTTCTCGTCATCGGGGTATTGATGCTGTCGGTCGTGATCGGTATGGTCATCAACTTCTTGAAGTATGGGAACTTCCGACTCGAGCGGAGAGGAGAACGTATTCGTGTCGAAAAAGGACTATTGAACCGAAGCGCGAAAGAGATCCCGTATGAGAAGATTCAAGCGATTCGGATTAAAGAAACGTTTATCCGTCGCTGGTTCCACATTGTCGGTGTCGAACTCGTCGCTGCAGGGACGATGGATGAACTAAAAGATGAATCATCGACGATTCTCCCGTTCGTCCGACGTGACCGGGCGATGCGTGTCCTACGTGAACACTTCACACATTTCGCATGGTCTGATGAATTACACCGACTTCCGAGACGTGCGATAGGCATCAAACTGCTGCGAATCAGCTGGTTCGGCATCATTATCTCAGGGCTCGTCCTCTACTTCTTCCGAGAGTACGCATGGTGGCTTCTCCTCTTATGGGCTGTCATCATCGGAGGACGTGTACTCAGTTACGTGACAACCAAATATGTCCGCACCGATCAATTCATCCAATTGCGCACTGGAGCATTCAACGTCCAATCATTCTTGACGGACAAACCGAGGATTGAACAGATTCAAGTGAAGCAATCACTCTTACAACGACTCTTCGGGTTATGTACGGTGCAGTTCTCGACACGTGGAGGGTTTCTTTCAGTTGAGACGATTGATGACATTCCGAAAGAGGAAGCGGACGCGATGCTCGTCTGGTTCTCGCGTTATAACGAAATGAAAGAAAAACGCTCAGGATAAAGTTTCCTGAGCGAATGAATTATTTGTGATTTTCGTGCCAAATGAAGTTTCTCATACTGAAAACGCGGATAAAGTATGGTATGATGCAAGTAGAAAGAGACCGGTGCTGGACACACCGACCTCTGGCTTACAGGCTCCCACTTTAAGAGTGGTCCCAGCCGCCACAATGGTTAGTGAATCAGAAAGTGACCCATCTCATTGCGCCGAGGGGGTCATTTTTTTGTGCGTTCAGACGTTGCACGATCGGATGTTCGGTGAATCACCAAGTGAACGATGATCGGAGCGAGGATTGGGATCATAACATAATCTCCAACCCAGGTCCAAAGTTGTTCCATCCGCACCACCGCCTTCCTCCATTGTGGACTTGGCGGCTGACCCCACTATTGCTGCGTTAACCTGCCCTTTCATTATAGCAGATTTGTTCGCAAAAAGTCGCTTGAAATAAGAACAAACGTTCTTGTTTTATAAAATGAATCTTTTGATGGAATCGGTCTCATGAATGGGTCCAAAGACTGAATTGAGTCGAATCGCTCTTGCTTGTTAGATGTCTGACAGGATATAATCAATCTCGTGTGTATACACGGGTGGGTGAGGGTGCCAATAAAGGATTGATTCCTATGGCAAAACAAACAGAATGGAAAACAGAAACATACGGGGGCGTGCTGAACTTCCTGGCGACAGCATATATCCCGGCCGTACATGCGGCAATTTTGACACAAGCCGGACTCCCGTTCGAGGGAGCGCTCGTCGGAGCGATTTTGACAAGCATCATCGGGACGTTGATTGCGGGATTCTTCAATCTACCCCTTCTCTTGTTACCGGGAATGGGGATTAACGCTCTATTCACGTATACGCTCGTCTTACAGATGGGATTGAGTTGGCAAAGTGCGCTCGCCGTCTCGTTCGTCTCAGGTGTACTCGTCGTCCTGTTGACGGTCACGAAAGTGGCGCGTAAATTGGCGAACGCGTTCCCGCCGATCATTCATGACGGATTGACGGTCGGTCTCGGCCTCTTCCTCATTTTGATCGGCCTCGAGGCAGCTGGGATTGTCTCAGGTGGGGGCGGGGCATTGCTCCACATCGGTGATCTCGGAGAGCGTAACGTCCAGGTGGCCTTTTTATCACTCTTCGTCGCCATCTTGCTGTTCTTGAAGATGGGACCAAGCAGCTTCCTTTGGACAATCGGTTTCGGTGTTGGACTCAGCGCCGTGATGGGAACACTGGAGTGGACAGGTAGTTTCTCGTTGACACCGTTCTTCGAGTCATTCGGCACGGTATTCGGAAACATCTCGTTCGCGGAATCTGCGTCTCCGCTCTTCTTGGTCGCGGTCGGTGTACTGACGCTCGTCTTGTTGATTGAAAACATCAGCTTGATCCAGAATCAGACACGGGCAATCGACAAAGAAAAGGATGCGCCGAAAGGTCTCGTTGCACAAGGTCTCTCGACGATGGCCGGTGCCATGTTCGGATCAAGCCCGACCGTCTCGACGGTCGAAGTGGCTGCCGGGATATCGGTCGGTGCAAGAGGCGGGATTGCTTCGTTCGTCACATCGGGATTGTATGTGGTATCACTTTTATTGCTACCACTCTTTGCCATCATCCCCGTGACGGCGATTGCACCAGTTCTCATCATCATCGGAATGATGATGTTCCAGAACGTGAAGCATTTGCCGCTCGATAACTGGGAGCATGCCTTCCCGGCGATTCTCGTCATCATCATGATTCCGTTCACGTATTCCATCGTCGATGGGATTGGACTCGGATTCATCGCATACACGATGATTGTCTTGTTCAAGAAGGGCTACCGGTCACTCAGTCCGGTCGTCGGTGTCTTGACCGTATTGTTCTTAGTTTTCTTCTCATTACCAGTCTGGTTATAGAGATACGCACGGCATCGTTCATGACGAACGGTGCCGTTTTTTAATGATTCGGAAGGGCTAGTTCATGCTATAATCGCAGTAATTTGAAGAAAACGGGGAGGGGATTTGATGCAAGTCATTCAAGAATTCGCAGCGTACACAGAATGGCTCGATTCGTTAGAAAAGCTGAGTGAATTGGATTGGAATAAACAGATCGACTCGGAGAAGTGGTCCATAAAGCAAATCGTCTTACATATCGCCCATTGGGACAACCATCTGTTGAATGTCATCATCCCATCAGTGAAGAACGGCGAAGGAATGATTTTCCCTGACTTTGACTCGTTTAACGCGCGGGCGACGAAAAGAGCGGAGAAGTTGACAGGTGAGGCCGTACTGAAAGAATCCCTTAACAGTCGGCGAACGCTCGTCACGATGCTCGAGTCCTTAAGTGAAGAGGCGCTGACTTATAAAACGACAGCGAATGGCGTCTCACATGATCCGCATCAAAGTGTCCCATATTCACTATATGTGATCATCGGAGAATTCATCGATCATGACCAGCATCATATGAGACAAATCGAGTCGATCCTGAAATGAGACACCGGAAAGTGCGTGGTCTGAAACGAAAGTTAATTCGTCTTCAGCGTAATATGCAAGAAAATCATCATGATTTTCCAACTGAGTTTCACGATGGTTATTGGAATACTAAGATTCCGGTCGGACAAACTTTTTTATTGGATATTCAACACAATGCCCAAATCAAACAGGCGATCATCCATATTCTGCTCGATGAAGCGAAACGACTAGTAGGGTTGCGTGTGGATGAGCGAATGCGAGTTGTCGTGCTGCTAGATTTTCCTACACTCTGGAACTCTGAATTTCTCGTGTTTGAAGATGAAAAGGAGTTACAAACGTTTGTGCGACGTGATTCATCCCATCAAAAGTGGATCCCGATTCCACATGTCAAAACGTTTATGAACCAATGGGACATTCGTAGTGATCAGGAGATTCGCGTGTATGGATTTGTAGAATGGTTGAGCGACGAAGAAGATGAAGGTAGAGAATTGTGGATGCTCGTTCAATGAACGGGCTTTTTCTTTTGTCTAAAAATAACTGAATATTCCGTTAAGGTGCATGGTATAATCCATATAATCCAATTTCCAAATAAAGGATTGAATCTATGGAGGGAGCCGTCACATCAGATGAAAACGATCAAACCGAATATACATAAGCGGAAACACCAATGAAACAAGCCAAAATGATCTTTGTGTCAGGAATTCTTTTCTCCTTGTTACTGGTCGCGCTCATCTCCTATTCCCGTCAACTTGGATACCGTTACTACCAATCATTAGATATCTCAGGAAGCGAGATTACGAGTTGGGTATTGGACTGTAGGGACAAACGAAAGCTATTTGGAATGATTGAAGTCGTTGATGTAGAACAATGGTGTATGAGTAATGCACCTATTGACGACAATGTAAGAGGAATCGATATGGGATCTAAAGGTGAAATTTCAAAAGACAAAGGTGGAACTCCAAGAGAGAAGGTTAATGATGAGTCACCTTCTTATGGCAATCCCTCATCAGAAGAGACGAATAGTGTCTCCTACCTCCCATTCATCATTACCGGACTACTCATCTTGCTCGGATGGTGGCTTTGGAAAAGACGACGTCCTTCGAACAAACAAAGCGAGGTGAGAGAGTTAGATATCGAGGATCACTCACCAGTGACTGCTGATAACTCATCGGAGCAGATAAACCGAACGCTTCATCCATTACCTGCCTCAGCTATTCGGCAACAGTTGATTCATTTCGAAGCAGCACTGCCGCCACAAAAACGTCGCCGCCCGTCCGAGACGTTGTCGACCTGGGCGAAACGAATCGAGCTCGATGCATCACTGATCACCTATTTAGAGACACGCTATGATAACGGGGAAATCTCACAACAACGAGAAGAAGCGTTCACTCAACAACTTGACGCATACCTACTACGCACACAAAAGGAGTCGAACTCATGACCATCCGACACGTATTGGACCAATTAGACCGCATTTACCTCGGGAAACCGGAAATCACAAAATTATGTTGCACAGCCCTATTGGCGAACGGCCATATCTTGTTAGAGGACGTGCCTGGGACCGGGAAGACATTACTTGCGAAAAGCATCGCCAAAAGCTTTGAAGCAGACTTCGCTCGAATCCAGTTCACGGCAGATCTCCTGCCTTCTGACATCATCGGTTCAGACTTCTTCAATATGCAGACGCAGACGTTCGAAAACCGTACCGGTCCCATCTTCACTAATATCTTACTCATTGATGAAGTGAATCGTGCCGTCCCGAGAACACAATCCGCCTTGCTTGAAGCGATGGAAGAACGCCAAGTTTCCATCGGTGGCGTCACCTATCAGCTACCGAAACCGTTCTTCGTCATCGCGACGCAAAACCCGATCGAGTCTGCCGGGACTTTCGCGCTACCGGACGCACAACTCGACCGCTTCCTCATGTCCCTTCAAGTCGGATATCCTGGGGCAGATGAAGAGCGAAACTTGATTCTCCAGACGATTTCAAAGACGAGACATGTGGTAGATGCCTTGATGACAAATGCCGCTTTCTTAGAAGCACAAGAAGAAGTCGAGAACATCCGTATTCATGAAGATGTCGTCACTTACTTACTCGCACTGATCCAAGAGACAAGGCAACATCCGTTAGTCGAAGTCGGGGCGAGTCCACGGGCGACGCTCGCTCTCGTCAAAGCCTCACAAGCTTATGCATACTTGAACGACCGTCAGTTCGTCACACCTGAAGACGTCCAAACGGTTGCGCCACACATTCTCTCGCACCGCTTGACTCTCACCCTTGAAGGCGACATCAAATCGACGAAGCGCCAAGTGCTAGCGGACGTACTCGAATCAGTACCCGTCCCGGTCGAAAGGGTGTAACGATGCGACAGGTTGAAATCAGTACGCCGTCCATTCTTCAAAATCAACTGTGGCCGGCTTATGTCAGTCTCGGTCTTCTCGCGATGTGGATGCCTTATGTGTGGCCCATCTCTTATATATGTGGGGCCTTATTAATCGTCATGTTCATTCGGAAGCGAATCATTCGAACGCTTTCAAATGAAGTTTCGTTTTCCATCCGACAAAAAGAAGACCTCTTATTCATCGACGATGAGACGACGTGTATCATCCACATCGATGGGTATGAACGAATCATTGCCCTCGGTGTTCCGCTATCGATTCGATTAGAGGGGAATGAGCGGATGTCTTTTGAAAACGGGTCACGGGCATATGACTCACGGATTGAAGAAGACATTCATCACGTGTCCGTCTCTGTTGTGAAGCGAGGACCCGCTTCGATTCATACATGTGTCATGCGTGTCACCTTACCGTTTCACTTGGGAACCCTCTTCTTCACGGATGAGGGGATGACGCTTCCCTCATGGATCGTGTTACCCGCCATCACGAAATCGCCGATATCCGAATCGCGCATGATTCGGATGGGTGACCGCATCGTCAAACATTCTCCACTGAAAGACCCTTTGATGATTCAAAGCGCGAAACGATATGAGAAAGAGCCAGCCAAGCATATTGACTGGGTCGCCACCTCAAAGACTGGACATGTCCAGGCGAAAGTCTACGAACGACAAAACCTCGACACGTTCTCGATTTCTCTCGATTTGAGCGGACCGCTTGGGAACGGGCTCCATGCGCAATATGAAGACTTGATCCAACAGACGGCCTATTGGGTCTCATACTTGATCAAAGAAGACTGTAAAGTAGAACTCTTGATCAACCGACTCGACAAACACAATCAAATCGACCATATTGTACTTGGAGAGGGACGAAAACAATTACGCCTCGTTCTCGTCCGACTGGCGATGATTCATGAATCAAATGCATTTGTCGCATCATCTCGATTTACGTCATATGTCAGTCGTCATAAACAGCCACACGCCGAATTGATTCACATCAACCACGCGATGTTGCTGAAGTCATCAGGGTGATGAAAGGAGAAGCACATGAAGCGAATGATGAGCTTATTTATTTGTTCTGTTGGACTACTTGCGAGTACGATAACCGGATCAGCCGAGATGACGGAATCCTCTGCTGAACAATTTGCGAAAACATATTTTTATGACATTGTGATGGATCATATTCAGGGAGATGACCCGACTTCTTATCATATGACGGACAGTGAGAATATCACGTTCGGGCCACTACTTGAGACGTATGTCCCGTCCTCTTCTTGTTACAAGACGGATGAGACGTGTTCGTTCATCCCGACAAAAGAATTTGTGGCGACCGTCTTTCAAGATGATGAACCGGTCAACGTGATCGGGACGTATGAACAATCTGCAAATACATATGCGTTCTCAACGTTCGGTTCTGATAAAGAAACACCAAAAACGTTGATGGACGTACAAGGACATCTCGTGAAATACACAGAAAGGTCGGCATGGTTTGATTATGATGGGGACATGTTGACGGCGTTGACATCTAATTCAAAACAGATGATTAGCGGGAATGAGATTTCAACTGAGGCGTTTCAAGCCTTATTGATTGAAGAGCATGAAAGTGTTGAAGGGAATGCCGAAGAGGGAATGATGGATGGAGCGGATGGCTATTCAGACGAAGCAGAATCAAACAAGCCAACATCGAATACTATCCGATTGATTGGTTTTGCAGTGTTAGCGATGTTGCCATTCGGGTATTGGTTCCTTAAAAGACGAAAAACAACATGATGTCAAAAAAATTATACAATCAACATGAACAACTAGAAATGGTGATCATACCGAGTCATGCACTGAAAGAAGGAGAAGCAAATCGATTAATTTTTCGACATCTGAAGGATGAGGACTTTCCATTGCGCATTGAACGGAAACGAACTGTGAGAGCTACGAGAAAACATCTCTTCTCTTTTGAACGTCAAGAAGAGCATCTGACTACCAAAACCATCAAAAATCGTGAGTTATTAGAGTCGGAATTGACTCTCTCTTCGAATGAGGTCATCGTCTTACGAGGAGAGACGGACTGGATTCTGAGTTATTATGAAGACGGTTTGACACTCCAAGGGAAACAAGTAAATCGTGTCGAGACAACGGAGATAGCCAATATCGAGACATTTTTCGAATATGTCACTATGGGTGTATTCCCGATTGAGGTATCATTTTGTTTAGGTGGAACGTTTGGTTCCCGTAAGAATGTATATCGTTTCATGTTAAATGACGCAGATTGGAAGACATTGATTGTTGACGAACTATTGCCTCAGCTTCAGATTCCGAAAACGAAGAAAGTGTGGCAGTCCCTTTCATTTCCGACACACGAGCAAACAATTGAAACGTTCACTGCTGAATTTCATCCGAACATCGCAAGAAATTTTGTTTTCGCGCACGATGCCCATGATACATATTATCTCTTGGATCACGTGAATGGAGACATCAAAGTATTTTGAATGACCCAAGTAAAGAAGAAGTGAATTTGCGTCAATCGATTGAGTCCATCAAACTCAAAACCCGAATCAAACAGTACACCAATTATGAGAAAGTAGGGATGGAACATGAACTATTTAGAACATCTAGAAAAACATTGTGGCACGTTCGTCAGCGGGTATGATATCCCTCACTTGCTAGAAGATGATGTTCAAATCATCGAACTTGAAGAAGAGTCCTCTAAAATCACAAGTATTTCGACATTAGGACTACATTGGCATACACTTCAATTCGAAAATGGTTCGATCGCTCACCAAGAGTTGCTGTTCCGCTTCAATCAACAGCATGTCAAAGATGAGTTTGCTGAATTGATGTTGCAGCTGACCCTTTATGCGATTAGAAGGCACAAGGCGTTCGAGTTGGGCGAACTCTACGAACTGCCAGATGAAGTGATTGAACAATATTCATTTTCTTCGGTCTATGCGACCGCTCCTTTTTACTCAGATGAGTCGTTCCTCACGTATAAGAACAAGGAGCAGAGCGTCCAAATCGTCTGGTTTGTACCGATTTACCCTTCAGAAGAGCTGTTCATCGAAGAACACGGAACCGAACGGTTTGACGAACTCCTATATGAGACGGATCGCGAGCTATTCGATTTGAACCGAAAAGAACTTGTCTAACAAACAACCCCTCATGCGCGCATGAGGGGTTTCATTACATATAGGGGCCGTTCGCCTGAATGACGAACTGCGAATGTGCGTAATGATAAGTGATGCGTGAGTAGTCGAATGGCTTCCCATTCGTCAGATGAAAGATTGTTTCGATACGAAGCGTCGGATCATCCTCATGCAAACCGAGGTATTCCGCTTCACTGTCAGTCAATCGACCTACCTGTAGATACATGTCAGAAAAACCAATTGTGACACCGAGCGCACTTTGGACGTAATCGAAAATGGAATCTGCCACAATCTCTCGATTCAAGTAAGGTACGATGGCTTTTACGTAATACGATTCTTCATGACAAAGCACTTCGCTATCCACATATCTTACCCGTTCGACACGGTATACATCGTCAGTCACGTCAATCCCGAGGTTTTCAGCCACCAACACATCTGGTTTCATAACAGACACGTCGAGTACATCAGAGGTCAAGATTCGATTTCCAAGGTTACTCTTGAATCCTTGAGTGGAAAAGAGACTCATATAACCGGGACGATTATGGCGTCTGACGAAAATGCCACTACCACGGAGTTGAAAGATGATACCTTTTCGTTCGAGCAGCTCTAAAGCTTTCGTGATCGTACTCTTGCTCACCGCATATTGATTCATCATCTGCTCGAGGACAGGTAATTTATCCCCTTGTTTTAAGTTTTGTTCATGGATGTATTGTTCGATTTCATTTGCGATTTGTTGGTATTTTAACATGGTCATTCCTCACTTTTTCGTCACTTATTGTATTATATCATGAAAAAACAAAATTGTTTTATTGTATCAACCTTGTTTAATTGTACCGGTACAATTATACTTGACGTGTATGATTCATGTGAAGGAGGAATAGAGGATGAAGATGTTACCGAAAGACTTTCTATGGGGAGGCGCACTCGCCGCCCATCAATTCGAGGGTGGTTGGGACGCTGACGGCAAAGGACCGAGTGTCGTCGATGTCTTGACGGCAGGTGCACACGGCGTCGCGCGTCGTATCACGGACAAGGTTGAGCCGAACGAATTCTACCCAAACCATGAGGCGATTGACTTTTATCATCGCTATAAAGAAGATGTGGCCCTTTTTGCCGAGATGGGATTGAAATGCTTGCGTACCTCGATCGGGTGGAGTCGCATCTTCCCGAACGGCGATGATGCAGAGCCGAACGAGGCGGGTCTTCAGTTTTATGACGACTTGTTCGATGAGCTACTCAAACACGACATCGAACCAATCATCACACTCTCTCATTTTGAGATGCCGCTCCACCTTGCTCGTGAATACGGTGGCTTCCGCAATCGTGAGGTTGTCGAGCATTTCGTCCGTTTCGCCGAGGTCTGCTTCGACCGCTACAAAGACAAGGTCAAATACTGGATGACGTTCAACGAAATCAACAACAAGATGGACGTCAACAACCCGCTCTTCTTATGGACGAATTCAGGCGTCCTCCTAGAAGAAGGCGAGAACGCGCGTGAAGTCATGTATCAGACCGGACACCATGAACTGATTGCGAGCGCCCTCGCTGTCGCCAAAGGGAAAGAAATCAATCCGGACTTTGAAATCGGGGCGATGGTGTCGCATGTCCCGATCTATCCATACTCATCGAACCCGGACGACGTCATGCTCGCCGAAGAGATGATGCGTCAACGGTATTTCTTCCCGGACGTACAAGTACGTGGCTTCTATCCGAGCTACGCCTTGAACGAGTTCAAGCGGGAAGGGTATAACATCCCGATCCTTGAAGGAGACGAAGAGATTTTACAGAACGGGAAGGTCGATTATCTCGGCTTCAGTTACTATATGTCGACGACCGTGAAAAGTGATGTCGTCGCGGACAATCAAGGGGATATCGTAAACGGTGGCCTACCGAATGGTGTCGAGAATCCGTACATCCAGTCAAGTGACTGGGGATGGGCGATTGACCCGGTCGGTCTCCGCTATGTGCTCAACCGTTTATATGACCGTTATCAGATTCCGCTCTTCATCGTCGAGAATGGATTCGGTGCGGTCGATGAGATCGTCGACGGAAAGATACATGATGCGGCCCGAATCGATTATTTGAAAGCCCATATCGAACAATTGAAGCAAGCCGTCATTTATGACGGGGTCGACTTGATTGGCTACACGCCTTGGGGCATCATTGATATCGTCTCCTTTACGACAGGGGAGATGAAGAAGCGGTACGGGATGATTTATGTCGACCGTGACAACGAAGGGAACGGATCGATGGAGCGGATGAAGAAAGACTCGTTCGATTGGTATAAGCGTGTCATCGCAACGAATGGGGAAGACCTATAGGAAAATGAATTGAGCAAAGAACTGTGAATGGTCTGCAGGTCTTTGCTCTTTTTCGCTATAATGAAGAAAAGTGAGATATAGGAGGGACACATGATGCAAGTAAAGAACTATGGACCAGTCACGGCCGTTAGTGCCAACGTAAAGAACGGTCCATTCGAAATGTCGATGTATGTGTATTACATCGACGGCATGATCATCGATACCGGGACACGGACGATGCTACCGGCTCTCCAGTCGTTTTATAAATCGGTCCCCATCGATCTTGTCAGTATCACACACCCTCACGAAGACCATATCGGCACGGCCGCTTGGCTTGATCAAACGTACAGGGTACCGATCTACATACGTGAATCCGCGGTGGAAATGTGCCGAACGGGGCTAGACATCCCGGATTACCGGGCGCTCTTCTCCGGTGACCCGGAACCGTTTCAACCAATCGCATATCATGACAATCAAATCACGTCGGAACATCATTCATATGAGGTGATTCACACACCCGGACATGAACCGAATCACGTCGTCTTATTCGATGAGGAGAACGGTCGACTGTTCTCCGGTGATTTGTTCGTCTATCCGTATCCGAAAGTGATGATTCCGGAGGAGTCCGTCCCCGAACAGATCCGCTCGCTCAAACGTGTCCTGAGTCTTGATTTTGAGGAAGTATATTGCCAACACGCCGGGCGTCTCGAACAGGGGAGAGAGCAACTGACCAAAAAGCTCGATTATCTAGAACGCTTGACTGATAACGTGCTATCAAAAACCGCAGCAGGCTATACGATTGACGACATCAATGCCCAGCTCTTTCCCGAACCGTCACCTCTCGTTCAAATCTCAAAGCGAGATTATGACTCGAGACATATGATTTCAAGCATTCTGCGCGAAGTGTACGAACAACTTCGTTGACAGAAGGCGGGTCACCTAGTATTCTAAATACAGGATTAAACGTTTAAACTTTTAAACGGAGTGATGAATATGAAGCAACCAGATGCTACACCTGAGTTATCGTTATCTTTATTTGAAGATGCAATCCCGTTGTTCCAAGTATTGGCCGACGTCAATCGTCAACGTATCATCGTCGAGATCGCCAAACATGAACGCTTGAACGTCAATCAGATTGATGAAAAGATCGAGCTGTCTCGACCGGCCATCTCACATCATCTCAAACTGTTGCGACAAGCGGGCATCGTCTCATCAGAGAAAGTCGGAACAGAGAACTTTTACTTCTTGACGCTCGAGGACGCGGTCGGACTGCTGAAGGCACTGACGCGCGCAATCGAAGACGAATGCATCCTTTGACCTTTCTTTTTGGAAACAAAGAGAAGGGCTTCTTTTCCACTAATTAGTTTAAAAGTTTAAACATATAAACGTTATAAGGAGAATGAATATGAAGCAGAAACAAACGATTGTCATCACAGGAGCGTCAAGCGGAATCGGTCGAGCTACCGTCGAACTGTTCAGCAAACGAGGCTGGCATGTCGCCGCGACGATGCGACAACCTGAAGACCATCAAGAATTGTCGAATTTGAAAGGTGTGTCGCTTTATCAGCTAGATGTGACGAACGAATCGAGTATTCGTGACGCCTTTGAGCAAATCGTCTCCGATCACGGAACGATCGATGTGTTATTAAACAATGCCGGATATGGAGCAGTCGGTATTTTCGAAGAAGCCTCGCCTGAACAGATTCAGCGGCAATTTGATACGAACGTCTTCGGTGTCATGAACGTGATCCGAGCAGCGCTTCCTTATTTACGTGAACAGCGGAGCGGCCGGATTGTGACCGTGTCTTCAGTCGGTGGTCAAATCACATTCCCAATCTATAGCTTGTATCACAGTTCAAAGTGGGCGATTGAAGGATTCATCGAATCGCTTCAGTTCGAACTGGCACCGTTTAATATTGACATGAAGTTGATTGAACCGGGACCGATTAAGACAGACTTTTATAGCCGTTCCCAAGAACTCGTTCGCGATCAACCTCTTGATGTATATGATGGCTATACAGAGGTCGCACTTCATAACACGAACGCCGCTGGTGCGAATGCCGAAGGCCCCGATGTTGTCGCTGAGACGATTTGGCGTGCAGCGAACGACCGGAAGAAACGACTTCGTTATCCATCAGGTAAACAGGCGGGACTACTGATCGCGTTGAAGCGTTTTCTACCGAACCGAGTGTTTTTCTCCATCGTGCGACGTGTCGTGGAGAAGAACTAACAGCAAGTACCTGTTTTGGACTTCATTCGGGTCGGAAAGAATTTTTTATCTCTTTCAATGATGAATATCACACAAATTCACCCGATATAACGGATAAGAGGAGGGATTTGATGAAAAAAATCTTACTGGTACTGTCAACGTTCGTTCTCATGATCGGGTTGAGTGTAGCACCAACGGAATCGGTCGATGCAGCGGCGAAACGCTTCAAAAATTGTACGGAGCTGAACAAGGTGTATAAAGGTGGAGTGGCAAAGTCGAAGACGACGAAAAACAAAGGCGGAAAAACTCGGTATACGCCATATGTGAATAAACCTTTATATGACGCGAATAAATCGAAAGACCGTGATCAAGACGGGATCGCCTGTGAACGTTAATCACAAGGGATGTGTCGAATCAGCCGCCTTATGAGGGCGGCTTTTTTGTATGGACATAGACAACGATTCGACCGCATGATATTATCAAAAATAATAATATTATCAAATGTGATAACATTGAGGTGAAGATAATGAATCAAGATGTTTTAAAAAGTTTGTTGAATCCGATTCGTATGAAAATCTTTCAACATGTTTTGATGAATGAAGGGGTTACGACCGCTGATTTGGCAAAAGCACTTCCAGATGTGCCTCAGGCGAGCCTCTATCGCCATATCAATAAGATGGTACAAGACGAGATCTTATCCGTCGTCAGTGAGAACAAAGTACGCGGGGTGTATGAGAAGGTATATGCGATTCAAAACAACCCGTTGACCAGTATCAATAAGATTGTCGAGGAGGAGGACCGCGGGCAACTGTACATGGTCTGCTATACGTTCACGATGTCACTGCTCATGGATTTCGGGAACTATTTGAAGCGCGACTCGATCGATCTCCCGGAAGACAAAGTCGGATTCCGGAGTATCCCGCTCTACCTGTCCGATACTGAAAGTGACCGATTCTTGAGAGGTCTCTATGACTTATTGGAAGATGTGTTGGACAATGAGCCATCCAAAGAACGCACGTTACGAAAGTTCTCGTATGCGTTCATGCCCGTCGAAGAAAAGGAGGAAATGGATGATGTATAAGCAAGAAGAGGTATTCATTCAAGGAGAATCAACCATCGCGGCTACAATGACGACTCCACACGATGGTCAGTCGCCATTTCCAGCCATCATTCTCATCGGGGGTACGGGTGGATTGGACCGCGACGGGAACGGGACCGGCTTCAAGTCGAACCTGTATAAAGACCTGGCAGAATGGCTGACGACACAAGGTTTCGTCACGTTACGCTTTGACAAACGGGGAATCGGCAAAAGTGGCGGCAATCGAAATAGTGTCGGTCTGACAGGACTCGTTGATGACGTGACGACGGTCGTCCGTTATCTGAAATCTCGTGACCATGTCTCACAAGACATATTGCTGCTCGGCCATAGCGAAGGATGTATCGTTGCGACGCTCGCGGCCGAACGTGAATCCGTTTCCGGTCTCATCCTGTTATCGGGGGCCGGTGTTGCCTTGAAGACGAGCATGCAGGAACAGGCGCATGCCTTACTCGATGAAGTGAAACGTACGAAAGGAATCAAGGGCAAACTGCTTCGACTTAGCTTGAACGAGAAGTCGGTCATCGGGAAACAACAAAAACTATTCGAACGCGTCACAGCAACGGATCAGGACACGATGCGTATCCAATTGATGAAATTCCCTGCCAAATGGTTACGGGAGCATCTTGCTTTCACGGATGAGTCGCTTCGTGAGCGACTAGTTCAGTTGCACATTCCCACGCTCGCAATGACGGGAAACCGAGACGTTCAAACGGACGCTCATCATCTTGACGAGCTCGACGCACTCCACGCGGAACAGATCGAGGTACAAAAGATTAAGGACATGGACCATATGTTGAAACATTTCGACGGTGAGATGAGTATTTTGGACGTGAAAAAGCAATATCGTTCACAACTCAGGCAGCCGCTCCATCCCGAGCTACAACACCAGCTCCACGAATGGCTCGTACGCCACAATCGGACATCATGACGAAAAAGGACAGCGGAGAAGGTTCCGCTGCCTTTTTTATGTACGTAAGAATCGCTCAACGTGTCCCATCGAGAAATGACGGCTCCACTGAACGAAGTGTCCGCCTGGTACGGCAATTAATTGTACAGAGGGATGAAGTTGTCGTTCCGCTCGTTTGACATGATGGAGCGTTCGTTTCGCCTCCTTCAAATCAACACCTGTGAAGTCCGCATAATAGAGTTGCGTCGGCAATTGCACACGTTGTAACAAGTCGTTGAAATCAAGCCCGTCGTACCCGAACAACAAATGTAAGCCACCAGACGACAGACGCGCCGGTCGCTCAAAAGCTGTTCGAACGTTTGCATTCGGTTCGACCCCGATTCGTCTACAGAACAGCTGGAACCGTTCTTCGGAAAATATAGAGTCACGTGTGCTCACTTGTGCTTCCATCCAGTTCAACAGGCGTCTTGGTGCGTTGTGATACAGTAGTCGCAGTAATGGGAAGGTGAATCCGAAGATGCCATATTCACGATAAGGGAGGATGGCGTTTGGTTTATGTCCTTGATCGAGAAGAACCAATCGGCTGACCTGATCTGGATAATGGACCGCATATGCCAAGGCGATAGCACCTCCCATCGAATGACCGATCAGCCGAACCGATTCAAGTTGTCGTGAGATTCGATACGCCTCGACCCAGTCCGCGAATACTTTCGATGTCGCATAAGTATGTAGTCCCTCACTTTCACCAAAGCCAGGTAAATCTAACAGGTGTACTTCGAAATCGTTATGTAGAGCTTCGGCAAATAACTGGCCTTGTGATCCAGTGAATCCCCCACCGGGAAGGAAAAGAACAGGGTCGCCTTGACCGTGAATCGTTGAATGGAATGGTCTCACATCATCTCTCCTCTTTATATAGTCGTCTCCACTCAAGTATAAAGATAGTTGGAAATCAATTGAAGAAAATTCGCCATGTTTCTTCATGTGTACGTTAACAAATACGGGTATAGCATAGTGACAGGTAGCTTGCTGTCATCACGCTTTATATACGTTCTTACTTGTAAAGGAGGAGTGTTCGGTGAAACTTTCAGGAAAAACGGCAATCGTTACAGGTGCTGGTTCTGGTATGGGGCGAGCCATCGCCAAACTGTTCGCGAATGAAGGTGCACGGGTCGTCGCCTTCGACTTGAATGAAGATTCTGTTCAGGCAGTGGTCGAAGAGATCAAGACGGGAGGTGGAGATGTCGTCGGCATCGCTGGTAACGTAGCGAATCAGTCAGATATCGACCGACTCGTCGATACAGCGAAAGAAACGTTTGGGTCGGTCGACATTCTTGTCAATAATGCAGGAATTATGGACAACTTCATGACCGTCGGTGAAGTGACAGATGAATTATGGGACCGTGTCCTTGCCGTCAACTTGACCGGCCCGATGAAACTTTCACGTGCCGCCATCCAAGTGATGGAGAAGCAGGACCGTGGTGGCGTCATCATCAACAACGCGTCGGTCGGAGGATTGTTCGGTACACGAGGTGGTGCAGCGTATGTGGCATCGAAGCATGCGTTAATCGGTTTAACGAAGAACATCGCGGCGACACATGGGACGTTAGGTAAGATTCGGGCAAACGCGATTGCACCAGGTGGCGTCAATACGAACATTGGTTCAACAATCACGGCGCCAAGCGAAATGGGGATGCGTGCCATTCAAGGTGCCGGGGAAGCACCGATGGGAGAGCCGGAGCAGATTGCGAACGTCGCGCTTTTTTTAGCATCGGACGATTCAAGCTTCGTAAATGGCGATGTGTTGAAAGCAGATGGCGGTTGGACGGCAAGATAAACGAAAAGAGCCGAAATCATTCGGCTCTTTTCGTTTGGTATTTTTTTCGATAGGCGAGCGGGGTGATCGTGTGATGTGCTTTAAACGTCTGGACGAAGTGACTGACTGATGAGTATTCGTATAATTGAGCTGTTTCAGCAATAGATATTTGTGTCGTAAGTAATGTATTCGCAGCATCGTGCATACGAACTGATTGGATATATTGAGAAGGGGAAGTACCTAGATATCTAGTGAATAAACGACAACATTCACTTTTACTTAAATTGTTATGATCAGCTAACTGAGTTAATGTCAGACGGGAATATTTTTCTGAATGAATCGAATGAAGAAGATTGGTGACACGATTTAGTGAATTAGAACGATACATCGGTTCCTTCATTCGTTGAATACGATGGCGCCAAATGACAGTTAAGTGAAGGAGTGAATCAAACAATGAAAAGTCATCGTTTGATAATAATCGATCTACCGCTTTCTCAGCTGCTTGAAGTGCGGTACGATCTTGCTTCTGATTAGAATCATAAATGTAGGGTGGGTAATGGTTCTCTATATACGGTCGAACATATATTTCTTCTAATAGGATTGATAGTGTTCCTTGTGGGGTGAAGGAGATTTCATATACGCGACTCATCGATGTTGAGAGACGTATCGAATAGAATTGATTCGGTCCAATCATACATCCTGACTTTGGTGTAAGTTGATAACGAATCCCGTCAATTGATAAATCACATTCACCGTCTATTACCCATATTAAATGGAATTGTTTCGAAACATAAAAATGAGACGTGGGGCAGTATGAAGAGTCCCATATTGTTGCGGACGGGTATTGAGTCCCTTCCAATGGATCACCTCAAAATCATGATATTTTTTAATGAGTTATATCGGGTCATGAAAAATAAAACCGAAAAACATGCCAAAAATCTTACATTTCTCTCAACTGAATGAATGATAATTAAACCAGTTTCTTCTATAATACATATTGATAAAATGCAGCTTACTTTTAATCTTTTCAATTGTAAGGATATTCTGGTCTGATATATGTAACGATTGTTGAAATCGCATCATTGTAGCCTGCGAGTTTACGTCCAATCGCTTCATCTTGATGTTCAGATGTCTTAAATGAATCAGTTACTGTATTCAGTAACGTTAGATACTTGTTAACAAACTCATCTTCATACATAACCCTAACATCTTCTAACATTTGTTCGAATGCTAATAGCTGACCTTCGTCATACGATTGATAGTAGGCTTTATCAAATAATGCCTGCTTATGAATAAACATGATCTCTCTCTCAATCATGTTTACTAGAGTAAATCTCGACAACAATTCATTCTCCAAATGTCTTCCCTCCAGAGCGCCTATCAAATGATTCGGAGACCTTATAAAAGGTTTTCATCAACCATACTCTTCAAGTTAGTACAACAAACCCTCAAAGTGATCTTCTAACGCAAAACAGAATTCGGGATCGATACAAGATAAGATATTGATGACTGCAGTAGTATAGCCATTCAGTTGATCAGTCTGGCCATGGCTCGAAAATTCACCAGCCTTATATCGCTCATTCAAATCATCCATCACTGTTAGGTATTTTTCTAAGAACTGATTCTCTTTCATCTCCATGACATCTGATAACATAGCACGTAAAGCCAGCAACTGACCTGTTTGAAAATTACGTAGCTGACCTATATGTAGATCTTCCACAGATAAATCTTCAAACACATCGTTCGTCTCAACAAAATGAATTTGTCTCTCAATCACATCAATAATAGTGAAAGAAGATAGTTTCAAATGATTCACCAAAATGTTTCTCCTCATAATAGATTCAAAAGATCAGCCACCCTGTAAAAGCCGCATGGACAAGAATAGCAACAGGTACCCCGATCCGGAATTTCGGCTTCAATGTCTTATGTCGGAAGATCCGCATCGCCAAATAAGCCCCGAACGCCCCACCGACCCATGCCATCGTCAGTAACGTACGCTCCGAAATCCGCCAAGCCCCGACGCGAGAACGCCGTTTATCGACAAAAAATGACACAAACGCTAGTAAATTAGTCACAATGTAATATAGCAGTAATAGTTCCAAAGACCAAAACCTCCTTATTTCATACTTTATTATATCTTAAAATGGCTCTGTAAAGCCGTTTTGATGGATTAAAACAATTTTCTGAAACCTCTCATCCTCATGAATTGTTCTGTAAATGAACTGATATCACTCTCATATCGTCCTGTAATCGCTGTGAAATATAGAGGTGTTACAGTAAGGGGGCGTTAGAAAAGGGAGGAATATTCTTATGAAAAAACCACTATTGACACTAACGGCACTCGCTGGCCTTAGTTTAGGAGTCGCTGCTCCAGCTTCGGCAGCATCAACACACACAGTTCAGTCTGGAGATACACTCTATCGTATCGCCGTGAACAACAACGTCTCTGTAAACGACATTAAACAAGCGAACGGCTTAAACTCAAATATGATTTACCCGAACCAAGTCTTGAAACTTGGAAAGGCAGAAGCAAAAGCTTCTACTGCATCTAAAACGTATACAGTTAAATCAGGTGATACACTTTATCGTATCGCATTGAACCACGGGATCTCTGTTAATCAATTGATGACTTGGAACGGTCTTGATTCAGATCTTATTTTCCCAGGACAAGAGTTCGCCGTGAAAGGTGCAGCAGCTGCATCGGTAGCGAATGATGCGAAGACATCAGCACCGAAGACTTCAACATCAACACCTGTTACGAAAACAGCATCGTCTACAACGCAAACCCAAGCTCCGGCTTCAGGTAAGACAATGACTGTTGAAGCAACAGCTTATACACCATACTGTGCTGGATGTTCTGGAATCACAGCGACAGGTATCGACGTTCGTTCGAACCCTAACCAAAAAGTCATCGCGGTCGACCCTTCTGTCATCCCGCTCGGCTCTAAAGTATGGGTTGAAGGATACGGAGAAGCAATCGCTGGAGACACTGGTGGTGCCATCAAAGGTAACAAGATCGACATCTTGATGCCGACACAAGAGCAAGCGCTCAACTTCGGTCGCAAGTCGATCACAATCAAAGTCTTGAACTAATTCAAGCTCATTTAAGACACTGCCATCGGGCGGTGTCTTTTTTGTGTTTATCCTTTCTCCCAAGGATTCTTCACTTTCGTCAAACCTAACCGTTTGGCAAGCGGTTTGATTGTCAATCCATGTAAGGTGACAGACGTGACGACGAGCCCGAGGGTAATCGGCAACATCCGCTCCGCATCTTCAACCCCTAGTTCGGCAATCTCTTGGGCGAAGAATGCCGTCACCGTCATAGCGACGATTCCACGAGGGGCAATCCAGCTGATGAGTGCCCGTTCTTTCGTCGTCAAAGGTGATCCAAGTAACGACGTTTGTACTGAGACCGGACGGACGATAAATAAAATTCCAATAATCGATAAGAGGAGCGGCCAATCGAAGACGGCGAGTAAGCTATCTCGCGTCAAACTCGCGGTCAAGATGATGAATACGGTCGAGACGAGCAAAATCGAGATATTCTCTTTAAACTCACGAAGCTGTTTCAAAATATGGAGATGACCATGCTTGGAATTCGCCATCGTCAAGCCCATCGCCGTCACGGCCAACAATCCGACCTCGTGCATGACCCATTCGCTGATCGAGTAGACGAGAAGGACGCCGGAGAAGGTCAACGTCGTCCGTAAATATTCTGGAACTTTCTCATTTCCGAATAGGCGTATGAGTAAATGACCAACCGCAATCCCAAAGGCGACAGCGACGATACAAGACCAAAAGAACGGTAGATGGCTTGCGAGCCCGTCGTTCTGATACAAGATGAATCCGATCCGAACAACGAATAGGCCCATCAGAGCGCCGAGCGGGTCGACGATGATTCCTTCCCACTTCAACACTTTTGAGGGTCGAAGTGATAAGTTCGCTTGCCGTAACAGCGGAATGATCACGGTCGGTCCTGTCACGACAAAGATGGCGCCGAGTGTGAAGGCGGGTAACCAATGAAAATCACCGATAAATATCAATAATAGAGATGTCAGGATGAACGAGATGAATACGCCCACTGTGACGAGACGAAAAATCGGTCTCCTTAAATCATCAATCTCCTTAAATTCAAGACTTAAGCTTCCTTCAAATAAGATGAGGGCCACCGCAATCGAGATAAGGGGGCTATAAAGGTCGCCTAGTATTTGATCGGGTTCCAACCAACCGAAAATCGGACCGACCAAAATTCCGGCAACGGTCATAATCAAGATGGCCGGGAAGTCAAACCGCCATGCCAATAGCTGTGAAAGTGCACCGATAAGGACAAGTAAGCTGAACCCGATCATCATGTCTTCCATAAACTTCCCCCGTTTCATTACTTCTTCCTATATGTATACCCACATCATGAAAAATATTTGCTAACATTGCTTGATTTCGGGTAAGAATTGAATGAAAGGGAGGGATACGATGGAAGTGACTATCGGACTCATCATCGTCATATTGACATGGCTCATCTTATTACTTAATCTCACGTTCGCCA
Organism: Exiguobacterium sp. s34; assembly: GCF_018617435.1. NCBI lineage: Bacteria > Bacillati > Bacillota > Bacilli > Caryophanales > Exiguobacterium > Exiguobacterium sp. s34. Next base: position 287,871 of record NZ_JACSKE010000003.1, on the reverse strand, counting down.
TCACCATCATCTTCTTTGAAAGGCGGGATATCGGCACGACGTGGGCGTGGTTACTCGTCCTCTTCTTCCTACCGCTCATCGGTTTCTTCGTTTACATCTTCTTTGGTCGACTGATCAAATCTCAAAACTTTTATGAAGTCGAAGAAGAGAAACGCGAAGCGTACCATCATCATGTCGAAGAACAGCTCGACCAACTCGACCGTACCCTCGCACCGTTCGACCATCCGCTGCTATTGAAATATCGTCGACTTGCTCGTCTGAACCTCGTGTCGACGAATGCATTGATGTCGTTCCACAACGATATCAGTGTCTTGCACGACGGAACGGAAAAATTTGATCAAATGTTTCAAGACATTGAACGAGCGACGAAAGAAGTCAATATTCAATATTACATCATCCAAAATGATGCGCTTGGCCAGTCACTCATTCGTCTGCTAACGGAGAAGGCAAAACAAGGGGTACGTATCCGTCTCCTTTATGATGCTGTCGGGTCGAGGGGACTGAGACATAAACATTTCAAGGACCTACTCGCGCACGGCGGGGAAGTCAAATCCTTCTTCCCCTCAAAACTTGGGATCAACTTCCGTGTGAACAATCGAAATCACCGAAAACTTTGTATCATCGACGGTGGACTCGGCTATATTGGCGGTTTCAACGTCGGGGATGAATATCTCGGAAAAGATGAGCACTTCGGCTATTGGCGCGATGTCCATCTGCGCATCTCTGGCGACGCCGTCAAGGAATTGCTCGAACGGTTCATCTTGGATTGGAATCGCTCAGTCCCGACGAAAACGAAGGCGCAAAAAGACGATTTCATATGGCCGGTGGAAGGAGTCTCACATCACGCTTCCCCGGTTCAAATCGTGACATCGGGACCGAACTCCTCGACGGAGCATCTGAAGAACATGCTCGTCAAAATGATCACGCAGTCGAAGGAATGTATCTACATTCAGACTCCTTACTTTATTCCGGATGCGAGCTTCCTCGATGCCTGCCGAATTGCGCTCATGGCAGGCACAAAAATCAAACTGATGATCCCGAATAAGCCGGACCATATGTTTGTCTACTGGGCGACCTATGCAAATGCGGCAGAACTCGTACGTTACGGAGCAGAGGTGTTTACGTACGAGGAAGGGTTCCTTCATGCGAAGACCCTCGTCATCGACGGAGAAGTCGCCTCGATCGGGACGACGAATATCGATGCCCGAAGCTTCCGCCTCAATTTTGAAATCTCAGCACTCGTCTTTGACCGAGATGTCGCACAATCGGTCATCGATGCATTCGAACGGGACGAGGCCCGTGCGGAGCGGTTGACGATTGAACGATATGAGTCAAGGACCCGTTGGATTCGCTTCAAGGAGAGCGTGTCACGCCTCCTCAGTCCAATTTTATAACGCAAAGCAAAACATCCGGCAGAGGGTTTCCTCATGACCGGATGTTTTTTTATCGTTTCTTCAACTGTGTGACAAGCCGCTCGAAAGACTCATTCACGTCTTTCGGGGCTTCCTTATCTCCATACTCCGCTGCCTCTAGCCATTCCGCGTACAACGTATGGTCCGTGAACTCGATTCGCTGAAGCCAGTCAGACACCGTCTCTTCGCGCAGACGTGGTTGAAGTTGCTCGAGCTTCCGACCTGTTTCGAGGAGCTGGATTTGCCGTGGCGAGCGGACGATACGTTTATCTGAAAGCGTTGGGTGGTGAATACTTTTTGGAATCATTCCACCTTCCTGGATATCTTTTCGCTTCTGTAGATAGAAGAACAAACCGACACCAATCAACAAGGTGACAACAAAGATGCCGATGAAAAACAGTGACTCATTCGAAGCGGTCTCGAGTAGCGTCTCCTGCGATACCGTCTCTGCATTGATGTTCGGATTGTCTGGGACTAGAATGCGGTTCACTCGATCATTCGGGTCGAGTACAATCCCGTCGAACCAGCTACCGATCCATAAGAAGAAAGGGCTGATCCAGGCGATGACATTTCCGAACAACAGCTCTTTGATCGTACGCAGGATGAGAGAAACGGCTAACCCGATTCCCAGACCGAGCACAAGCATCGTCACCATACGTTTATAGTCACGACGATAATATAAGTTTCGTTGCCAAATTAAAAAGATGAACGGAAAGAGCACCATCGCGAGCGGTTGTGTCGCCGGTGGGAACAACCAGTCCGCCACTAAGAACAGGACACTCGCCATCGCGTAACGATCCGTCCAATCCAACGTTCGGATAAACGCATGGACGTAGGTGAAAACGAGCAGCAAGATGCTCATCTCGTATGAGAAATACAGGGCACCGATACTCATGACCGTCTGCACGATGAGTTGGGTGTTCCGAGGGAGACGAAGCGTCAATAAAAAGAGCAAAGGAAACACATGGCCGATATAAAAAGCTGAAAAGACCCACCATAACCATCTCATTGTCCGTCACCTCCTAACCGTAAAATCGATTGATTCCCGCTGTACTTGGCGACTTTTCGTTCGAACAACGAACGAGCCAATGGAAAATCGCTCTCTGACAGACAGGCGAACGTCGTCATGATTTTACGGAAATGGACTTCTCCACTTCCAGGCGGTAAATCGTACGTGATCCCGTCTTTCGTAAGTGTCGGGACAATCAGGCCGTAACTCGCGTTCTCTTTCTCAAAATCTCGGCATAAGGCCGCAGCTTGTGAGATGAGTCGCTCCATCTGATAGGTGAGGGCACGTCCGTCTTTCGTCAACAAATCGAGGACGATGACATATTCATTCGCTTGTACAGGTTGCTCCGTACGGGCGAGCAGTTCACCTGTCTTCGCATAGGCCGACCAATACAGTTGTCGCATCGGCTGTCCGTGATAAGGTGTTACCGACTGGAACGTTTCCGGGTCACGATAGGCGCTATGGCGGACCATCTCCTCCCCAGGAAGGGTAGGCGGCCGTTTCGGGATTGGGTACGGTGAAAACTCAGGGAATACATATCCGATTCGAGGAAGCGCGTCCTCTTTGTATAAAGAGAACATCCGTAACGGGTCACGAATCTCCATCCCGATTGCCTCAAGACGGATCGGGCCGCGTTTCTTCGCATGGAGCGGGATGGTAAAGTCGACGGTTGCATTCGTCTCAACAAAATTCTCTTGTCGCCAAAACGCGTGACCTTCTGACTCTACCGTCGGATGCAGATAACCAGAGAGGCGGACGACTCCAAGTGGTACTTTTGCGGTAGATACGAGTTTTAACACATAGATGGCGTCATCGTTCGGGAACAGTTTTAGCTCCTCGGTGAGGTCGACATGCACTTGTTCTGCCAACCGAAACATGAAAGCGGGCATGACCAAGGCATAAAGACTGAACCCGATCAACAGGCTTGCAATTAAGACATTCCCATATAGCGCCGTGAAGACCCCGACGACAAACAAGAGCCACATGTATCCGGACTCGAGATAGCGTGGGCTGACTAACTGCATCTTACACCTCTGATGGGACCGGGATGGTCTCGAGTACAGATTTGATGAGTTTCGTCGGCTTCGTTTTTAAGGAAGCCTCGACCGTCAAGACGATGCGGTGTCCTAAGATAGGAAGAGCAAGTGCCCGGATGTCTTCTGGAGAAACGAAGTCCCGTCCTTCCATATAGGCATGTGCTCGAGCTGCCATCGTATAGGCAAGTGTCGCCCTTGGACTTGGACCGACCTCGATATCCCGGTGATGTCGGAGCGACTCCATCAAATCGAGGAGATAGTCCTCCATCGCCTCATGGAATCGGACATCCCGTACTTCCTGTTGCATCTTCAACAGCTCATCACGTTGCAACGAGAACGGTTCCGTCGACAGATGCTCGTTTCGAATCAAACGACGTTCTGAATCTCGTGACAGGGGAGCAAGTGTCAATTTGAACAGGAATCGATCCAACTGGGCTTGCGGAAGCGGGAATGTCCCTTGCCCGTCGAACGGGTTTTGTGTGGCAATCATAAAGAAAGGCTCTGGTAACCGAAGTGACACTTCCCCGAGCGTCACTTGCCGCTCCTGCATCGCCTCAAGCAAGGCCGATTGTGTTCGTGGCGTTGTGCGGTTAATCTCATCGACAAGAAGGATGGATGTAAAGATTGGACCCGTCCGACGTTCGAACGCCCCCGTCGTCGGGTTGAACAGTTCCATCCCTAAAATATCACTCGGCAATGTGTCCGGCGTACATTGTACGCGTTGGAACGCCGCTGAAACGGAACTCGCCAGACTACGCGCGAGAGTCGTTTTCCCTGTCCCAGGTCGATCTTCGAGCAAGACGTGCCCCCCTGACAATAATGCGATCGAAGCAAGCTTGATTGCTTTTGATTGCCCGATGACTTGATCATTTAAATGTGAAACCCATGGATGCACCATTCAAAATCCCCCTATATTTTTCTGATAATTAAGAAAATCATAGCATAATCGACGATTGAGATGTGCGGAAAATCATGAATGAGTACATAATGATGAATCGATAAAAAAAGACCAACTGGCGTCAGCCAGTCAGTCATCGTTTTGGAGAATCTAAATATCGTTCAAAATGACGTTCGAGCCATTCTTGGAAGAACGACATGAACGTACAAATCGCCCAGTAAATCAATGCTACGACAATGTAAACCGTCATATAATCAAATTCACGACCTCCGACGATTTTCGCCTTATTGAATATCTCAGGGACGGTGATCATCGCCGCAAGGGAACTTGCTTTGATCAAATCGAGAAAGACGTTCGAGAGCGGGGGGAGGGCAATCCGTGTCGCCTGTGGCAAGATGACTCCTTTGAGCGTCAACCATTTCCCCATCCCGAGCGAGCGGGCCGCCTCGACCTGACCATCATCAACCGCCCGAATCGAGGAGCGGATAATCTCGGCGATATAAGCGGCGGAGTTCAAACTGAATCCGAGAATCGCTGCTGTCAATGCGGCAAATTCGATGCCGATGAAGGGGAACCCCGAATAGAGGATGAACAAGATAATCAGAATGGGCACGCCACGCATGAACGAGATATAAAACGTCGACGGATAGCGAAGGAGGCGCGTTGGAGACAACTTCCCTAACGCTAACAGTAAACCGAGCACAAGACCGAAGAACATGCTCGTGAAAGAAATCCAAAGCGTATTCGGCAATCCTCCTAGCAAATAAGGAAGCGACTCGATAGCTAGGTCTACGTCAAAAATGGCGTCCCATTTGATGTATGAGAACGTCATAGCGACCTCTTAATTCGTTTCGACGATCGTTGCGTCCACATCAGGCTCTACCGAGACGTCTGCACCGTTATAGAATTGCTCAGATAACTCTTTGACTGTACCGTCTTCGAGCATCTCACCTAATACACGGTCGATGTTCTCTTGAAGCTCGTCATTTTCCTTATCCATCAAGAAAGCGACTTCTTGTGGATTATAGGCGATATCCGGGTGAATCGTGATATCAAACTCAGGGAAGAAGGCGAGCGCAAGTGTTTGAAGGTAGTAATCGTTCAAGATGACATCGGTACGTCCTGTCGAGACGTCACGCAAGTACTGGTCGTTCGTTGCGTTATCATAGATGACTTCTTCTGCTCCGTATTCACGTGCGACGTCCATGAAGACCGTTGTCGCTTCACCAGCGGCTTTTTTGCCTTTCAAATCTTCAAGTGATTCGATGCCAGAAAGGTCACTTTTTCGAACGATCGCTGTTCCGTACGTGTACTTATACGGTTTCGAGAAAGCAAATTTCTCTTTACGGTCTTCTGTCACCGAGATGTCATTTGCTGCGACGTCAATCTGCCCGTTTTGAACACTCGTCAACATGTTGTCAAACGCCATTTCTTTGAACTCAACTTCGAGCTCGAGACGCTTCGCAATCTCTTTCATGAGTTCTACGTCAAAACCTGTCAACGTATCACTCTCTTCTTCACGGAAAGAAGCGGGGTAGAGGGTACCGGCTGTCCCGATTGTCAACTTTCCTTCTTCTTGAATTTCTTCCCAACGTGTCGGATCTGCTTGATTCGTGCTATCATCACCACAAGCGGCAAGTGGGATTGCTAAGAATAATGTAGCTGCCAAACCTTTTGTTGTTCGTTTCACTAAAATTCCTCCTTAGATGCTTCATCTGTCTAAAAATAGCATGACTTCAGCGGTCTAGCAACTGTGAAGCATAGATTAAACAGATTCGAGATACATTTGAAACGTTTATTCATAAAGCGCTAACATTCCTTTGAAAGCAAAATTCATTTCATTGATACAGAGAAGCATAATCGATGAAACAGATTGTTATTTATCATAAGAAAAGCAATAAGTGAATTGAATAAATAGATACCACTCTATAGCGAAAAGAGGTGGAGCAGATGAGTCGGATTCAATTAAAAGAACTAGAAGCATCGCTCATCAATCAAGTAAATGACGCAAATAATCCATTTCCCATCATCGGTCGAATGATACCAAGTTATATAAATGGTGAATGGACATATATTGAAGAGCTTGATCATGACGTAAAAGAAATATCATTCCCAGACGACCAAATCAACTGGCATGGCTATATGAGTCAGGACGATCGAATCGTATATGTAGCGATGGATGCAGATGAGTGTGTCGGACAAATTCGGATTGTGAAAGATTGGAATCGATTTGCATATATCGAAAACATCGCGGTAAGAATGACGTACCGTAAGCAAGGAATCGGACGAATGTTGCTTGAGACAGCCGAACGTTGGGCCAAAGAGAAAGAACTGATTGGATTATCTCTTGAAGCGCAGAACGATAATCTCATTGCATGTCGCTTTTATGAAAAGGAAGGGTTTCAACTCGGCGGAGTCGACACCATCAAACAACATGCGAACCCACAGATTGATTTGACCTTATATTGGTACAAGATATTCTAAGAAGGGGACATCCTGATTTAGAGTATTTTTGTACTGTTTTTTTACTAGTTAACATAACATATATTATCAGTAAAAATAAATACTCATCTCATTATCTTAGTATACTTATGATAGTGAGATGAGATAAAAAATTAAGATGAATGTGTATATCGAATTAATGTGACGCCTGGTTCTGGTTCAAATTCAGTGCTCCGCACGAATCCGAGTTTCGTATACAGACGTTTGGCAGGTCCGTTGTGTTTGCCGGTGTGTACGTATACAAGTTGGCCTTTATGAATACTCAACACATGCTCGAGTAACGTCGTTGCCAGTCTCGCCCGAAAATATGTCGGGTCAATACAAAGTTTTGTGATCTCAACCGTCTTCTCGGATGCTTCAACCGTGATAAATCCGATCAACCGCTCCTCGATATACAACCCGTAGCTCGTGCCTGGCAAGTTTTGAATGACATCAATCGTCTCATATCGAGCCGGGATTTCATCAAACCCGAGCAACTCCGCTTCAACGGCATAAGCGTTCCGTTGAATCTCAAGCATCTGCTGCGCCTGTTCGAATTGATGGATCGGGATTTCGTTTAGCTGCATCGTCTCACCCCTCCATTAACGAATAAACTTTCTCGCCTGTTTTCGCTGCGCCCGCTTCAATGCCAAATAAAGTCGATGCGTACCTTTGAGCGGCGGACCATGCCCGACAAACGTCAGGAGTGGAGATAAATCGATTAGCCGCTCCGCACTCTCGACAGCAACGGATCGATTCCACGTTGCAAGACCAGGGAGCGGGAAAAGTGGACGGACGTCCCCTGCCACTGCAGCCCCGCCTTGTGACTGAAAAGCATCCCCAGCGAGTAATACTCGATTCGCTTCATCATAAAATGCGATTGAACCCGGCGTATGTCCACTTGCTGCAAGTACCTGTAACCCAAACAGCCGCTCCCCGGGATCTAATAGCGTGTCCGGAGTAGAATGGATTGTCGGCAAGGAACCACGAATCTTGTTCTGCTCGTCCTCATCTAATGAACGGTCCCCTGACAACAGACGGGCATCACGCCGGGAGATGAACAGTTCTGCGAGTGGGTGCTCGGCTTTGATTGCGTCCACCCCGCCGACATGGTCTCCATGGGCATGCGTCAACAAAATGGCAAGGAGCGGTTTATCAAGTTCTTCAATATACGCCAGGATGTCTGACGCATTCCGTTTTAGCGCTGTATCAATCAAGACGAGCCCAAGCTCATGTTCGATCAACTGGACGTTAATCGGAAGAACAGGAGCATAAAAGGATAATTGATGGATATGTCCGTATCGTCTCACTTTCATCGGTAGAACCTCCTAATCGAATAAAGTGGTCCAGTCATCTTCTTGCCAATGCGCGTCGAAGCACATATGAATCTGTTCGAGCGTATTACGGGCAAGGGAGAGTTCTGGTAAATGATCGCGTTCAAAGAAGCCGACATCACTCGTCTCCATACCGGCAGCCCCCTCCCCATCGCCGATCAAGGCACACTCGATGAAAAGTTTGTAGTAATGCTCAGAAAGTGGCGGGTGTGGATGTTCATGCATATCGAATAAGGCGAGGAGACGCAATGGGATCACGTCCAAGCTAGCCTCTTCCTCCACTTCTTTGATGATATTCGAAGCAGGAGAACGGTTCACTTCACAGAAGCCGCCTGGTAATGTCCACAATCCGTCTGACCGCTCCTTGACGAGTAAAAGCCGGTCTCCTTTGAAGACGACACCCCTTACGTCGAGCTTCGGTGTCGGATAGCCTTGGACATGGACCAATTGTGAGATTGCCTCGTTCGATAAGTCTGAATGCCGTTCAAACATCTCCTTTGCGATTTCTTGGAGCTCTTCATATCGTTCTCGGTCATATTGATCACGTGTGAACGTCAGACCGGCCTGAGACAGCGCCTGAATCCGTTTCGCCCACGTTAGCCATTGAGACATATAGATCCCCCTATCATTTGTCCTACATGTTTCTTTCGTCAAATCCATCCGTTCTTCCTTTTCGCTTTTCATATTCCCCATTGACTCGTATGAGTCACGTATACTGAAAGAAAATGGAGGGGGCATCTAGCATGAATCGTTATGAACTAGACCATTACAAGGAGACACTGGCATATTATTCAGAACCCGACTTACGGTATAAATACACCCCTACTATTTGGTCAATTGGTCAGATGTACGATCATATCATTTTGGTTGCGAATGAGTATTTAGATGAAGTCGACCGTTGTCTTCAAGAAGACGGTCAAATCGGTGGTGAGAAGACGCCATTTGGGGAGAGGTTGTTTCGAGAAGGCGGGTTTCCGCCAATCAAAATCGAGCTCCCACCTGAGATGAATCAACCACCGAATAATACGGATTCACACGACCGGTTACGAGAGCGGTTGCTCACCTTGATTTCACGGATGGAAGCGTTAGAATCTCGTCTAGACGACGCTGGAGATAACCCAAAAACACTTCATGGCGGTTTCGGCTGGTTGAACGCGAGAGAATGGTTCGAGCTTGTCGAGATGCATACACGACATCACCGTCGACAACAACACGAACTAGAAAAATGGCTACAGCAAAAAGACCTGTGATTTGGCATGTTGCCGCTCACAGGTCTTGTTTATTAATCGAGATAGACGTCCTCAATCTCACCGAACGAATCTTCGTCAAAGACGAACGACCCGTTGGCATAGCGATCGAGTAGCGTAAGAGTTTTTGTCTTCACTTGTTTCGCTTTCTCTTTCCCGACGATATGCAATGTCTCATCGCCATGAACCGGGAGCACACGACGGATTTGGTGCGGTTTAGATTTGACCTCACGAATGAGCATTGTCCCACGAAGGTTACGGTTCGTACAGTCGAACTGGTCCTCGAGCTTCATCTTCTTGACCGCTCCGCGTTGCGTCACGAGGACGAATAACGGTGGCGTGAAGAACGAGAAGGCATCGGCGACCACGTCACCATCCTTCAGGTTCATCGCTTTGACACCGGCTGCGCGTTGTCCGACGACTGGAACGTCATCTTCTTTGAACCAGAGACCGTATCCACGCTCTGAGACGAGGAACAATTGTCCTGGACCATCACTGATTCCTGCGAAGACGACCTCATCGTCACCTTTTAGCTTCAAGGCCATGAGCGGTTTTGACTTCCGCTGTGCGTCATAGTCACGTAGCGGTGTACGTTTGACCATTCCATCTTTCGTCACGAAGAGGCAATGGGCATCCGTATCAAACGTCGAGACGACGTCTGCCGAGATGACTTGTTCCCCTTCGATCGGGACGAGGTTGGCGACGTGCTGGCCGGCGTCCTTCCACTTCGATTCTGGGATCTGGTGGATTGGGATGAGGAGATAGCTACCCTTGTTCGTCCAGACGAGCAAGTGGTCCGTCGTCATTGCCTGTGTCGTGAGGAGTGGGCGGTCTTTCTCTTTCATCTCGGGTAAGACGTCACTTGACGCACCGTATGAACGCATTGAGGCACGTTTGACGTATCCGTCTCGGCTGACGAAGACCATTGTTTCCTCGACAGCAATCATGACTTCCGTCTTCAGTTTCAATTCCTCGACTTCCGACTCGATGATCGAGCGACGGTCGTCCCCGAACTCGTCACGCAATGCCGTGAGTTCTTTCACGATCAATTTCCGTTTCGTCGCGTCCACGTCGAGGATATTCGAGAGGCGGGCGATCTCTTTTTGGAGCGCCTTTGCTTCTTTTTGCAATTCGACGATGTCCGTGTTGGTGAGTCGATACAATTGGAGCATGACGACCGCTTCGGCCTGGCGTTCCGTGAACGAGAACCGCTGCATCAGTTTGTTCTTCGCGTCCGCCTTGTCTTTTGCAGAACGAATCAATTCGAGCGTCTCGTCAAGGACAGAGATAGCTTGCTCTAAGGCATCGACAATTTCGGCACGCTTTTTCGCTTGCTCGAGTTCGAACGTCGTGCGGCGTGTGACTACTTCCTCGACGTGCTTCAAATAAGCATCGATGATTGGGAGAATCCCCATCTGTTTCGGAGTCCGATTCACGATCGAAACCATATTGTAGTTATAGGCGAGCTGCAAGTCCGTATGCTTCAAGAAGAAATGGAGGACACCTTCTGCGTCCGCTTCTTTCTTCAATTCGATGACGACGCGAAGGCCGGTCCGGTCTGTCTCATCACGGACTTCCGCGACACCTTCAACCTTTTTATCAAGTCGAAGCTCTTCCATCTTTTTGACAAGGTTCGCCTTGTTCACTTCATATGGCAGTTCCGTGATGGTGATTTGTTCACGACCACCTTTTAACTGCTCGATCTCTGACTTCGCACGGATGATGACCTTCCCTTTACCGGTCTCAAACGCCTTTAAGATGCCGTCTTTCCCCATGACCGTTCCTCCGGTCGGAAAATCAGGACCTGTGACATATGCGAGGGCGTCTGTCGCCGAATCGACCTGACCTTTCAGACGCGCGATAGCCAGGTTGAGCACTTCCGTCAAGTTATGTGGCGGGATCTCCGTCGCATAACCTGCAGAGATTCCTGTCGTCCCATTCATGAGTAGGTTCGGGAGGAGTGACGGTAAGACGAGCGGTTCTTCCGTCGAATCGTCAAAGTTCGGTGTATAGTCGACCGTATTCTTCGCGATCGACGTCAGCATGACACCGGCGATCTTCGAGAGACGCGCTTCCGTATAACGCATGGCCGCTGCCGGGTCACCGTCCATCGATCCGTTGTTCCCATGCATGTCGATGAGTGGATAACGTAATTTCCAGTCTTGTGAGAGACGTACCATCGCCTCATAGACGGACGAGTCACCGTGCGGGTGATAGTTCCCGATGACGTTCCCGACCGTCTTCGCAGACTTCCTGTACGGCTTGTCGTTCGTGTTCCCTTCATGGTGCATCGCATATAGAATCCGACGCTGTACAGGCTTGAGCCCGTCTCGCGCATCCGGCAAGGCTCGGTCTTGAATGATATATTTCGAATATCGCCCGAACCGGTCACCAACGACCTGTTCGAGAGATAAGTTTAAAATGTGTTGAATCGTCGACATCGTTACATCACTTCCTCAATCGCTTTAGTCACATGTTCATTGGCGATGATCGAATCATCTTCCTGGAGTCCGAAGGCGACGTTCTCCTCGATCCACTCACGACGATGCGTGACGTTGTCGCCCATCAAGACCGAGACACGTTTGTCCGCGACAGCCGCATCATCAACCGTGACACGGATGAGCGTACGCGTATCCGGGTTCATCGTCGTCTCCCATAACTGATCCGCGTTCATCTCACCGAGACCTTTGTAACGCTGGAGGATATAGCCTTTCTTATACACCTTGACCAACTTCTCGAGTGCCTCTTCGTCCCAGGCGTAGTCGAACTGTTCGGACTTCCCTTTTCCTTTTGAGATACGGTAGAGCGGTGGCAAGGCGACGAACACGCGGCCTGCCTCGACGAGCGGACGCATATAACGGAAGAAGAATGTGAGCAGGAGCACTTGGATATGCGCACCGTCCGTGTCGGCATCCGTCATGATGATGACCTTGTCGAAGTTACAGTCGTCCAAGTCGAAATCGTGGCCGACCCCCGCGCCGATTGCATGGATGATCGTGTTGATTTCTTCGTTTTTCATGATGTCCTGGAGCTTTGATTTCTCCGAGTTGATGACCTTCCCGCGTAATGGAAGGATTGCTTGGAACGTCCGATCACGTCCTTGTTTGGCTGAACCGCCGGCCGAGTCACCCTCGACGAGGAACAGTTCGTTCTTCGCTGCATTCTTCGATGTCGCTGGCGTCAATTTCCCGTTCAAGATGCTTGAACGTTTCTTTTTCTTGCCGTTCCGCGCCTCTTCACGTGCTTTTCGTGCCGCCTCGCGTGCCTGAGCCGCGCGAATCGCTTTTTTGATGAGCATCGTGGCCATCTGTGGGTTCTCTTCTAAGAAGATCGTCAACTGTTTCGCCATGACGCTATCGGCACTCGCACGCGCCTCTGGTGAGCCGAGTTTCGACTTCGTCTGTCCTTCGAACTGAAGGAATTCCTCTGGGATCCGGACCGACACGATGAGCGTGAGTCCCTCACGGACGTCGCCACCGTCTAGGTTCTTATCCTTCTCTTTAAGCAATCCGTTCTTGCGCGCATATTCGTTCATGATGCGGGTCATTGCCGTCTTGGCACCGACCTCATGCGTCCCGCCGTCGCGCGTCCGGACGTTGTTGACGAAAGAGAGGACGTTCTCGGAATAGGCGTCCGTGAACTGGAACGCGAGTTCGATCTCAATCTCGTTCTCTGTGCCTTCGAAATAGACGATCGGATGGAGCGTTGCCTTGTCATCGTTCAAATATTGAACGAACTCGGCGATTCCTTCTTCATAATGGAACGTCTCTTGTTTATCTGTGCGCTCATCCGTGAGGGTGATCGTCAATCCTTTTAAGAGGAATGCCGATTCACGTAATCGTTCGGCGAGCGTGTCATAGTTATATGTTGTCGTCGAGAAGATGCTTGCATCCGGTTTGAAATAGACACTCGTCCCGGTCTGACGCGTCTTGCCCGTCTCGAGGAGTGTCGTCTGTGGCACACCGCCGTCCGCGAATGTCTGCTCGAACACTTTTCCGTCGCGATGGATCGTCACGACGACCTTGCTCGAGAGCGCGTTGACGACCGAGGCACCGACGCCGTGGAGACCACCCGACGTCTTGTATCCGCCTTGTCCGAACTTCCCACCTGCGTGGAGGACGGTGAAGATGACTTCAGGTGTCGGTTTTCCTGAGGCGTGCATCCCTGTCGGCATTCCGCGTCCGTGGTCACGAACCGTGATCGCATCATTTTTGTGAATCGTCACATCGATTTGACCACCGAACCCGGCGAGCGCCTCATCGATCGCATTGTCGACAATCTCATAGACGAGATGGTGAAGTCCGCGATGGTCGGTTGACCCGATGTACATCCCCGGTCGTTTTCGTACGGCCGTGAGTCCTTCGAGCACCTGGATGGCGTCTTCATTGTAATTAAATAGATCTGTTGACATAGCAGTCACCTCAATTTCGAACACACGTTCGTTTTTCTTTCCTATTGTATAGCTGTTCATCCATTCTGGCAAGCCTCCCTTGTCAGCCATTGCTGAAAAAAAGGAGACCTACCAAGGAGGTAGGTCTTATCCGAGCAGACGAGCATGCTCCACGTACAAGCAGCGGTTCTCGATGTAATCGAGTCCGGCGTCACGAACGATTTGCTCCGCCTCAGGACTTGAGAGACCGAGCTGATTGAAGACGAGCCCGACATCCCCATGTCGTACCGCATCTTCTGCGACACCTGCTAAAAATTCGCTGCGACGGAACACGTCGACGATATCGATTCTACCCGGGATGCTCTCGACGGACGGATATGCCTTGCGACCGTTCCACTCCTCGAGCATCGGGTTGACAGGGATGACGGTATACCCGACGCGTAGCAAATACTCTGCAATCTGGTTGGCCGTCTTGTTCGGGTTGTCGGATACACCGACGACCGCGATGGTCTTCGCTTCAGACAAAAGCTGCTTCAAACGCTGATCATCCATCCAAAATCCCCCTTTGGTTTACGTTTACAGTGTAACGTTACCTTAGTTGCCGTTTCAAGTCCTATTTTCATCATAAGGTATAATGGTTCAACATTACAATTTCAAGACAAACCAATATGGTTTACATAACAAATTATTGTCTACCGTTTATTTTGCGATAAAACTTATTGACCGATAACCAATCGACTCTAGAGCAATTACGTAACTCATAAACATTGCGTGAAATATCTATTTCACGCAACGATAAATACGTTTTATAAGCGTTTTTTGAATGGTTTTGATGACTTTTATATAAAAACGATTCCTTTTTCGCTATACTGAATGAGAGGAGGTGTGAGATGGGAACAACGTATGATGCCCGTCGTGGGACGTTATATAATGAGCGCATCACTTTTTTCGGAAATGTCATCGCCTGGCTTGTTCATCTTTTGTTTTGTCTATTGTTTTGGCAATTGGATGTGACCTCACTGTTCATCTCGAACGGTGTGAGCGTCTTATATTACACGATTTCGTTCTATTTTGTACATAAACAATGGTATGGGATTTTCTTCACCGGACTCTTTATCGAGGTCGTATATAACGCCATCATCTCGACGATCATTCTAGGCTGGGATGTCAACATGCATTACTTCATTCTCATGATGGCGTATGGTGTCTTTTTCATGCCGAGCGTGACAGAGAGACAACGGATTTTGACGACCACTCTCGCAATGCTGATCTACAGTATTCTCTTTATCTATGTGTCAGACGGGATTGTGGCATTGCCGCAACACATTGAACAGACGCTCGGACTTTTTTGCATCCTTTCGACGGTCATGATGATTGCCGGTCTCTCGTTTATCTTTGAGAAAGCCGTCGTCGAGGTGACGGATGAACTCGAGCTGTCAAATGAGCGATTACAACGCCTTGCTTCTACGGACGGATTGACCGGGCTATTGAATCGGAAAGCCGGGCACGAGCGCGTCTCCGAAGCGATTGAACAAGCGGGGCGTGATGGTGACCCTTACGCTTTAGTGCTCTGTGATATCGACCGATTCAAATCGTTCAACGAGACGTACGGTCATGATTGCGGAGACCGCGTCATCCAACAAGTAGCGGCTACCCTATCTTCCATCGATGGCATTGTAGTCCGCTGGGGCGGCGAAGAGTTTTTACTCTTTATCTCTGAACAATCCGAAGATGTTTACGCGTCGGTCGAACAATTACGGCGTCAAATCGATGCAACGTATCTGGAATATGAGGGTGAGCGTCTCCGTGTTACGATGACGTTCGGTCTCGCGGTCCGCATGCAAGAGGACGCGTTAGAAGAGATTGTAAAAGAGGCGGATCATTATTTACGCGAAGGAAAACGAAATGGGAAGAACCAAGTCAGAACAGGAGGGGTTCGATGAGTATTTTCCGCCAACTCGGTCATCGACCGACAACTGCGACGACAAAACGATTCGAGTTGAATGGGTTGCATCGATTACCGGAATTTATCCAACATTTTTTCCATCACTTAGCCGCCAAACACTACTCGAAGCAGACGGCTCAACGATATGTCTATGATGTGTTGGACTTCTTCCGGTGGGTCGAACATGTAAGTGGGACCGAACTCGATCCTGAAACGATTGAGTTGGTCGCATTTACAGAAATTGACCATGCGGGTGCAGAAGCGTATGCGACCTATCTTGCGCTCGAGCTCGAGAATGCGCCGAGCGTTATCAATCGAAAACTCTCGACGCTGCAGTCACTTTTCAACTACTTGATTGAGACGAATCAGGCAACGGTCAATCCGTTCCAAACCGTGGAGCGTCCGAAACGGGGAAAACGGAACCCTGTCTATTTGACAGAGTCGGAATGGCTCGATTTCTCGACGCTTGTACGAAGCAATGTCGGGATGACAAATCGTGAGGCGAGCTGGTATGAGGCAAATCGCGAACGCGACTTTCTAATCATCCAACTGCTCGGGCTAACCGGTATGCGCGTATCAGAACTCGTCGGGCTCAACTGGTCTGATATCAACTTTGAGACCGAGACAATCCGTGTCATCGGTAAAGGGAACAAAGAGCGCCTCATCCCGATTGCAGGTCCACTACAGCCCCTTCTCATCGAATATCGCCAAAAGTCGAGTGAGGGAGCATTGTTTCAGAACGAGAAAGGAAAAAGAATCGCTGTCCGCACGGTTCAACACATGTTAAAAAGTCATATCGATCGGTTGAAATCGTTTCTCCCTTTCTTGACTTATAAACAAGTGACACCACATAAGCTTCGCCATACGTTCGCTTCTCGACTGGCGATGAGCGGAATCGATGTGTTGACGATTCAACAGCTGCTCGGTCATGAATCTGTGGCAACAACACAAGTGTATGCCCATATCGGTGATGAACGAAAAAAACACGCTATATCAGGTTTACAGTAATATGTTATGTAAACTATATATCCAAATATAAACACCACCTAATTAATGGGTGGTGTTTATATTTATGTGCTAGACATTGACAAGATTAAAACGGCATCATCGATGACCATATAATAGGCGTTGTCATATGCGAAGCGTTCCTCTGTCTCTAAGTCGAAAATGACGACACCACTCGTAAGACCTTCCGTGAATTCGTGGACGAGATAGCGCCGACCAATGACACGTTCAAACGGTTCCACATCGATATAGCGCGCTCCAGTCGCCATATCAATGACTTCGGTGTGCATGTCGCTCTCATCGACTTTTATGAAAATTGTCGAACTGACATCATCATATGTGAAGTCGAGCGGTTCATAGGCACCCCAGTCGACCACTGCTACTTCGTGTAACACGTCAGGCGCAGTCAAATCATAGATCACTTCTTCATTCAACGAGTCGACAAACGCCGAAAATCGGAGAACGCTTTCCTTTTCACCCAAATATTGAACCGTGTCCCCTTCTCCATGTAATCGAAGAATGTCATCGAACGGTAATTCCTCTCGTTGATTAAAGACCGCCTCGACCGCCTCCTCGAGTGGACAGATGAGGAGCGCCTCCGAATGATCAATCGGATCGTCTGGGGAAATTCGCCCATTGTCGAGGGCATCGTAGTAGTCGAATTCATCGAGTCTGGCGTTACAGACAATGTAGGAGATGCCTTCAAATGTGGTCGTGAACAAGTAAAGCTCCCGGAACCGCTCCGTCTTCCCGACTAGACGCTCGTCTCGAATGCGCTCCTGCTGACCGGTCACGCGATCATACAACCATGCTTCGTCAGACGATTCAAACGCCGTCAAAAAGAGGAAGTAACGCTGATCGAGTACCCAGAACAGTGTACTGTTTCCTCGTTTTTCAAACGTCGTCACGACCTCCTCTTTCCCTGATTTATAAGAGAAAGAAATCAACTCTGTCTTGATCACGCCATCGTCACTTGGGATCTCGTTCAAGAAGTACACGACGTCCCCATCTACGAAGAGTTTCGAATATCCGTAGTCTTCATAAGGTCGTCGGTTCAACTGGGTAATCATCCCGTCCTCTTCATCAAAGCGATACAGGGAAAAAGTCGTCTGGTCTTTCTTTTCTCGATAGTAGACCGAAGACGAAGTGACTGCAATCAAGTCTTCATGATCGATCGGCATGGCACGTGCGTCAACAATTCTCATAAGGCACCTCTTTCATGTCCGGATTCGGCAGGTTCGACAGTGACAAGGCCAGGTGGTCGTTTCGGGAACGTGATGCGAAGATGGGCATACTCAATCACATTCTGGTGCGGGTGATTTTTGTCAATCCAGCGAATACGTTGCTGATTCGCTAAAGCATGACCAATCTTCTCTTCCATCTGGAATTTCGAGATATCCCGATATGCGACTTCTTGGATGTAGGTTTCTTCATCGGTCTCAAACTGTTGCCAAATCCCCATGACCAGTTGACCGAGTGCCGACACGCGGCGTTCCGGTAGCGTGATCGTCCCCAATGTTCGGCTCACTTCCTTCAGACACTCATTCGGGTCATCCGATACGGCAAACAGTCGATTCGCCGTATTGTTCATGACGCGATAGCGACGCTTGCCGCTCTCGAGCCTGAGGACTTGAGCGTATGGCTCGACCGGTACACCGTGAAAGAATGTCTCTGTCCCGCCCCAAGCAAATCCGAAGGAAGGGTCGAACTTTCGAATCGTCTGCATGAACGACATCATAAAGTCTTCAACCTCTCTCCGCTCGAGACGAAGCCACTCCGCAAGGGCGAGTGTCCCTTTGTCTTTGGAGATACGGTCGACCGGGAAGAAGAGTTCTCCGTCTGCCAAACGATGGGATTTCAATTCAACGCCATCTGCCCGATAATCAGTCGACGGTCTCCCGCCCCTACCCGCGTAAATGACCCATTCCTCGTCTGTGCTCTCGATAGCATACGCCTGATGGGCCCATGGTGGGGTCACATACAGCGCTGGATATTCTTCGAACGTGTCAAGATGGATGTAAGACCGGTCATTCCACAAGTGGGCGACGAGTCGAACAACTTCTCCCGTCTCTGAATCTTTTGGGGTGATATAGTTCCCGGTATCGCCGATGAACGTCAGTATATGAAATCCATAACCATTGTACAAATGACGCACAATCCGTTCGAACACGGCTGTTACCATTCGCTCGAATAGAGGATGGTCCTCATTTCGGTCAAGCGTCGGCGAATCGACCGTGCACATGAGCCAACCCATCCGCTCATACAATCGGACACGCAGCGGATAAGAAATCAACGGAGAAGAACTCGTATGAATCTCAGTCAAGCGAATATTGGACATATTTTCGACTTGCAAGGTGAATCCACTTCGCCTTAACTGTTCCTCCATCTTTTTCTTCCAATTGATTGTCTCCATCTCATCCACTCACTTTCTCTCATCGTCTCACTGTGAATTTTTCCCGATTCTCGTTTTACACAAACGCCTTTCGTTCCATTTGAGCGCTCAGACGATGAATCGCCTCCTCCAACAATTCTCGACGTGTCCCGATATTCATCCGTTCAAACGACTCACCTTGAGGACCGAACGGGCTTCCAGGGGATAGGAAGATTCGAACGTCTTGATGAAGCCAAGACTTCCGCTCTTCGGCAGACATCGGGAGCTTAGAAAAGTCGATCCACAATAAATAGCTCGCCTCAGGACGCGCCGTACGGAGCATTGGCAGATTCGATTCGATTGAATCGATGACCTCGTTCATTTGTTGTTCAAGTTCTTCGCGTAACTGATCGAGCCATTGTTCCGCACGTTTATCGGTATAGGCCGCAACGATGGCCGTATTCGCAAAAGGTGTCGGAAGAACGTGATGTTTATTCTGTACTTTCGTGATCTGCTTCCGCCAATCGTCGACCGGACAAATGATATATGAGGCAAATAGCCCAGCGATGTTAAACGCTTTTGAAGGTGCGCTAACTGTGATCACCCGAGGGTCAAGTGAACCGATTGCGGTATGCTTTTGGGATGGGAATGTCAAATCCGCATGAATCTCATCTGCGACGACAACCACATCATATCGATTTGCGAGTTCCACGACTCTCTCGAGTTCTGTTCTCGTCCAGACACGTCCGACAGGGTTATGTGGGGAACAGAGTAAGAAGAGTGAGGCTTGCTTCATCGCTTCTTCTAGAGCGACAAAGTCCATCTCGTACCGTCCATCGTTTTCTTTCAACGGTGCATCGAATACCTGACGTTTCGAGCCGACGACGAGTTCATGGAACGGTGGGTAAACAGGTGACTGAATGACAACACCATCCCCGACTTCAGTCAGTGCCTCAACGATATGCGTCAACGCAGGAACAACCCCACTTGAAAACAAGACATGTTTCGGGTCGACAACTAAATCGTGACGTCGCCCGTACCAAGAGCGGACCGCTTCCTGCGCTTCAGGCGCGAACAACGTGTATCCAAATTCTCCTTGAGCGGCTTTTTTGGCGAGTGCCTCCGAAATAGACGGTGCAGTACGGATATCAATATCGGCCACCCAGAGTGGCAATACATCTTCAGATAGATGGAACCAACGATCCAACCCATCCCACTTCACCGAATTCGTTCCTGTACGTTCAAGTTGTTGTTGTAAAATTGATTTCATGTTCATCCCTCCTTCCCTTACTGTATCAAAGTTGGTTCGGCTGCGTGCCAAAAAAGCATGGCGGTTTCTTCCCGACTTCGATATACTCAATCGAGATATGGAGAGGAGGTTACGGATGAACGTCAACATCGTCAGACAGAAACGAAGGAAAAAAGCTGCATTTTATGTCACACCTAATGGCATCGAGCTACGCATCCCAGCGCGTTTGTCAAAACGAGTCGTCGATTGGATTTTAGAAGAACACGCAACATGGATTCGCCATACATGTCATAACCTTCCGAAACAGACGTCTGTACTCAATGAGGGGCTCGTCTTTCATGGGAAAAATTATCCGACCCAAAAAGATGATGGGACGACACTCCGATATGACGGTTCCTCTTTTTTCGTCCCGAGGGATTGGGACGAGATCACCTTAATAAGATCCTACGAAGCGTGGTTACGTGAACGAGCACGTGAATATGTGATTGAACGTGCACCGATTTACGAACAGTCTTTAGGAGTTAAAGCAAAAAAGATTCGCATCGGTCACCAAAAGACACGCTGGGGATCCTGTAGTTCAACTGGGACTATCTCCATCAATGTCCGCCTCATGCTGGCACCGAAAGAGATGATGGATTACGTCATCGCTCACGAATGGACACATCTCGTCCATTTCGATCACTCAGCCTCATTTTGGGATACGTTACGAACCGTTTATCCTAAAACGGATGATGCGAAGGCGTGGTTGAAGCAAAACGGACATACGTTGCAACTCAAAAAAACCGACTGACCCGTCAAAGGGTCAATCGGTTCATAAGTTGGAAGTGAACGTGTCAGCCGTATCATGTAACTCGGCTGCCGCTTGCTCGAACGTATGGAAACGCTCCATCGTCTGTTCCATCGTCTTTGCGCTCAACTGGATCTCTTGATTGGATGCGGTGACCCCTTCTACAATCTTACGTAGCTCGACGTTCATCCCTTCCGTGTTCGAGTTGACGTCGATGACCGCTCGTTCGACCATACGGGACAAGTTACGTACTTCCGTCGCCACGACATTGAATCCTAGCCCATGTTCACCAGCACGGGCCGCTTCAATGGCGGCATTTAAAGACAATAGATTCGTTTGTGCTGCGATCTCTTTGATGGACAAGGCGATTTTAGCGATGTCATCAGCTTGACGACGCAAGTTCTGAAGGGCGTGAAGGTTTTCCGCTGCATCTTTGGCAAGACGTTCAATCGTCTCATTCAATACTTTTGTATCTTGCATGCCTGTCTTCGCTCGTTCGTCGAGCACATCGGTCATCGATTTGAAACGATATGCATAATCCTCAATGACTTGTTGACGCTCTGTGATATCCGATGCAATTTTGACGACACCGATTACGTCATCCCCTTCAAAGATTGGCATATACGTTGCCTCGAGCCAAATCGTCTCTCCTTTTGCGTTTTCGCGCTCCACTTTATCCGAGAAACTGAATCCGCTCCATAATTTCTCCCAAAACGCCGTGTACTCCGGGCTATTCACAAAAGAGGAAGGACAGAACAAATGGTGTTGCATGCCAATCATCTCTTCACGTCTATATTTCATCGCTTTTGCGAACGTATCGTTCACATCGACGACCCGGCGTTGCCGATCAAATCGAATCATCGCCATATTCGTCTCGATGGAACGAAATACATCATCTGAATGAATTACTGTCTGGTTCAATGTACTCATCAACTATAGCAACCTTTCTTCTTCGTAGGATATTCGTACTAAATCGTGAATCTCAGTGTAACGTATTGAGCTATTTGTCATTGCCTACTTTTTGTATAGAAGGTCAATATCTTGATTTTGAAGTATTTACCAAATGAAAAGACGCCAACTGGCGCCTTTACTCTTTTAAGTCTGGAAAGTAGCTGAAGAACGTTTCTGCACCTGCGCTCGTCAATTTAAACGTCTGATTCTGCTTGGCATCGGTTAAGTACACATCCACTTTTTTTGAGCGCTTCTTAAAGCTTAATTGAAACTCCTGACCGACCCATCCGTCGATGATGGTAAGAAGTGAATACTCTTCTACATCTCCTGAGCGCTTGACCGGTTCTGCCCCATCGATGGCGTCCATCAAATCAGACATGTCAATCCCTGCAGCGCGCAACACGTTCGGATAATCAATCGTTGCCTTTCCGTTTAAAGGGGTCTTATGGACGAAAACGAATGGACCACTTGGTACGGCAGGATTCGATTCGATGTCTGCTTCAATCGATTTAGCCGTCGCAAATTCGCGTTCCGTGTAGGTGAGACGGACGTCTTTCGTCACACGTTTTCCGTTCTCCACAAAAGAGAACGTGTAGAGCGGTGTCTCGACTCCGGGTTCGAGCGAGTCTGCTTGCAATACCCGCTCGACCTGTAACCCTTCAAATTGCTTTGGTTGAAAATAATCGGTTTCGGTCATCGTGACAACCGGATCGTAGGAAAGTAACCCACTTTCGGACTCTGCGAAAAAATAAGCCTTTTGGGATTGCTCGTCGTAGCCGAGTGCGATCGTCACAACTCCCATTTGCGCGTTGTAAGGTTCAATGATGGAGAGCGGAAAGATGCCTTCGTCTTCTCCGATGGTTAATGTAATACTTCCATTCAAGGAAGGGGTCACTTGAATCATCGTTCCGTCAACTAAATTGACAGGGACTTCGAATATATCGGAATAATCGCTCCCCTTGACACTCTCCTCTTGCTCCCTCGTTGCAATCCCGATAGTCGGGACGATTGGGATGGTGACGCCTTTTGATGCTTGAACAAACGAAGGGAGTTCCTCAATCAGTCCGACTCTCATCTTTGGAGAAAAACCATCCTGACAAATGGCATAGTTCTGCTCTCCTTTTACATACGTCACTAACTTATAGGCATGTGCATCGTAGTCCGAAATCATGGCTTTTCGGTTCAATGCATACGAATGATAGACCGTGACGTCTTCATTGATTTGGGGAATCGGGTCATCGGTACATGCATGGAGTAAATCGCTCGCCCACGTCTCCGGCCCGATATCAAAGCTGTTCGAGTTCATGTCTCGTACAACCCATTGCGCTGGCATATGCTCAAGTTTGACGACACTTACTTCTTCCCCACCACAACCCGATAAAATTCCAACTGCACATAACGTGAATAGCATTCGTTTCATCATGACTCTTTGTACTCCGGGAAAATATCCAAGAACACTTCCGCTCCTTTGCTCGATAGTTTAAACGTCTGATCGCGAAGCGGATCTGTCAGATAGATATCAAGTTTTTTTGACCGCTGTTTATAGCTAATTTCAAATTCTTGCCCTTTCCATCCTTCCGTCAACGTCAAGTATCGATAGTCTGCAGGCTCACCTTTACGGCCGACCGGTTCTGCCTCCTTTAATACTTCCATGACTTGTTCAGATTCTTCCGTCGAGATTTCGATAAAATCAGGATAAGTGAGTGCATTCTCGTCAAACGGTTTACGGTGCGCAACGACTCTCGGTCCTTTTTCTGAATCATGCATCCATTCCTCATAAATAGAGGCAGGTTCTTCGCCTTCCTTTAGTAAAGTTCCAGAAATATAGCGCATCGTCATTGTTTCAGTCACGGGTTCGCCATCTTTTATGTAGTGGAATGAATATAAGGGAACCGCTTCTCCTTCCTTTAATTCTCCGGGTTCGACAATGGTATCCACGCTTAACTCCTCAAATCCTTGATTTTCCATCGACTCGTAATCATCCATATCTGCAAATTTGAAAGAGCGTTGCATGAAATATTGACGATCAAATGAGTAAAGGGTATATGGCTGAAGCGTTTTCTCATCATATCCGATGGCGAACTGCGGAGTAGGCATCTCGATTCCTCTCGGTTCAAATTGAACGATTGGATGTCTGGTCGTCTTGTCGCCAAGTTCTATTTCGAGTTCTCCAAAAAGAGCTGGTTGAATTTCAAGTAATGTATGTAAGAATGGCGTGATTCTATTTCCATCAATCTCCGCAAAATCCGCCTTCAGTAAGTTATTCTGTTCCATCGTAGCCGCCTGTTCGACTCTTGGTAAATGTTGAACTTCAATTCCTTCGTTCGTATTCACGAAAGTTGGGAATGAATCAATCTTTTGCGCTACGAACTGATTTGTGTAGCTTTCGCGACAAACCGCATATCGTTCATCCCCCTCTAAATAGGTAACCACCTTCATCGAGTACGGATCCATGTATGGAACGACTCCCTTTCGCCCAGCAAACACTGTCTGATACACAGTGATATCTCCCTTTAGTTCAGTCGTACGTTCACCCTCACACGCCTTGAGTACTTCTTTCGTTTCGTTGATTTGAACGATTTCTCCTTCTTCCGTATAACTATCGACATTCCATTGATTTTCTATGTAATCCAGTTGAATCACTTCTATATCAGATGCTCCACATGCGCTTAACAAGGACGCGCCAAGTAAGATTGTCATACCACGTTTGAACATACAATCCCTCCACTTTTGATCATATTCCAATTTTACCATTATCTAACTGTCCTATACGAAAAAAATCCGCCCAAGTTTCATGAGCGGATGGTACTTCAGTTATTTACAGTGGTCGATCGCACGTTGCAGTCTAGATTCGACGTCTGCCGCGATGGCCTGTAACGATTCATCGTCAATGAGACGAATCAATGTGGTCGGTTTAGGCATGCCAATATGTGTATGATTGTCTTTTTCAAACACGGCGATTTTACATGGAAGGAAGTAACCTCCTTCTAGATGTTGCGACAGCACTTCTTTCGCCGCCTTCGGGTTGCATACTTCTAGGATGCGATACTTCCCATCGATTGCTTGACCCTTTTTCTCTAACGTTTCACTCAAATCAAAATCCCATAGCACGCCAAACGATTCTTCTTTCAACGTTTCACCTAGACGGTCGATGACGTCATCCACGGTACGGTCAGACTGTACAGTATAGTCAAACATCTTCATTCCTCCTTATGTGGTTGCTCTTGAAACCTGTACCCGTCCGAAGTCGTCTTCAATCAAAAAGAAACTGTATGTGATTTGAAACATAATCACGGTTCGTACCGTATAAAGAGAGATAATAGTTAGAACCAAACTGATGTAAAGGAGAAGTGGTTGTCGTGACGGTCACGGTATTCACGCATACGAGCTGCAGTTCTTCCAGAAAAACGATTGATTGGTTGCGGGAACAAAAGATTCCCTTCATCGAAAAGAAATTGACAGACCAAGGCCTATCCTTTGGTGAATTTAAAGAAATGTTGAGTCTGACTGAGAATGGGACGACCGACTTGTTGTCGGTACAAAAGAGTGTGTATAAGCAAGCGGCAGAGAAACTCGATGAGATGTCGATTCGTGAACTATATAGTTTTGTCGCATCAAACCCTCAAATTTTGAAAAGCCCTATCGTCTTTGACCATCATCGCATCCAAGTAGGTTTCAGTGAAAAGGAGATTCGGACGTTTATTCCTCGAAATGACCGCATCGCTGAATTAAAACGCTTGCTCCACAACGCATAAATCGTGTCGCTAAAGCGACACGATTCTTTTTTAGGCTCGTTTTAGTTTGGCTGCCAATCGGTTTCCGAATGACTGGATCGATTGAACGAGAAGGATCAGGACAAAAATCGTCACATACATGACTTCTGGTTCGAAACGAAGGTGCCCGTATTGATACGCGATATCTCCAAGCCCACCGGCTCCGACGAGACCGGCCATGGCCGTCGCGCCAATCAGACCGATCGTTGCGATCGTCAATCCGAGAACGATGGAAGAGCGTGCCTCTCGAATGAGGACGTACCAGATAATCTTTCTCGTCGAGATCCCCATCGCCTCATATGCCTCGATGACCCCGCGATCGACTTCAAGAAGAGCAGACTCCATGAGACGAGCGATATACGGCGCGGTGAAGACGATGAGTGGTAGCAGCACACCTTGTACCCCGATGGTCGTGCCCATGATGAACCGTGTGAACGGTAAGATGAAAAACAATAGAATGATGAATGGAATCGAGCGGATGACGTTGATGACGCTCGACAATCCACCATAAACGAATCGGTTCGCAAGACGCCCGTTCGGTCTCGTCAGTACGAGCAACGTCCCGAGCGGAAGTCCGATCAAGGTCGAGATAAGGAGCGCGATACTTGTCATCGTCAACGTTTGAATCGTCCCCGTCCAAATCAGGTCACCCCAGTCTGTCCAGAACTGTTGCATGGTTCGACACCTCCCTTACGTTTACGCCGCTCGTCTTCAAATAACGGACAGCAAGTTCTGTTTGATCGTGATCCCCATCAAGGTGAACGAGCAGATTTCCGACAAGACCCGCTTTTAATTTCTTGATCCCGCCTCCGATGATGTTCGGTAGGATGCCGAATCGTTTCGTCAATTGGGCGAGCACAGCCTGTTCCGTCTGACTGCCGATGAACGATAGATGGACGAGTGTGCCACGCGTCTGTAATTCCGACACGACTTCTTCCGGGACGTCGAGGTTCGTCTTCAAGAACCGTTGCGTCGTTTCGTGTCTTGGATTTGAGAAGACATCCAACACATTCCCTTGCTCGATGATTTCGCCGTGATCGATCACCGCAACCCTGTCACAAATTCGCTCAATCACTTCCATCTCATGCGTGATGAGAAAAATCGTCAAACCGAGCTTTCGGTTGATCTCGAGCAATAGCTCTAAAATAGATTCCGTCGTCTCAGGGTCAAGCGCGCTCGTCGACTCGTCACTGAGGAGGATGTCCGGTTCATGTGCGAGCGCACGAGCAATGGCGACGCGCTGTTTTTGTCCGCCTGATAATTGTTCTGGGTAATGGTTCCGATGTTCGGATAGACCGACGATGTCGAGGTAGCGGTCGACCCGTTCACGGATGACTCCTTTCCCGAGTCCTTCGAGGCGGAGCGGGATGGCGACATTTTCTTCAACGGTCGCAGTCTTCAATAAGTTGTAATGTTGAAAGATCATCCCGATTCGCTGACGTAGCGAAGAGAGTTCTTTTTTCTTTAATTGTGTAATGTCTTGTCCCTCAATCTCAACGACACCTGTCGTCGGTCGTTCCAATAGATTGATCATCCGGATGAGCGTACTCTTACCGGCACCGCTTCGACCGATGATGCCGAAAATCTCCCCTTTTTCGATTGTGAGGGAGACGTCGTCGAGCGCGGTAATCGTATCTCCATTGACGTGAAATTGCTTTGTGATGTGTTTCAGTTCAATCATCGAATCCCTCCTTAGAACGCTGGTACGACAGAACCATTGAATTCTTCTTCGATGAAAGTACGTACTTCATCCGAATGGTAGTATGACTTCAACGTCTCGACAACTTCATCTTCTTTATTGGCTGAACGGACAACGACATAGTTCGGGTACGGGTTATCGACCGTGTCTTCGTGGAAAAGCGCGTCTTCGTTGATCGAAAGGCCAGCTCCCATCGCGAAGTTCGTATTGATTGCTGCAAGCGCCACTTCCGGAAGCTGTGTCGGGAGCTGTGAGGCTTCAAGTTCGATAAATTCAAGGTTGAGTGGATTCTCGGCGATGTCACGCTTCGTCGCCTTATCCGTCAGACCTTCTTTCAATGTGATGAGACCAGCCGTCTCGTATAGACGGAGCGCTCGAAGTTCGTTCGCCGGGTCATTCGGTACCGCCACTTTATCCCCTTCTTTTAAATCCTTGATATCCTTCAACTTCTCAGAATACAGCCCCATCGGGAAGGCGACCGTTTTGAATACGTCGTCAATCTTGTAGCCTTTATCTGATTTTTGAAGTTCTAAGAACGAGAGCGTCTGATAACTGTTCACGTCGAGACTGCCTTCGTCGAGAGCAGTGTTCGGTGTGTTGTAATCATTGAATACTTTAATGTCGATTTCAAGCCCGTCCTCTTTCGCGAGTTCTTGCACTTTCTCTGCAATCTGCTCGTGTGGGCCACCGGTCACTCCGATCGTCAGTTCTTCCGTGCTGAGCGTCTCGCTCGCCTCGGATTGTCCACACGCGGAAAGTGCGATTGCTGCAAGAAATGATGTACCTGCCAAAAGTGTTTTTTGTTTGATGTTCATGAATATTTCCTCCTCCAAATGAAAGCCCGCTACTCACGAAGAGCGGCGGGCACGACAAGTGAAAGTCGGACACGCTCATCTCCCAGACGTCTCGACTGTTGGAATTAGCACCATGATCATACTGATCTGGTTGCCGGGTTTCATCGGGCCAGTCCCTCCACCACTCTTGATAAGCAATCGGTTCTATTATTTTGTTATTATATTACTGATAAAAGCATTATTTGTAAACCATTTCTTGAAGATTTATGAGAATTTCTTTTAACCGTTCTAAATCATCGAAATCACGAAATCCTTGAATCTTGATTTCTTCACGAATCAATGTGACCAATTCATCGATTTGATCAAAACGAATACCAAGTTGCGCAAGTGAAGTTGGTGCACCGATGGATTGAAGCCAGTTCTCGAGAATTACGGTGTCCTCAGATGCTACCAGTCGCTCTTGAACCACCAATCCGAACCCCACCTTATCCCCGTGTAGCCAATGATGAGTCGAGTCAAAGCGACTGAGCGCATTATGAACGGCGTGCGCGACAGCAACACGTGTGCCGGCATCTCCAAACCCACCGACCGCACCACCGATTGCGAGGACGTGATCGACGATATATCGGATGTCCGTGCCGTAGCGACGGAAATCCTGTTCGCGGATCGACAGGTCCATCAACTTGCCACACTGTGCCGCGAGCGATAGCCCTGACTG
Organism: Exiguobacterium sp. s34; assembly: GCF_018617435.1. Classification (NCBI taxonomy): domain Bacteria; kingdom Bacillati; phylum Bacillota; class Bacilli; order Caryophanales; genus Exiguobacterium; species Exiguobacterium sp. s34. The sequence continues at coordinate 258,771 of NZ_JACSKE010000003.1, read as the reverse complement.
AATGCCTGCATCCCTTGATGTCGTTCCGCTAATATATCGGGCCTCGTACCACTTTGCGACCGTATCGATCACGCCAGCCTTGAAATAGTCGTAAGGTGAATCACGTAACAGTCGTTCATCCGCGATGACGCGCTCGATGACGACCGAAAATGTGTCGTAACGGATATATGACCCTTCCTCAGTGTAGATGACGCTAAGCGGTGTGAAGGCGGCACAGTTTGACACGAGTGTTGGGACGACAATGAGCGGTACGCTCTGAGAAGCCGCGATTCGTTTTGCTGTATCAATCAATTTGCCGCCACCAACGGCAATCCATACGTCAGGTCGATAACCGTTCAACCGTTCAACTTCCTCGTCTGAACATTCTCCGGTAAATCGTACGCTCGGGAGATCCGCGAGGCGAGGCGACACGCGCACCGCCTTGCTATACCCGCTCTCCCCTCTCAAGACAAGCGCCTCCCGATTCCCGATACGCGCGGGAAGATTCTCAAGTGCGTCTTTCGAATGATCGTACTCAAGTACCGCCTGACGAATCATAGATGAACCTCCTCATAAGCCGCGAACAATTTCTCGATCCGTTCTACCGCTTCATCAATCTTCTGTTCAGACGATACGAGACCGAAGCGGATGTGGCGCTCCCCCTCTGTTCCGAAGAAATAGCCTGGTGTGACGGCGACGCCCGCCTCGTGGAGTAACTTTGTCGAGAAAGATTTTGCATCTCCCTCAGGCACTTTCGCCCATACAAAGAAGGAACCCTTCGGCGCCTCAATGTCCCACCCGGCACGGCGTAATCCGTCAATCAGTCGGTTTCGTCTTGTTTCATAAAGCGACGCGAGGTCGTCACGGAGTTCGCGAGGTGACTCGAGCGCCACGATGGCCGCCTCTTGAATGGCCGAGAAGACAGATACATGGACGTGGTCTTGATAGGTGTTGATTGCCTCGATAATGTCAGCATTCCCGACCGCGAACGCGACACGCCATCCTGACATATTGAATGCTTTCGACATTGTATAGACTTCGATTCCAATTTCTTTCGCCCCTTCGGCTTGAAGGAAACTCGGAGGAACGTGACTATCGAACCCGATGCTTCCATATGCAAAGTCATGGACGACCATCACATCATGTTGTTTGGCGAATGCGACGGTGTCCTCAAAAAATGCCGGTGTTGCGACAGCACCCGTCGGATTGCTCGGATAGTTCAAATACATGAGTCGAGCGTGAAGCGGATCGAGTGTCGAATAGTCCGGAAGGAAGCCGTTTTCTTCTTTTAACGTCAAATCGATGATCTCGGCACCGGCAAGACGTGCCCCCGAGATATAGTCCGGATACCCTGGGTTCGGCAGTAGGATGCCGTCACCCGGTTCGAGAAGGCATTGTGGGAGTGTGATCAGACCTGATTTACTGCCGATCAAGATAGCGACTTCCCGTTCCGGGTCGAGTTCGACACCATATTCCCGAGAATAAAATGATGCGACCGCTTCTTTTAAGCGCGCTTGTCCGCGAAACGGACCGTATTGGTGTGTCGACGGGTCCGTGATGGCACGTTCGAGCGCCTCACAGATTGGAGCGGGAGTCGGTAAGTCGGGCGTCCCTTGTCCGAGCCGGATAACGGTCTTTCCACTAGCTTCTACCGCCGCGACCTCTTCTGCTAATCCGACGAAGTGTTGGGTTGGTAAAGATTTTAATAATTGTGAACGTCTGTCTGCCATGATTCTTCCTCCTGATACGAAAAAACACCCCTTTCTGAGGAAAGGGGTGCTCAATACAGACGTATGTAGTCAACCACCTTCCCATCTCTCAAGGTCACCTTGCTGGAATTAGCACAGTATTTTGCAATCTGTTGCTGAAGCTTCATCGGGCCAGTCCCTCCGCTTCTCTTGATAGAAAGTGTTATTCGCTATGTAATTTTAGTATGTCCCTAAGTTAACCAGACATTTCCAACGGTGTCAAACATTTTTTTCAAGGTGAACATCTATTGAATCCTTTTCAAAAAACATTCATAGTAAAAGGGTAGAAAAATTATATTTGTATGAGGGGATAGAGCATTGGAGCTTAATCGTCAACTTATTTGGAAACTCAGTGTGATCGGTCTGATTTTACTCGTCTTATGGCGTGTCATCAGTGAACCGGATACCATCTCACGTGTTTTGCAGTACACGTTTCAGTTACTGACCCCAATTATCATGGGGATTGCCATCGCTTTACTACTCAACACCGTACTCTCTTATATAGAGGAACGGTTCCATTTGAAACGGTATCAAGGTCTGCTCATCGTCTATATCACGTTTATCGGGATTTTAGCGATCTCGGTCGTCACCTTGTTCCCACGGATTTACTCGAGTCTTTCATCACTTATCGAAGAGTTACCGGTCTATATCCGTCAAATCGATGCGTTTCTTGGTGATGTAAACAATTACTTGAAAGACTATAACGCTACCATCGCCCAGGCGATTGATTTTGCGCGCTTCGAGGACCGCTACTCGGGATGGGTCGAAACAGCCGTCCTCTCGTCTGTCGGTTATGTCTCAAGTTTTACGATGACATTGATTAACTTCTTGATTGGGATTGTCATCTCAATTTATCTTTTGAAAGACAAAGAAGTCTTCGCTCGTATGTTCAAGCGCCTTCTCTACGCGCTGTTACCAGTTGGTACTGCAAAGACGACGATCGATATCTTTCAAGAGATGGATTATATTTTTAAACGATACATCATCGGAAAGTCACTCGATTGTCTGATCATCGGTGTCCTGGCTGTCATCGGACTTTTGATCATCGGGGCGCCATATGCGCTACTCCTTGGTGTTATCGTCGGCGTCCTCAACTTCATCCCGTATGTCGGTCCACTACTTGGGATGATCCCGGCGTTCATCATCACATACTTCTATGACCCGTTCACCGCCGTATTGGTGCTCTTGTTCATCTTCTTGTTGCAACAATTCGATGGATTGTGGCTCGGTCCGAAAATTCTTGGTGACAGTGTCGGGATCACGCCATTTTGGGTCATCACGTCCATCATTATCGGGGGCAGCCTGTTCGGTCTCGTCGGCATGTTCGTGAGTGTCCCTATCACTGCGATGATTCAAGTCGTCTTGTCTAGACTCATTGACTATCGTTTGAATCGTAAAAATTTGAATGAGTTACTTTAAATCTCTTCATGAATCTGTTGACATATTCATGAAATGTGTCATACAGTTGAAGAGAAGAACACAATTAACAGAAAGGAGAGGTTCCCATGTCAGTAGTATCTTCGAAACCATTCACTCAAGTTCATACTGATTGGCAGGCACCTCTTCGATTGAAACAGATCTAAGACGCCTGCCTATCGAGGCATGCATAAACAACGTGGGACGTCGTATGCCTTTATGCATATGACGTCCCTTTTGTGTCTAAAATTAAATAAAGCAGGTGACCTGTATGTTTCAATCACTCAAACGGCTTGACCGCAATATTTGGATTCGTTTCTTAGGGGAGACGATTACGGGAATCATGATGTTCATGATCGCCCCATTCTTAGTCCTTTATTATAGCGACCAGTTAGATAGCTACCTTCAAGTCGGAATCATTATGGCGACTGGACCAATCATGGCGCTCCTCGGCTCGATGATTGGCGGCCGACTCGCCGATCTCTATGGGCGAAAACCGATCATGATGATTGCCATCATCGGTGACGCGCTTGCCCTCATCGGTTTTGCGTTCGCGGATTCGTTTTGGCCATTATTGTTACTAAATGCGATGCTCGGTTTGACTAACTCACTATTCCATCCCGCTGCTAGTGCGATGGTTGCTGACGTCACAGAACCCGAGCATATGAACGAAGCATTCGGCCTATTACGGATGGGGCATAACATCGGTGCTGCGTTTGGACCTCTCCTCGGGAGTGCGGTACTGTTCATCGACCGCGAGCTGATTTTCTTTGCAGCGGCGTTCATCTTCGGTCTTTATGCCCTCGCACTCGGCTACTTCATTCGCGAATCATTGCCGGAGTTCACAGAAGATGAGACCCCGAGCAACCGGGAAGTGTTGCGCGTATTTTATAATGACCGCGTGTTTCTGATCTTCATCTTTGCGGGTATATTCATATCAATGGGATTCTCGGTCGTCGAGAGCATGTTACCGCTCTTTTTGAAAGAGTCGCTCCCGACATACACCGCACAACAGAACCCATTCCCATACCTGTTGGCACTTAATGGAATCATGGTCGTCCTCTTCCAGTTTCCAATCGCTTCGAAGCTCGGGAATAAACCGTTTGGGAAAGTCATGCTTGCCGGAGCGACCGTCTTCGGAATCGGGATGATTTTACTCGCCGTCGTCCCTAGAGCTTTGTACGCAATTGATGTTCCTTACCTTCCACTCGTTGGAATCTTACTCGCCGTCTATGCATTTTACACGCTTGGCGAGATGTTTATGTCGCCTGTTCAACAGACGTTCATCGCCTTGATTGCGCCAGAGAATATGCGCGGTGCCTATAATGGGGCTGCAAGTGTTCAATGGCTAATTGGCGGTGTGACGGCACCAATCATCGCAAGTGTCTTTTTCGACAATCGTGCCGGACATATTGCATTGATTCTGATCGGCGGCGCAAGTTGCCTATCTGGCATCATTTACTGGCAACTCGGACGTTATGTCCAGGCAACGGAAGCAAAACAAAAGACAGCGTAATCACTCATCGACCACACTCTCTGCTCATGGAAGTGTGGTCTTTTCATTCTTTGCATCTTTATTAAAATTTGAAATTATCATTCAATTCACTTTACAATCATAATAATCCTTTTTATGATAAAACGGTTAAGGAGGGATCTTTCATGGAAAGGATCGATAAACAGACAATCGTGGACAGTGTTCCACAAAAAGGCTTCTTCGGACAACCGAAAGGGTTGTTCACCTTATTCTTCACTGAATTTTGGGAACGTTTCTCGTACTATGGCATGCGGGCCATCCTCGTATTCTATATGTACTATGAGGTTTCTGAAGGTGGACTCGGGCTCGACCGTAACGTCGCGCTCTCGATTATGTCCGTCTACGGTGCACTCGTTTATATGTCAGGGGTCATTGGGGGATGGCTTGCGGACAGAGTATTCGGGACGTCACGGGCGGTCTTCTACGGTGGTGTGTTCATCATGCTCGGACACATCGTCCTCTCGATTCCAGGTAGCGTCGTCTTCTTATTCATCTCGATGGCGTTGATTGTTATTGGTACGGGTTTATTGAAACCAAACGTATCAAGTATAGTCGGAGATATGTATAGTGAAACGGATCGCCGTCGTGACGCTGGATTCAGTATCTTCTACATGGGTATCAACTTGGGCGCGTTCATTTCACCGCTCATCGTTGGACAAGTTCAAAAAGATTACGGCTTCCATTGGGGCTTCGCCCTTGCTGCCATCGGGATGTTCGTTGGACTCGTCGTCTTCGTATTGACGCGTAAAACGAACCTTGGCCTTGCTGGCTCATACGTACCGAACCCGTTATCTCCTGATGAGAAAAAGAATACGATTCGAATCGTCAGCCTTGTCACAATCGGAATCGCCATCTTACTTGCGATTTTGATCCCACTCGGCTGGTTCACGATTAACACATTCATCTCGCTCGTCGGGGTGTTCGGAATCGCAATTCCAACAGTTTACTTCATCATCATGTATCGCAGTCCAAAAACGACAGAGGTTGAGCGTTCACGCATCATTGCCTATATCCCGCTCTTCATCGCCTCCGTCATGTTCTGGGCGATTCAAGAGCAAGGGGCAACAATCCTTGCGAGTTATGCGGATACACGGACTGACCTTGAATTCTTCGGATTCACGTTGTCTCCAGCTTGGTTCCAATCGTTGAACCCGCTTTTCATCATTCTACTTGCACCGGTCTTTGCTTGGCTTTGGGTACGCCTTGGAGACCGTGAGCCAAGCATCCCGACGAAATTCGCTTTCGGGATCTTGTTTGCCGGAATCAGTTTCTTGGTCATCCTACTTCCTGCTTACTTCAGCGGTCCGGATGCCCTTGTCAACCCGCTTTGGCTCGTCTTGAGTTACTTCATCGTTGTCTTGGGAGAACTAAGTTTATCGCCGGTCGGTTTGTCGGCTACGACAAAACTTGCACCAGCAGCATTCTCCGCTCAAACGATGTCACTCTGGTTCTTGTCGAACGCTGCCGCACAAGGAATCAACGCACAGCTCGTCAAGTTCTACTCACCTGAGAACGAGATGCTCTATTTCGGGGTAATCGGTGGTGTTGCCATCGTTTTAAGCTTGATTCTGTTCGCACTCGCACCAAAAATCAAAGTATATATGCGCGGAATCCATTAATCTTTAAAAAACGCCAGCCGATTGAATCGGCTGGCGTCATTTTTTATTTGCGTACTTGAATGAGTGACAAGTAACGATCGATCATATTGTGGTTAAAGTAATCATGGAAGTTGTCTTGTTTCAGCGATTGAATCGATTCATGGAACGTCGCAGGGAGCGAAGCGATTCCTTGGCTCTCAATTTGTTTAGCTGAATACTCAAACAAGTCGTCTTCGTTCGGCTTAGATGGTTCAAGCTTCTGCTCAATCCCTTCTAAACCAGCGTAGATGAGGGCGGCAAGTGCCAAATACGGGTTAGCACTCGGGTCAGGGTTTCGAACCTCGACACGCGTCGCGCTTCCACGGGAAGCTGGAATTCGAATCATCGAACTGCGGTTCGACGGACTCCAGCAAATATTAACCGGTGCCTCGAATCCAGGAACGAGACGCTCATATGACTCAGGCAGTGGGTTTGTAAAGATAGCCGTCGCACGGGCATGCTTTAAAATCCCTTCGATGAAGTGACGTGCTGTTTGAGAAAGTCCATAATCCGCGTCGGCCTCATCAAACGCATTGTTCGTCGCTTTCCCGTCTTCGTCATTTTTCCATACCGAGATGTTCAAGTGCATCCCAGAACCGTTCACGTCACGTAACGGCTTCGGTAAGAATGAGACAGATGCCCCTTTTTCTTTTGCCGCGATTTTGACGATTTCTTTGAAGAATTGAATGTTGTCCGCCGTATGGAGCGCATCGTCGTACTTGATACCAATCTCATGTTGCGCAGGAGCAACTTCATGGTGAACCGCTTCAATATTGAATCCGACATTGCTCAATCGGTTTGCGATATGTTGACGTACTTCATAACCTTTGTCTTCTGAACGCGTCGAGAAGTAACCTGCTTCGTCATAAAACTCTCCATTTTCATCAAAGATGAAGAATTCAGGTTCTGCGCCGACGAATACCGAGTAGCCGTCTCGTGCAGCTCGTTCAAGTGCATCTTTCAACACATTCCGTGGATCATATTCATATCGTTCACCTTCTGGTGTACACACATCGCAGAAGAACGCCAAAATACTCTCATCACCATCTTGCTCATAACGTGGACGATCTAAATCCGGTCTCAAGAATAAGTCGGAGTTTTTGATGGAAGAGAATCCGTTGATTGAAGAACCATCAAACATTGTTTTTCCTTCAAAAACCTCAGGCAACAATTTTGCCGAAAGCGTCAAGAGTTTTAAATCACCGAGTACATCTGAGAAATAAAGATGGATTTGGGTAATATTTTTTTCTTGAACCGTTTTCTCAATGTCTTGTTGCTTCTTTGCTACGTCATCCTTGTCTGTTCCGAATAGATTTGCCATGATTCTAAAAAACCTCACTTCAATGGATTTGACAGGCAAGCTGTCTTTACGCACCGTTCGTACGCTTCTCTATAGTTCTTAACCGACTTCGATTTTTTTTAAACATGAATTTTTAAAAGACGCAAAGTGGCTACATCTGACGAGACTTGATATGATGGATGCAGAATGTCACAGAGAGGGAGAACGCGATTGTATATTTTTATGACTGGTGGAACAGGATTTTTAGGGGGACGACTCGCTAAAGAGTTGATCGAACGAGGGCATCGAATCTGTATGCTCGCCCGAACACCGGAGAAAGTAAACGCCCAGTTCACGGCGGAAGAAAGAAAATCAATCGATGTGTTGCCTGGCGATTTGACGGCGCGCGCACTCGGTGCCGATGAACGATTCATCGATTCACACAAGGGAAAAGTGGACTTATTCCTACACATGGCAGCACTCGTCAAATTTGACGAAGAATTAAGAGAAGAATTGTTCGAAACGAATCTAACCGGTACGAGAGAGGCCCTTCGATTGGCCAAGTTGATTGATGCACCTCGATTTTTCCATGTGAGCACCGCTTATACACTCGGGGCAAAAGAAATCGGTGGCGAGACGTTATATGATGTGTCGCAATCGTTTTTAAATCCATACGAAGAAAGCAAAGCACATGCCGAACAGGCGGTCTGGCAATCACGAGATGAGCTCGACGTCTCGATCTTTCGTCCGGCAATCATCGTCGGTGACTCTAAAACCGGAGAAGCGGATTCGAAATTCACGATGTATGGGTATATGCGTGCACTTGAATTGTTCAAACGTAAACTGGAACGGCGTGGTCATAGCGTTGAGTCAATCCGTTTAATCGGGTCAGCCACTGGTACCTCGAACCTTGTTCCGGTCGATTATGTCGCGGACGTGCTTTTAGCCGCGATCGAGCATGCAAAAGCAGATACGATTTATAACGTCACGAATGACTCGCCACCACGCAATGAGATGATGCTCGATTATATGAAAGAGTCACTCTCGTTCCCACACTTGACGATTACGGAGACACCGACAGACACACTCAGCTCTGTCGAACAGTCATTTAACGACATGGTGAAGGTATTCAATCCATACTTGAACCGGAATATCACGTTCCATGACGAGAACACAAAACAATTGTTAAAAGATGCAGGCTTTTCAAAGCTTCGTCTCGACCAGCAATCGTTGCGCCGAATCGTCAATGCCTATTATCAAACGAAGCACTAAAAAAATGGACCGGGCTACCGGTCCATTGTCATTTATCGCAGACTAATACAATTTTACCATCCTTGATTTCACGCTCGAGTGAGTCGACCATCTCTTTCGTGAGACCTAAGCTTTCCATCTGTTCCATCCGATCTTCCGAATTGCTCGTGAATTTTGAGAGCAACGACTCGAACATCCCCTTTTCCGGGATACGGTACGGTTGGACACCTGCTTCTGCCGCCAATCGAATCGTCAATTCTTCGTCTTTGGCAAATAAATAGATGTGTTCGTTTACACATCCTCCCGAAACCATCTCGTTCACTTCATGGTCTACCGTCGTCATATCATTTACTACCCTTGTTTCTAACATGCCCCATCCTCCTAAACGTTCACAGTCATATATTTCACTGTTTTTGTTATTCCCGAAAAATGAGGGTATAAACATGAATCATCACCGTTTATTCGTGGAGTGTCCACTCTTCCACATCGAAATGTTGCACGATTCCTTCGATACGTTCACGTTCACCTTCGATTGTAGCCCGCCCCACCAAGCGCGCGGTCACGACATATTGATTCCCGTCTTCTCGGATGCGGGATATCCGATAATCGGCCTGTTGTAGTAAACCTGCGATGATTTCTAGTTTTTCTCTCTCGGATGACCGGAATGTATGGTTCATCTTCATTCCCCCTCTGTACATATGCTACCATATCGTTTCGTAATGGAGATGATATACTAAAGACAGAGAAAAGGAGTGAGTTCCGTGCCGAAACAAGACTTGAACACGATCATGCTTGAATACTTGAATGAAAAAGAAGATTACGAAGCATTTGCCACTAAACTGAAGGCACTCCTCAGTGAATTATTGACGGAAGCCGGAATCCAGTTTCATTCAATAGTTGCCCGTGCTAAAGAGGCGGATAGTCTCTATGCCAAATTATCTCGTAAACCTTATCAATATCGATCGTTACGTGATGTCCAAGACCTTGCCGGGATCCGTATCGTCACATACTTTCATGATGATGTGCGAACTGTCGCACAAATATTAGAGGACGAGTTCACCATTGACCGAGAACAGTCAATTGATAAATCAACTTTGCTTGATTCCAACGAGTTCGGTTATTTGTCTGTACATTATGTCGTGGAGTTGAGTGAGAAACGACTCGCTCTCGGTGAATACCGTCGCTTTGCAGAAAAAGAAGCGGAAATTCAAGTCCGCTCGATTCTACAGCATGCTTGGGCCGAAATTGAGCATGACCTCGGATACAAAAATCCAAATGCCGTCCCACCTGAAATCAAACGAAGTTTCAGTCGTGTCGCCGGACTGCTAGAGATTGCTGATTCTGAGTTTGTGAATATCCGGAAACAATTGCGGACATTCGAACAAGAAACGGTTGAACAAATTCTTGATTCTCCGGAGAAAGTGGCAATTACTCGAGACAATTTGAACTATTATATCGCCAACGACCAGACCGTTGAAAAACTAGACAATGCCATCTTCCAAAGTGAATGGTTGCTTGAGACCGATCTCTCGGCAATCGTTGAATTGACTCGGATGTTCCATTATGCAGACATCCGAACGTTCAAAGATTTGAACGACACGCTTTCGACTTACTATACGCAAGCCGTACAATGTGCGACACTACTCCCCTCCTCCCTCTTACCGAGACAAGGAATGGGTGTCGTATACGCTGTCCTGGCTAAACTGTTGGCAGAAGGTGATGACCCGCAAATCGAATTCTTCTTTAGACGATTTTATCCTGACTTGAAACATTATGAGGACATCATTCAACAAATCCGTGCGAAAGACGAGCCTTTATAACTTTACAGACAACATGTTTTTAATGTAGAATGTTTCTATGTTCTGAAGTATATATGAATAATATTATCACTAGGAGGTAGTTTCGAGGATGACAACACCTGTACCAACTGCTTCACGCCGTCAGCTCGTCGCTGATGCTGAACGTGGAATCCGGATGAACTATCGTGGAGTGAAAAAAAATCTCCGTTCGATGTTCTCACAATATTTGACTCGTAATGAATTCTTCATTCTACGTTCTCTTTGTCAACAGAGTCCTCAAATCGCCTCTGCTTTGTCGAATGAGTTTCAATTTTCAGCTTCGATGATCACAGCACTCGCTGATGAGTTGACGAAAAAAGGATTGATTTCTCGCGAACGCAGCGAGCGGGATCGCCGTGTCGTCGAACTTCAAGCGACAGATGAAGGTCGTGAGTTGTTCGAAACGTTAGAAAGCATGAAGATCGAATATTTGATGGATGTATTCACTGATTTCTCTGATGAAGAACTCATTTTACTCTCAAAATTATTAGACCGCATGGACGCTTAATCCATGAACAGACCTCAACCACATTGGTTGGGGTCTATTTTTATGAGACATGAAAAAGGAGATGCAACATGTAAGTTTGCATCTCCTGCTTTTATTTCGTTTCAATTAAATGTGCCGTGACGACGATACGGTCACGATACCCTAGTTTCTCATCGTATGGCCCTGCACACGTGATCAGTTGAATCCGCTTTGCTTGAGTCGCCGCAAAGATTGATGCGAGCGGGACTTGATCAAGGCGATATTGTTTCACACTAGCGACTTCATACGTTGCGACTTGGTCATCCTGTTGGAGCGTCACCAATTCTCCGATTGGTAGCTGACCTAGGTTCGCAAAGATGGCTGGACCGTTCAAGTCATCGAGATGACCTGACAAGACGACGTTTCCTGTCGCGCCTGCTTTCGCCCCATATTGATACCAACCGACCTGGTTCACGTTAGAAGGCGTATCCATCCTTCCAGCCTCGTCCTTCCCGACCGCTTCAATCGATGTATCGACATCGATTGAAGGAATGACGAGTCGGGATGGGACGAAACTGTTCGAATGAAACGATTGCCGATCGACTTGTTTAGAAGTCAACACGAGTGGTTCAGCGAATTCAGCCTTTGGCATGATGAACGATTTTTCTGGGGCTTCCGCTTGCGCGCTCCATACGAGAAATCCGATGGTTCCTAAGAATACAAGTTTAAGCGTCTTGCTTCTGACGACGAAAGACGTAGAATCCAGCCGCTGCCACTCCAACTACTGCTGCTGCGAGCAACCAGTTCATTGAAGCTGTTTGAGCAAGACCACCTTGTCCTGTTTCAGGCGCCATTGCCATTTCTCCGCCATCAGCAGCAAGGAGTACTTCAAACGCTGGTTCTCCTTCAAGGAGACCGATTGCGAATGCAGTATAGTTTTTACCACCTTCGAGTGCCACACCATCAAGTGCTTTCACAACATCCGTCGCACCTGCCGGACGAACTTCAAGGTCATACGTACCAGCATCAAGTGTGCCATAATCACTCACAGCTTTGAACTCAAGGTTCGAGAAGAGTGGGTCTCCACCTTTAGGTGCGACATCCACTGCTGGTGCATCTGGTGCAAAGTGTGCGACACGAACTTTAGATTTTCCATCTTCAAAGTTCGCATCATCTTCCATTGCAGCGATTTCGATGTTTTCAAGTTGACCGATCGCAGCGGCTGTGTAGAATTTGCCTGCTTCAATTGAAAGGTCAGCTGCAACGACGACTGTTTCTGCGTCACCTGCTGGCTTGATTTCAACGTTGTAATCTCCTGCAGGAAGTGTCAAGTAATCAGTGAGGTCTTTAAACTCTGCTCCCTCGACCGCGACTTCCCCATCCACATACACGTCAACTGCCGGTGCATCAGGTGAAGCATGTAGCACACGGACCATTGCATTTTCATGTCCATCGGCGCTAACCGGTAGGATGAAAGCGAAGGCTAGTGCTAGTGTACCTAGTAAAGACATCAACTTCTTCATGTGAAATTTCCTCCTTTTGTCTACGGTAACCTACGACTTGCATACAACAAGTGTGATGCAGTGCTACATGGTGTGCTACATCTGATTGCTATGTAGCTCGGTGACATCTTAAACTTAAGACAATCCGACAGTGACGTAAAGGGGACATTATGTCCTGAATGTGCTCCGATATGCTAACGAATGAAAGCGCAACCTTTACATAAATTGTAGTTCCCTCACATCGAATTATAAAACCCCTTAGTCTGCGACTAAGGGGTTTTACTTGCCCATTCAACATCATTGACGAATATAGCGTCGACTTGTAACGCTCGGCAGCGCTCGAGTTGAGCCTTCGTCTTGATTGTATAGGGTCTGACAACAATATCATGTTGTTGCAACCATCGCACTTCTTCGTCCGTGATGCGATCGATATGCGGATGGACTGAATCGGCACCTACGGATTCGAGATATCCGAGAACGTCATACAGCGGTTGAGCAAGTAAGATTGCCGCCTCGATATCTGGACGCATCTTTTTCAATCGATGAATCGTCTCATGATTGAACGATGAGAAGAGGATACGAGATGGGGCTATGCCCGAAGTCTCGATTATGTCGAGTATTCGGGACTCAATTCCAGCATATCGAAGCACATCGGTTTTCACCTCAAGATTTAATCGGATTGATTCATCCCGAACCAGTTCGAGGAGTTCTTGTAGTGTCGGGATTACTTCTTTTTGAGAATATCGTACACCGGCGTTAAATGCTCTCAGTTCGTCAAGTGTATATGAAGATACCAAACCGTATCCGTCAGTCGTTCGCTCCAACGTTTCATCATGGATGAGAACGAGCTCACCATCTTTGGACAAATGAACATCGGTCTCGATCCCTTCTGCCCCCGCAGAAAGCGCGAGTCTGAATGCCGACATCGTGTTCTCAGGTTGTAATGCCATCACACCTCGATGCGCGAATCGTTTCATTTGGCTACGGACTGATACTTGTCAGTCAGATAACGGACGAGTGGTTGAACCGAGATTTCTTGTCCCGTCACTTGTTGGATGAGTTCATTCGGTGTCAGGCGTTTTCCGTATTGATGGACGTTTTCCTGTAGCCACGCTTTGATTGGTTCAATCTCACCGTCTTGAATCAATGTTTCAAACTGAGGAAGGTCTTTTTTCAAAGACTCCGTCAATTGAGCGGCATAAATCAACCCGAGCGCATAGCTTGGGAAGTAGCCGAACGAACCACCAGCCCAATGTACATCTTGGAGCACACCTTTAGCATTCGATGGCACGTCGAGACCGAGATACTCTTTATATTTCTCATTCCATGCAGCCGGGAGCTCATCGACGGATAACGTTCCTTGAATGAGCGCTTTCTCGAGCTCATAGCGGATAATGATGTGGAGACTATACGTCAACTCGTCCGCCTCGATCCGGATGAGAGAAGGTTTCGCTTCATTCACTCCACGATAGAACGTATCAAAGTCGATTTCTCCGTATGCTGGGTAAAGCTCTTGGAGTTTCGGATACACGCGACGTAAGAAGGCTTCGCTCCGACCAATAAAGTTCTCAAAGAAAAGTGACTGCGATTCATGGATTCCCATTGATGCTCCCCCGCCTAGACCGAGTTCGTCAAGCATCGGATCGATTTGTTGCTCGTACGTAGCATGTCCCGCCTCATGCATCGTTCCGAACAAGGCGTTCCGAAAATCAGTTTCATCATATTTTGTCGTGATTCGTACGTCACGACGATTGATGGTGATTTCGAACGGGTGGACGGTCGCATCGAGACGCCCGCGTGATAAATCGTATGCGACGACATTCATCCAATCGTGACAAATCTTTTCCTGTACGTCTGCCGGCATTGACCAGTCCATTGAAAGTGATTCTTTTGGAAGTTGCTGAATCAGTGGTACAAGCTCATCCCGGAGCGAAGCGAATAGTTGATCGAGAAGTTCGACTGTCATCCCTGGCTCAAAATCATAAAGAAGGGCATCGTATGGATGTTTCTCATAGCCGAAATATTCCGCAAATTTCTGCTGGAATCCGATAATTTTCTTTAAATAAGGAGCGAACATGTCCCAATCGTTTTGGTCTTTTGCTTTCTCCCATACGGTTTCTGCTTCAGATACTAGCGTCACGTATGCTTGATACTCATCGTGAGGAATCTTCGCATTTCGTTCATATTGAGTTTTTGCGACTTCAAGCGAACGCGCTTCGACATCAGATAGACCCTCTTCCTCAGTCATTCGTCCTAGTAAAGATGCGAACGATTCACTCGTTTGTCGTTTAAATGCCTCGGTCGACAAATAACCGATTGTTTCCGCCCGAAGCGGTGCCGACTGTTCCGGCATCTGTGTACGCATATCCCAATATAAGAGAGAGATTGCTTCATCGAAAGCACGTAGTTGCTTAAAATGTTCACGCCATTCTTTTGTCAGTTCCATCTGTCATTCACCCCTGTAAGTTTGTCTATTCTCTTTCTACTTTATTATAGCTGTCAACCTTTGCCTATACTAGTTTACAAATCTTCTCGCTTCTTGTAGGGAAGTGGTTTTGTCGCAGGACCCTCCAGCACAGCCCCTTTTGCATCAAAACGTGACCCGTGACAAGGACAGTCCCATGTCCGTTCCGCATTATTCCATTTCACTGTACAACCGAGGTGTGTGCATGTCAGATTGACTACGTGACAATGGTTATCGAGGTCTCGATATACACCTTTCGTCTGGTTGTCCACTTGTACGATACCACCTTCGTCTAGTTGAAGGTCCTCGACGTCCCGACGTTCGAGGACGCGATCCACGGCACCTTTCGCAAATTGTGTTGCCGTATCAAGATTGGTTTTGACAAATGGACCAACACCAGATGGTTTGACGGTTTTCCGAAGCGGAGACACCAATTCTAAAAAACGATTTGGACGACCGGTGAGCTGGTCTGCGAGTAAATTTCCCGCTGCAATCCCATTAGTCATCCCCCATTTCTGAAATCCTGTCGCTAGTAAGATGTCTGGTTCCCGTTTGAACATTTGCCCAACATACGGTAGCGAGTCCAAAGTGATGAGATCTTGAGAAGACCAACGATACGTCGAACGCATCGTTTTAAAATGGTGTTGCGCATCGCTCTCTAGACGATCGTACCGACTTCGGGTGTCTGTCACCTGTCCCGCTGTATGACCCTCTCCCCCGACCAACAGAAAAGTTCTTCCGTTGTCTTCATATGTCCGATACGAGCGACTGTCGCGGTCGACACTCAAATACATTCCTTTTAGCGGTATTGCGTCCGTCTCGCAAGCGACGATATAAGATCGTTCCACTAAGAATTTTGATACGTATAAGCCTCGTAAGTCATTAAATGGATAGTGTGTTGTAATCACGACCTGATTTGCCTGCACTCTTCTTCCTGTTGAAGTCGTGACAATTGGTCGAGGACCTTGACTTACCTCGAACGCTCTCGTTTGTTCATAAATCTTTCCGCCGAGACCGACAAATCGATTTGCCAATTCACGTAAGTATTTGACCGGATGGAACTGTGCTTGATTTCGAATCACAAGCGCTTGCTCTATTTGAAAGGGAAGTGCGTCACCGACTTCGTTGGTCGCCTCCCCACCATCCAGTTTTAAACGACGATAAGCATCGAGCTCTTTAGATAGTTCCTCATTTGGTTCTGTAGAATATAAATAAGAGTCTTCAACCGAATAATCACAATCAAATCCCTCGTCTATTTGATTTTTTAAATAGACGAGTGCCTCTGAGTTAAATTCGTAGTATAGTCGGGCAGTCGTTTCATCGAAGTGTCTAATCAGTTTCTGATAAATCGTCCCATGTTGGACAGAGCACTTGGCCGTCGTGTGTCCTGTCGTCCCATGACCAATCTCTAATGCTTCAAGAAGCGTGACTTGCTTCCCTCGCTTTTGAAGTTCATACGCACAGACCAGACCAGCGATACCTGCCCCAATAACGACGATTTCAGATGACTCTGAAGCGGTTAATGGTGGATATAATGTCCCGGTATCATGTTGCCGCCAGATGGAGCTCGTGAACGGATATCGATGCATGATACATTCCCCTTTCCTTTTGTGAGCATCTTTATCTCTATACCCGAAACGCATTTCTTTCATCTTGAATCATTGACCTAGTTATTTATTTTATGAGCGCAAAACATCTACAATTTCTATTATGTTTATAGAGTAACGATGAAAGGAGGGACTTTTTTGACCCGTAGAAGGAGACACCGAAGAAGAACGTACATCATGCGAAGAATGATTGCAGCAATAGTATTGCTCGGAATTGTCGCACTGATCCCGACGTTAGTCGGATTCAAACAGGATAAAGAATCGCCAGAGCCTGCAGAAGCCGCCACATTAAAAGTCGAACCGATGAAACAAGGCCCAGTGTTTCCTGAAATCGAGATGGGTACTTGGAATCCTAGTGATACGATGTTGATTGCAAACGAGGATATCCTTGTTGGCGCGATGACTTTCGTAAATGTAGACAAACAACAAATCTTGATCGATAAAAATGCTGACGATCGTGTTTTTCCGGCCAGTACGACAAAATTGATGACGGCTCTACTCGCCTACGAAAAAGCATCGGCAGCGAACGAACTCGATCAGCCGCTCATTTCAATTCAGTCTTCGACACTCGATATCCCTTGGGATAGCCACATTGCCCACCTTGCGATTGGAGATACGTTGACGGTACGTCAAGCGCTCTATGCGACTCTTCTCGAATCAGGTAATGATGCCGCAAACAGTTTGGCAGAATACACGAGCGGGTCGACTGAGGCATTCGTTCAATTGATGAACGAACGTGCAAACGTGTTGGAATTAACAGGTACTCATTTTGTTAATGCTCACGGCTATTCGGATCCGAACCATTATACGACGGCAAACGATATGGCCAAGATTGCCTACGCATTTAGTACATATCCCGAACTCGTTGAAATTGCCGGTACATATGAATTTAAGGCAGAATTCAATGATAAAGACGGAAATGGTAAACGACGCTGGTGGTATCACCTCGGTTCATCCGTCAATGAACGAAGTATCAACTACTCGAAGTATGTGACCGCTACGAAAACGGGCTATACTGATGAGTCGGGTTATACGATGGTGTTTATCATGCAACACAAAAATGAGACATATATTTTGGTTACAATGCAGGCGAAATCGGGGCAAACTTTCCCGACGATGCGTCTTGTCGAAGAGAAAGCTTTTCAATAATCAGGGAAGGAGCATGTGAATCATGCTCTTTCTTTTTCGTTTTTTCTGAAAAAATCAGGTCTAATATTACAGAAATGTTACACAGGGAAGTCCTCAACATTTCAAATATTCAGAATATTTAAACTTTTCAACACCTCATTTTCACTCTCATCCGTTGATACGACGGGCTTTAGAGCCATTTTTATGAAAAGGTGTCAGTTTGCAATCATTTAAATCGTTCGGTAAGGTAAGACACAAGTTCGCCTTTTCAACTTTTGCTTTTGACTGTGTGATGTCTTCACACAATCGCGAACGAGTTTGATGAAATAGATTTTCTTAACTTAATAGGAGGTAATTCAATGCTATGGCAAGAATGGGTATCAATCGCGCTTTATCTCGTGATGATGCTTCTTATCGGATACGTTGCGTATAAGCGAACGACCGATTCATCAGATTATATGTTAGGTGGCCGTAAAATGGGGCCAGGAGTTACAGCCATGTCAGCCGGAGCTTCGGATATGAGTGGTTGGATGTTAATGGGACTACCGGGTGCAATGTATGCAACTGGACTATCAGCAATTTGGTTAGCCGTTGGATTGGTCATCGGAGCTTACTTGAACTACTTGTTAGTTGCTCCACGACTTCGCGTCTTCACAGAGATGGCGAACGATTCGATTACGATTCCAGACTTCTTAGAGAATCGGTTCCGAGATCACTCGAACTGGCTACGGATCCTATCTGCATCCGTCATCATCATCTTCTTCACGTTCTATACGTCAGCCGGACTTGTTTCTGGTGGGAAGTTGTTTGAAAGCTCATTTGGATTAAACTATCAGACAGGTGTCATCGTCACAATTAGTGTCGTCATCTTGTATACCCTCTTCGGCGGGTTCACGGCAGTTAGTTGGACGGACTTCGCACAAGGTGTCATCATGTTCTTGGCACTCGTGCTCGTTCCATTTGTTGCTTTAACGGATCTCGGTGGAGTGGACACTGCTGTCAACTCTGCAACAACTATTAATGCCGACTTGTTCGATCTCTTCAAAGGGACAACGACACTCGGGATTATCGGTCTCCTTGCTTGGGGACTTGGCTACTTCGGTCAGCCGCACATCATCGTTCGCTTTATGGCAATCCGTGATGTGAAATCATTGAAAACAGCTCGCCGCATCGGAATGAGCTGGATGACAGTATCAATCATCGGTGCAGTCATGACTGGTTTCGTCGGAATCGCATACTTCCGTGGACAAGGGAATCCGCTCGGTGACCCGGAAACAGTCTTCATTCGATTCTCTGAAGTCTTGTTCCACCCGTTCATCACTGGATTCTTGTTAGCTGCGATTCTTGCAGCGGTTATGTCGACTGTATCGTCACAATTGCTCGTTACGTCGTCTGCTTTGACAGAAGACTTCTATCGCAAGTTCTTTAATAAAGAAGCAAGTGAAAAAACAATGGTACGCGCTGGTCGTATCGGTGTCTTACTCGTCGGATTTGTAGCGACGCTTATGTCACTCAACCCTTCTAGTACAATCTTGACACTCGTTGGTTATGCTTGGGCCGGTTTCGGTTCTGCATTCGGACCAGCAATCCTATTGTCACTTTATTGGAACAAGATGACACGCCAAGGTGCCCTTGCTGGTATTCTTGTAGGTGCTATCACAGTTATTCTTTGGATCGTCACTGGACTCTCAACTGTCCTTTACGAAATGGTTCCTGGCTTCTTCTTAAGTATGTTGGCAATCGTACTTGTCAGTAACTTTACTAGCCAGAAAGAACAAAAACGCATCAACCGTGAATTCGGTGAAATGGAAGCCGAATTGGCAGCTGCGAAAAAAGAATAATTAAAGTTCAAAACAAAAACTCGGTTCCCTTCAAAGGGACCGAGTTTTTGTTTTACATCGTTGCTGCGATTAACCAGACACGAATCACAAATGGAACGAGCACTAATACGAGCATAGCGTTACGCATCCATTTATTTCGATTCCAATAATACGCCATCAATACGAACGGATGGAGTGCCATCAATTCATATGGGTTAAACCAGAACCATGTGATGATCATCGCGATTAGATAGTATAATACTGATTTTTCTTTCGTCGTTCGATATTCACGCCACATATCATACGCTCCTTTGAAGAACGCAATGAATGTCGCAATCCAGAACAAAATGACAATGATATTGTCGAATCCACTAAACAACGGAGTAACCACCTTTTAGGAAGCATTTTCTACATAAAAACCGCCCCAATAAATATGACGGTACGTAAACTCTTTTCCACTCTCTACAGTAATCACTATTTCATCTTCCGTCAATACGAGGACATGAACAGGTACCTCTCCTTGGCGCAACATCGGACTAAACAATTGAAATTGCTTATTCAGCCATTTTCGTTCAGAGAAATTTTGATAATGATGTAATGCAAGCATCGGATGGCTTAAATATGCGGCGCCAATGATGGCTATGGCGACCGGTGGTGCACCGATTTCCATCAAAAATGAAAAGACGAGAACGAGTGATAAAACTGAATAGCCG
Source organism: Exiguobacterium sp. s34 (assembly GCF_018617435.1). Classification (NCBI taxonomy): domain Bacteria; kingdom Bacillati; phylum Bacillota; class Bacilli; order Caryophanales; genus Exiguobacterium; species Exiguobacterium sp. s34. Next base: position 238,389 of record NZ_JACSKE010000003.1, on the reverse strand, counting down.
AACTCGACCAATTCCATGAAAGAAGCACGACTGGCGATGACGTATTGTATCACCCGAAACATAAGATACAGGATGATACTAACGATCAGAAACTCAGAGAATGGCGAATGTCGAAACGATACGTCGAGGTAGAATAAGACAGGTAACAGAAGAACCCATTTCCACAGATGTAAGGCGAGGTAAAACAATGATTGATCGATGAAACGACGATTGTGTACGAGCCGTTGCATATCCATGTTTCCCACCTCCGCTTAGATGATGTGACCTTACGTTACCATTCCCTATTCTTTTAAATGATAACTAGCAATTACACGTCTAATGAAGTTTTTTCTTTCCTTTCGATTAATGTCGCATTCAAGAGTCCGCCGAGCAAAATGACGGAAGCTGCAAGGTAAAACCAAATTAATAAGACAATGAACGCCCCAAGTTGACCGTAGAACTGTTCATAGTTTGCAAATTGCGAGTAGTAACTGAATACGTTTGATACGATTAAAATTCCCACAGTCGCAAATGCAGCACCGGCCCAGCTATTCTTAAATGTACCTGATATACTTGGCAACCATTTATAGACGAAGATGAATACCGTAAAGAGTAGACCCGTCCCAACAATCCATCTGAAGTAAAACCAGATTTGAGCATAGGTTGTGACAATTTCATCGATGAACAAGATGTAAGAAGACACTTCTCGAAGTGCCGTCTCGATTACCGGTACGAGTAATGAAAACGGCAGTACGAACATAAGTGCCAATGTAATCGCAATATCTTGTAAGACCCCTCTCCAAAATGCTTTATTTCGGACTGCTCGGTAAGCATCATTCAAAGCACGGACCAATGACTGTACGGCGATTGAAGAGATCCAAAGAGCGGGCAAAATGCTGAATGATGCCAATTTCAGTTTGGAGTTATCGAAAATCGCCTCAATATTTCCTTCTAAAAGTCGATAGCTAGCTTCAGGCATGATGAGCGATAACGCTTGAATCACATCCCCGCTCGTGAATGGTAATAAGCCAACAATCCCTAGAACGAATAATAAGAACGGGAACGTGGATAGAATGAAATAATAGGCCAACATAGCTGCTTGATCAAAAAAGCGTTCTGTAAAGAAACGCTTGACGATTGTCATCAAAACTTGTTTCATAATTACTCTCTTCTTTCATGAAATATAATTAAAATGCGGTATTTGAAATAAATAAATTGAAAAGACAGAGAGGCTTCCCTTTTCGGAAGCACTCTCGTATCTCGATTTAACTGATTTCTTCTTTTTTCGCTTCCCATGCTTCGATGTGCTCTTTTCCGGGAAGGTCGACCCCTTCTTTGAAGAATTCCGGGTCTCGCCCTTCTTTCTTTTGAGCCATATAGTCATCGAGTAACGTCTTCGCGACTTTACTTAATCGGAAGATCGCATACATGTTGACGAGCGCCATGAGGCCCATAAAGATATCAGCGATGGACCAGACTAATCCAGCCGACCGAACTGAACCAAACATGACCATTCCAATTACTGCAATTCGATAGATTATCAGATAGCGTTTCTTTTCCGAGATGAATTCAATATTTGTTTCTCCGTAATAGTAGTTTGCCAAAATGGAACTGAAGGCGAAGAGGAGAATCGCGATTGTCATAAGCGTCGTCGCAATCGGACCGATTTCAACGAGAAGTGCCTCTTGGGCAAGCTCAATCCCTTGGAACGACTCAGACCCTTCTACGCCTGAGATCAAAACAATCATCGCCGTTGCCGTACAGATGAACAACGTGTCCACAAATACGCTGAGCGATTGAATCAATCCTTGTTTGACCGGATGACTCACTTCAGCCGTAGCTGCCGCGTTTGGCGCAGATCCCATCCCAGCCTCGTTCGAGAACAGCCCTCGTCGAATCCCTTGAAGGACTGCCGCTCCGACCGCTCCACCGAACAATTGTTGGAAACCGAGTACGCCTTCAGAGAAGATCGCCGAAAAGACTTGAGGTACGACATCGAGATTTGTCAGCACGACCCAGATGGCGAGCAGAATATATCCCCCAGCCATGACCGGGACGATGATTCCTGATAACGTTGAAATCGAACGAATCCCACCAAAGATGACGATAGCGGTGACAACCGACAAAATCAACCCGACCCATACCGTGTCGATCTCAAACACATTATTGACCGAAAGGGCGATCGTGTTTGCCTGTACCGAATTGAACGCGAAACCGAACGCAAACGTAATCAAAATCGCAAATACAATCCCAAGCCAGCGTTCTCCGAGCGCTCGTTCGATGTAGTAGGCCGGTCCACCGCGCCACGCCTTGCCGTCGTGCACTTTATATACTTGGGCGAGCGTACTTTCAACAAACGCCGATGCCGCTCCAATCAGGGCAATTAGCCACATCCAGAACACGGCACCAGGACCTCCTAGTGCGATTGCGGTCGATACACCGGCTATGTTTCCCGTACCGACACGTGCCGCCGTTCCAATGGCGAACGCCTGGAAAGAAGAGACCTGACCTTTCTCGTGTTTAAGACCTTTCACAAATAGTAACTTGAACATCTCAGGTAGCATCCGAAACTGGACGAACCCCATCCGAATCGTAAAATAAAGTCCTCCTGCTATCAATACGAAGATGAGAAGGTACGACCATAAATAGTCATTGATTTGCATAATCAGTTCACGGATATCCAACGAAATCGCCTCCTTTTATCGGGTTTTTACCCGCTCTGAATCTGCGAGAAACAGCCCGTTCATTGCACGGCCTCAAGAATCTCTTCACATAGTCGATGCGTCTCTAGACTATCTTCAGCAACAACCGACCTGTTCGGTTCCCCTTTTAACAGTTTCACAAAATCTTCAATCAAGTCGATGAAACCTCGACGCTTCAAATTTGACTCCCAAGGGTCTAGCGACCATTCCTTCATCCCATCGACCCCGTATTCCATAATCCGTTCGACGTCACGCGTGACTCGTTTCACTGACGGAGACATGATCTCCATCACTTCTTCGGTGCAGCCGTTATCTCGGTTCATCCAACCGATTGCTTCGATTCCACCTGCAGTGAAGTGAATCATGACTTGTTTCAATACGTCCCCGTCGTAACGTGGAGTGACACGCAACCGTTCGACAGGTTGAAGGTCCGTTAAATAACGTAATGTATCGACGACATGTACAAAATCCTCGATGACGAATTCTCGCAGTGTGGCCGGTTTATACGTTCTATTTTTTTGAATGAACACCATATTCTTTTGCTCGACTTGTTTCAACGCCTGAGTGGCTGTCGCGAATCGACGATTGAAGCCCGTGACGAGATGGACTCCTTTCTCTTTCGCCAATGCGACAAGTCGCTCTGTCTCTTCAAGTGTGAACGTGATCGGTTTGTCGATGAAGACATGCTTACCTTGCTCTAGACAATACTTGGCTTGCTCGTAATGAACCGCTGTTGTCGAATGAATCATGACAGCATCAATTTGAGTCATCGAAACGTCCTGAAGGTCCGTATATCCTCCTTCGAAACGATACGTCGATACGATGTCGTTCAACTTCTCTTCACTCCTTGACACGAGATACACACCAATACCTTTCAAGCCGGCATACACAGGGAGATACGCCTTTTTAGCCACATCACCAAGTCCTACTACTAAAATATTCAATCTGTCCACTCCTTTAAGTCATATGTAGAAAGCCCGAAGCAATTGCCCCGGGCTCATGTAATGGATACAATCTCAAAACTTGTAATCGGTTCCCGAATGGCGTCCGAAACGATTTGGTAGGCAGCGTTTAATTCTTCTTGGTTATTCAAGTCTGGCACCCGATCCATCTCTACTTCGACCGTTCGGGTATTCTGCTCTTTAGCATGTAACTGGTATTCGACCGTATACTTTTGCATCCTATGTCCCCCTCTTATTATACATATGATATGTATAACCTGTTCGCCCAATGATGAAACAACTGAGTTGGTTTTAGGGGAACGAGAAAAAATGACCGCCCACTAGAACGGTCATTCGATCTCTTATTCAGGTTTTGATGACGTGTCACGATCTGGTCGTGGACGACGTTTCCCAAAGAATTGGTAGTATTGGGTCTCGATATTCCCGTTGTACAACTTACGACGTTTCGTCGCCGGACGACCGTACGCCTTCTCAAAGTCTTCGTAACTCGTCAACATGTAGACGCTGTAACCAGGATATTTCGCATATTGCGCTCCAATCCGCTCATACAAGTCGATGATTTCTTCTTCTGACTGCAGTCGCTCGCCGTATGGCGGGTTACCGATGATGACACCGTACTCTTCTTTCGGCTTCAAGGCAGCCGCATCGCTATGCACGAACGTGATCGCATCACGTACGTCAGCGAGTTCAGCGTTATCTTTCGCGAGTTTCACCATGCGCGGGTCGAGGTCGATCCCGTAGATTTTAAGCGGTTTATCCCATTCCGCCTTCTCATTCGCTTCATTAATCGCAGCATACCACGCTTTTTTCGGGATACATGTCCAGTCCTGTGCGAAGTATTCACGGTTGATCCCCGGAGCGATGTTCCGGCCAATCATCGCCGCCTCGATCGCAAGTGTCCCTGATCCCGTAAATACATCATAAAACGGCATATCCGGGCGCCAGTTCGTCAGTTGAATCATCGCTGCCGCCATCGTCTCTTTCAACGGTGCCTGTGAATGAAGCTCACGGTACCCACGACGGTGAAGCGGGCCTGACGTATCGATTGTGATTGTCGCTACGTCTTTCAACAATGCGACTTCGATTGGGAATTTCGCACCTGATTTCGGCAACCATTCCCCTTCCTTATGATAGCCGCGTTGCATCGCTTCAACGATCGCTTTCTCCGTGATCTTTTGACAGTCTCGGATCGAGAACAATTTCGATTTGACCGAGCGACCGTCAACCGTGAACGCAGCATCCCACGGCATGAGGTCTGTCCATGGCAAAGCCACGACCCCGTCAAAAAGTTCTGTGAACGTTGTCGCCTTGAATTCCGCTACGACGAGTTTGACCCGGTCTGCCGTACGCAACCACATATTCAGACGTGGGATGTCCTCCATCTCTGCATCGATATACACTCGACCGTTCTCCACTTCACATGTATATCCTAAATCTCTCACTTCTTTTGCAACGAGCGCCTCGATTCCCATCGCTGCCGTCGCAATCAGTTTACGTTTTGCCATCTGCAATCGCCTTCTTTCTACATTAAATTCTCTCATTGATTCTGTAAGTTGTAAAAAAATCATGAAAAAAGGAGCTCAAGTATATGTGCTTGAACTCCTTGTCATTGTCAGTTGAGACTATGTTGTCCTGTAAGCCATGTTCTGTACTCCGGTGCTCATAGCGGTTTCCCTGGCACGATGGAGTGACAATCATCTATCTGCGCACATCGGCGCCCTCCGTCCCGTTCGGTTCCGGTCTGGAAGTTCCCCTACCATAGTTTGGGTTTCTCGCTCGTGGGGTTTACCTCGTTCCACTCTGAACGTTTCCGATCAGACTCCGTCACTGTGGCACTTTCAAGAAGCGTATACCATATCCGTAGACTTAGGTATTTCTTCTGCCGTCAACTTGCGTTGCCTACACTTATCTTTTCGTGTAGCACGATCACTACAGCCATCACAGGCTGTGCGAGCATGGACTTTCCTCAAGATTTGCATCCCGCGATTGTCCAGACCTCATAGTCACTTCAACCATTGTAGCGGAAATTTCAATGATTGACAACTTAAATTCGAAACTTGATTTTACGTTCAGTCAGCGCTAAAATAAGGCGTGTTCATTGAATAAGGAGGGATTTTGATGCATCAAGATGCAAAAAACGGTTGGATTCAACGTCTAACCTATGTAATAGAAATCGATGACATTAAAGTGCTCCACCCGAACAACGGCGTGTTCGCCTTCTACCGAAATAATCGTCTCGTCCGAGGGTTTGAACCGTTCGATATTAAAGCACCGAACGAACTCTCAAAGCGACCTTATCATTTTGACCATCATAATTTAGCACACCTAGAAGAGCGTTTCCCAGACGCGATTCCGGTGTACGATGAATCCCATGAAACACGTCGCGCTTGGAGCGATCGGGTTCGAGTCGGATTATGCGAGATTATCCGCGATGGTAAACTCAGTTTTGAGCATATTGACGACCAAGGAAATGTACTAGAAGCGAGTATCCGTTGGTGTGGAGAAGCCATCACCAAGAGTTAAATAAAATCAGCCGCCTCTCCTTTCGGAGGAGACGGCTTTTTTATTTACAGTGACTCGGCAACTGGTGGCTCTTCCTCAATCACAGGAGGTTCGTAAGTTGACGTCACTACTTTTTCACGCACATCTGTCGGCTTCAGAATCACTGTTAACGGTTTCGTCGTATCTCCCCTTACCGGGAACGTTCCGGCGATATGAAGGGCTTCATACATGGTGTTCCCTTCAGAATCGAGGACAGTGACAACCCCTTTCCGAGTCGTCTGTAAAGAGAACGTCTGAGCATCTGTGGCATTGACAGAGACCGCTGTTTTAACCGTATTGATATATTCAATCGTCTTACTCGTAGAACGTTTGTATTTTCCATCCGTCATTTGGGCGACAAGTCGATATTGACCGCTCGGTAACCAATCCCCGTAAGCAAACATCGTGAAATTCGAGTTTGGACTTAACGTCTTAATTTTTTTACTGCCCATATACAATCCGTAAGTCGTTTTGATCGTCGGACGTTGCATGACATCTAGTTTCACATCCGTAATATATCGTTGTTTCCATAAAGAATCTGCAGAAAGTGATAGAGGACGTGGCGTCGCCTCAAGTAACTTCAACGTATTCAACTCCGTATAAACCTTTCCTTGAGAACGTGGCATTTTTGCGATTAAGGCATCCACTTCATCCGGAGTTAAATATGGGTTGATCGATTTGACAAGCGCGAGACTTGCGCTGACCATCGGGGCGGCCATAGAGGTACCGTCCATATAGATGAAACGATTATTGACCCCGAGCGAGAGGATGTTCACGCCTGGGGCGACGATTTTCACATTTCCATCCATATTGCTAAAGTCAGCGACACGATGACGCGAATCAATCGCACCAACAGCAATCACTTCTTTCATGTTTGCCGGAAATGATGTTTGGTTCGCCCCATCATTCCCTGAGGACGCGACGACGATGACACCTTTTGCTCTCGCTCGTTTGATGGAAGCAGCTAACCGACTATCATAGTCATCTCCACCTAAAGAGAGATTAATGATTGTCGCGCCTTTCGCTACCGCCGTATCAACTGCTTTTGCAACCGTCCATGAGTCTGTATATTCTGAGTTTCTTCCATAAAACACATTATAAAAATGGTAACGTACGTTTGGAGCAAGTCCTGCAATCCCAAACCGGTTATGTTTCCCTGCCATGATTCCGGCAGTATGAGTCCCGTGTGTATCCGCACTGTAGGGACCCTTCATCGAATTGACGACACGAGGCACATTCTTTAAATCTGTATGGTTACGATCCGCGGATGAATCGATGAGAGCCACGACAATATCTGATGCACCTCTCGTTTTACTCCAAGCCAAATCGGTTCCAATTTGATGAACGTAATATTGATTCGTGATCCGTGGCTCTGAGACCACGTATCCATGCTTTTCTAGCACGACAGGTTTCGCTGCGTCCACTCCTGCAGGTAGTAAAAGCGCAATCGCTGTCAAAAGGGCAATCTTTTTCATTCCTTCCGCTCCATTCCAAACTGATAAAGTGATTTCATTATCTCAAACTTTGGATTAGATTTCCCTTTTTTTGAATAAAAAGTTGTCGGAAAGTTTACCAATAGCTCGGTTCATCAGGATGTAACATCTCATATTCGACAATCCGTCCAATAGTCAAGTACGTATAGTACCGTGCTAGTTCGACTCGACTCGGGTCAGGTCGGAATCCTTCCAAATCTTCTCCGAGCGGTGAGCCCTCGATTGTCTCGAACTGTTGACAAAAAAAAGACTCCGTTTCCGCATCCCAGACGATACGATCTCCAATATACCCACTTCCAAAGCGAATATAGTCGATGATGGACGGTACGATGACTTCAGCTGGTAGCCGTTCACTCATCCGTCCGACTAATTCGTATCTGATTCGGTCTGCCTGATCCGCTTCTTCGAGTGAGACACATTTTAAGACTTCTTTATTGATTTCAATCAAGACAACATAATCACCTGGTTCGATGGAGAGTTTCATCGCCTCACCTCACTTTTCATTCCTTCATCCGATTCTCTACAAGTTACTATTCGTGATGCGTTGTGGGAATCCTGTCCATTCCTCATGATTTTCCAAATCTCGGTCGAATTCGCACCGATTGCATTGTTTTTGTTATACTAATCGTATGAATCTAGAGAGGAAGTGCACCATGGCCAAACGACCGTTGACCCCTCGCGAAAGTGAATTGATTGCGACTGCTTTATACGTTGTCGAAACGATTCCATACGCCGGATATATCGATCGTCTCGAATCCCTCACGTTACGCGACATCGCTGATGACTATTTGAATGGAACGCTCGCTTCCGCAGACGCGATTGATGCGCTCGATCAATACATTTTTGTACGACGCCATCGCTTCAAGAATGTGACCCCTCACAATCTTTGGACATTGGATGATCGAACCGAGCAAGAAGCATTGCGTCATATTTCAAAACGACCTGAGTTGAAAAAAGGACAGACTTTGAATAAGCGAAATCAACCGTTTCAAGTGGGACAAGACATTGAATTCAAAGTGGATAAACATGTCGATCGGGGGCAGTTCCGAATCTACATCGGAAAACAACAGGGTTATACGTGTAAAGCACAGTCAAAGGAACGGGACAAGTTGAAAGTCATCACCGGATGGGTCACCCATATCGACCCGAAAGACCGCCTGGTGTTTGTGAATGTCACAGATTTCGGACGTTTGCCGATGGAACAATCAATGAAGCAGGATCTCGAATCGATGAGTGCCTCGCTACTTGGTTGGTTCGCAACGGCAACACTCCCTTCCGAAGAAGAGGCACTTCTTGCAAAACAAATGATTGCCACTCTGCAACGACGTGACCAACCGTATTGGTTCACGCTGACAACCGCCCTCAATCACCCAAGACCAGAACACGTCAAGCGTTGGGGAACAGTCGTGAATCTGCTCGTAAAAGCAACGACAGGTGATCAAAAAGCGGTACAAACACTAGAAACCCAAGAGGATAAATACTTCAAAGACGCTTTCATCCGTGCGCTTCGCGCCTTGCATCAAGAGATGACGAAGCAATTGAACTAAATGGACTCGAGGTGGCTCTTAAAGGGTCACCTCGTTTCGCGTACGGAGTCCGAAGGAAAGGATTGATCAACATGCGTTTACTCATCGTGGAAGACGACTCTTCCATTTTACGACTCGTGAAAGAGACGTTTGAAGAAGCCGGGCATGATGTCTTGATTGCGACCGACGGCAAGACAGGAGAGGAACTATACATGAGCCAGCCAATCGATGCGGCAATCATTGATATCATGCTCCCTGGCATAGATGGTCGAGAGTTGTGTCGCCGTCTAAAAAGCGCATTCGATATTCCAGTCATCTTACTGACCGCGCTCGGCGAATGGGAGGATAAGCGTCAAGGTTTTGAACACGGGGCAGATGACTACATGACAAAACCGTTCATCCCGGAGGAGTTATTATTTCGACTGCAAGCCGTATCCCGGCGCTATGAACGTTCGTCCGCTTCGCGCATTCAGGCAGGCCCGCTTCAGTTGGATTTAAAAGAGTATGAGGTGAAACTGGAAGGCAAAATGTTCTATCTTCCAAAAAAGGAATTCGAGTTATTGTTTCAGTTGGCTTCATTTCCAGGAAGAGTATATCGCCGTGAGGAATTGATTGAACTTGTCTGGGGTTATGACTTTGAAGGCGACGAACGAACCGTCGATGTGCACATCAAACGACTTCGACACAGATTCGATCATCCTGCACTCTCTATTCGAACGGTTCGTGGCGTCGGCTATTCGTTCGAGGTAGTGAAATGAAGACGCTCTATACTCGAATCATCCTCACCATGTTTTTCATTTTACTTGTCTCTGGCGCAATCTCTCTCCTCATCAGTAATGTCGCATATTATACGTGGTGGCAACCCTCATATAGTGAGAAGACCGAATCGGTTGCAAACGAGGCATCGACTTATTTTGCTGAACATACAGATGCGGATGAAGAGGCTTTTTATACGTTTTTAGCTGCAACGGGCTACCAATTGGTCGTGATTGATTCAACCAATATGCGCTCTCGCTACGGTGGGGAATTTCGAGATGAGTCGATTCCTGAAGAAGTGATTGCAGCCGTCCGTGAAGGTAGCGCTTATCAAGGAATGCGTGATTTTCCGTTTCACTTGTTCTTATTAGGCCTTTTCGATAACGAGTTGACAAATACGTACGGAATGACCCTCGAAAACGGGGACGTCGTTTTCATTCGTCCGGATTTAAGTGCCCAGATCCGAGAGCTTCACCTTTTTGTCGGCATGTTCTTCGCGCTCGTAACAATCCTTGCGTTCGGCTTGATTGCGATTTCGACACGTTCACTCGTCCGGCCTTTAAAAACGCTCACTACAGCGACAACGGACGTGGCGATGCGACAGGAGCCGAAACATCTGCCTATCGAGCGAAAAGATGAAATCGGAACGTTAGCGAGACAGTTTCAAGAGATGACAACTGTCATCAATCAGACTGAGGCACGCCAACGTCGGTTCGTGTCGAACGTCTCTCATGAATTTCAATCGCCTTTGACATCACTCGTCGGTTATGCCGAGAAACTGGCAGAACGTACCGATGGTGTCTCGAATGAATACGCTCGCGTCATTGAACAGGAAACGAGACGTTTATCTCAATTGACCAAACAACTCTTACTCTTATCACGTTTAGACGAACAGCCGCCTTCCCTTGATTCAGATGTGAACGTCCTTCAATCCATCTCAGAGGTCATACAAATGAATGCTTTTCTGCTCGACCAAAAAGGACTCGCCGTCATGACCGATATCCCGACCGACACCATACTAAAAAGTGACCCGGTCCTTCTCGCCCAAGTATGGAACAATCTATTGGTGAATGCCGTTCACGCCTCTCACGAGGGCGGAACGATTCGTATCACCTGCTCCACCGACCCACGTATCACCGTTTCCTTTACCGATGAAGGGATCGGAATGGATGAAGAGACGAAACGACATTTGTTCGACCGATTCTTCAGAGGCGACGTCGCGAGGTCGAGTCAAGGAACCGGTTTAGGTCTTGCCATCACTTCAGACATCATCGCCTTACACGGTGGGCAGATCACGCTCGAATCCACAAAAGGAAAAGGGACGACGATTCATCTTCATTTTTGAAGCTGTTCATATTCTGTTCATATTAAACGATTACACTTCCTTCATAAGAACTTGAAGGAGGTTTTTTTATGCAATTAGGATGGAAAGAGATGTGGAGACAAAAACGAAAGTTTTCCATGCTCTTTGTGATTACACTTTTGATTGTTATGTTGACAACTTTGATCACTGGGCTTGCCGACGGACTCGCATACGATAATGGCTCTGCCCTGCACGAATTAAACGCTTCGACGTATCGATTAGACAAGGATTCGGATGGACAGTTGACGCGGTCCTTCTTAGACGTCCCTGCCGATTCTTCTATCGCGACGATGAGTGTACGTCCCCTCACAATCACGCTGAATGGAAAAAAGGAAGAGGTGACACTGTTTGCTCTTCCAAAAGGAAGCGATATCGGCCCAGTCGATCATCTACAAAAAGGAGAAGTCCTGTACGATTCTAGTCTTTCTGAGAACCTTCGAGCAGGTGATGTTTTGACAGACTTCGTGTCGGAATATGACTTTACAATCGCCGGTGAGTCAATCGGAAGATACAGTCATGGACCTGTTCTCTACACGACGAATGAAACATGGTTCGACTATTTACGATATTCTGAACAACGCCCATATGTATCTGCTGAAATTGGTACAAATCACTCAGCATCCGATACGCTCATGATGAGTCAACAGGAGCTCATCGAGTCCGTTCCTGGCTATAGTGCCGAACAGAGTACCTTTACGATGATGCGAGCATTCCTACTCGTAATCGGTACATTTATTTTGACTGCTTTTTTCTATTTGTTCACCTTACAAAAACTACCGGAACTCGGTATTTTAAAAGCGATTGGTCTGTCACCTCGTATCATCGGGCAAGCTTTGCTCTTTCAGGTCATCGTAATCGTTTCATCCGCTGTTGTTACGTCTATCGGGATTATGTACATCGCTGATATAGTGATTCCGTCGTCCATGCCGTTTATCGTCGACATCGGTCACGTTTTACGATTCGGCTTCATGTTCATCATCTTATCGATTCTTGGCGCGTTGCTCCCCCTTTGGAAACTTCGCCAAGTTGACGCAATTGAAATCATAGGAGGAAAAGCATCATGAGACTACAACACGTATCCCATCAATTCGATGGTCAACTCGTTTTAAACAATATCAATTTAAACGTGTCTCCGGGAGAATGTATCGCCATTGTCGGCCCAAGTGGTAGTGGGAAAAGCACATTGTTATACATTCTCGGACTGCTTCGTAAACCGGAACATGGAACATTCTTGCTGAATGAACGAGACGTGTCTGATTTAGATGAGGAACAACGGCGTCTTCTAAGACTTCATGAGGTCGGGTTCGTATTTCAACAGGCTCATCTCCTTCCCTATTTGACGGTGCTCGAGCAACTCGAACTCATTCAAGAAAACAGAAACGTCGATGCTAAAGAACTGTTACAAGAACTCGGATTAGAACATCGGCTGCATCATCTCCCGATGACACTGTCAGGAGGAGAAAAACAAAGAGTTGCCGTCGCAAGAGCTTTGGTCAATTCTCCACGACTGATTCTGGCAGATGAGCCAACGGCGAGCCTGGATTATGAGAACGGACGTCGAGTGATGGAATTACTGTCACAACAGGCACACCGTAAAGGGCGCAGCGTTGTCGTCATCACGCACGACGAGCGCATGCTTGATGTGTGTGACCGTGTCTTACGCGTCATTGATGGCACGCTGACAGAGATTAGAAACTAAGTATCTTCTCATGCTGACAGATTTGTTGGAGCTGATATGTGAGCCAACCGCCGAAACGTACTGTGACTCCGATTTCTCCGCTTTGAGAGATCATCGCTTCTTCGATCACCATGAACCGCTCCACTATATGATTGGATTCGAGTCGAATCCCCGAGAGACAGGCAAACGCCCGGACGACCTCTTCTGGTCTACATCCGGTTGACATTGCGATTTCCTGTACCTCGGTGGATAGACTCGTTTTGTTGTGTAAAAAATAGCGGTCTAGCAACAAATCAAACACGAGTCCGACGACTCGTATGTTTCCATCGCTTGTCCACTTAAAAGTTACTCCCCGATCAAGTGTGCCGTTTGGATTGCTCAATATGCTTTGAATCATTCGAAAGATATCCGTTCGCTCCATCGTGATTCCCACTCCCTTGTATATTGTTTACTAATCATAGCGTTGGCTCACATCTAAAACGAGTGAATATATGTTATCCAACCTAAGGAGTTATTGTGCGTATGCGTTCTTCTTATGTATGAAAATAGGACGATTTGTCTTCATTTCGGGTACAATAACGGTGAAAGGAGTCGGTATTATGCAACGGAAATGGCAAATCGGATTAGCTTCACTTTTCACAAGTTATTACGCAATCAGCTACTATGCCTTCAAACGGATGACTCGAGGGAAACGGAAAACACCGGAGATGTTACTCGCTCCGTACACAGAAGAGGATCGCGCCTTCTATCATGATGTCCCGTTCGAGCACGTCTCGATTCAGTCGAGGGACGATTATCGACTCTACGGACGGATTTATCGAAATGACGCATCGACGAAGTGGATTGTATTCGTTCATGGGTATACTGCTTCTCATAGTTTCATGGCTCCTCATCTTGCCATGTTCCATCGCCTCGGTTATAACTTGCTCGCTGTCGATTTGAGGTCTCATGGGGAATCCGAAGGTATTTATGCTTCTTACGGATATCATGAAAAAATCGATATGATTGATTGGATCGAATGGTTGAAAATAAATGAATCGGTCGACCAAATTGGTCTTCACGGAGTCTCGATGGGTGCCGCGACGGTCCTTCAGACGACCCCTCTCACAGATGTCGATTTCGTCATCGCGGAATGTCCGTTTGACGATATGGGTCACCTGATGCGATACCAGTTGAAGGAGTTACACCGGATACCGGCAGAACTTTTCCTTCCCGGCATCAATTATTTCCTATGGTCACGTGCCGGGTTCACGATGAAGCAAGTACAACCGAAAAAGGCCGTCACCGAAACGACGACCCCGATCTTATTCGTACACGGATCAAAAGATGATTTCGTCCCAACGTGGATGTCAGTCGAGATGAACGCTCTGAACCGACAAAATGACTTGCTATTGATTGACGGGGCGGAACATACGGATTGTATGATCAAAGACGCGCCTGCATATGAAGACGCGGTTAATCGTTTTTTACGTCGACATGGATTGGTCCAGCAATCAAGTCAAGCAGTACATGCAAGACCATGACCGGCCACAGGACACCAATCCCTAGATATAAGAGACCGAGACCGAAACCGACAATGCCTGTCGTAACGACACCTTTGATCCCTTGATAGGCATGTGCCATACCGAACAGGGCACCTCCGATCAAGGCAATTGTCAGATTCGGTACTTCTATATAGAGGGAGATTGTGTACAAGAGCACTCCTCTGAAAATAAACTCTTCGGTCACGCCGGCCGTGACCGAGACGGCGCTCCATGCCTGCTCCTCATTCTTCGTTCTTGGCAGGAGCAGTTTTTCTAAATCGAGCTCATAATAAGGACGCAATGCTCGACGAAGTTTTGATGAGGTCTTGACCAATAAATAAAAGACGAGCGTAAATGCAACGAGGATACATGATAGGAAAAAGACTTGCCACGCCTGTTCGTTGCCCGTTTCTGGCGCGAATGTTAAACCAACTTCGGATGGCGGTACTTGAAATAAGAATATGAGGGCGACAATCAACAAGGTCAGTCCCCATGCTGATTTTACGGTTTGATCGTACACCCACGCCCGTCCCTTCGTCTCAATCAATGGACGGATCAATTTTGCGTTGAAGATTTGGACAATCAACATGTATCCAATAATTGCCGTAAAAATCAATCGTTCGAGCATCCATATCCACTCCTGTCCTTACTCTTAGCTATATGCTACACTATTCGGGTATTGTCTAAAAGCTAGGAGGCGGTATCTTGAAACGTATGATGCTGCGATTGACCGGTTTTATCATTGTGCTCGTGCTTTTGCTCGGGGCAATCGGCTGGCTCGGTCAACACGATAAAGTAAACAATGGATTGTATCGAACCTATTATGGTGAGCATGGCGTACCGAACGCTCACATCGCTGTCTATCAGGACGCTGCTGACGCATACGATGTGGACTGGCATTTGCTTGCCGCCGTACATCGCGTCGAGACGATTTTCTCTCACAGTTCTTCCATGCGCTCATCCGTTGGTGCGATCGGACCATTCCAATTCATGCCTCGTACTTGGCTCGGTTGGGAATATGATACGGATGACCAAAAAGGTGACGTCCCAGAAGACGAAGTCGATTTGACAGACCTTGCATTGATCGACCAGTACGGTGGTCTCGGTCGTGACGGGAATGGAGACGGGAAAGCAGACCCACATAGTCTTATTGATTCCGCACATACCGCGGCGTATTATTTAAGTGAACACGGTGGGAAGAAAACGGATTCTACCACATCTATTCGAAATGCTATCTTCGAGTACAACCGGAGTGAGCAGTATGTTAACGATGTTATGACATACTATGAAAATTACGAAACAAACGTGACGTACATCCCTGAAGAACGGGATACAATCAGTCAACATGTCGCCTATTATACGATTCGATACATCGAGTGGTTCAAAACACTCGGCTGATGCTTACATGAAAAAGTGAGGAATGGAAATGAATACGCATGTAGAAGAAGTAACCATCCGCGTAAAATCAATCTTCAATGAAGATAAAACAAAACGCTATATGCGAACGTATGAGTTCACGGATGTGGAAGACGGGGTCATTTGTGCCGTCATCATTTATTCACCGCGAATGAGCGATGCTTTCTTATCAGGTACGACAACGCAACGTGCCTATATGTTGATGCAAAATCATTTGTCACAGCCGATTCGGGAGATGCGTGTCATCAGCCTTGTGCCGACACTTGCCATCAATGATAATCTTCCGTATGTGGAATCACAACTCGACGAGACAAACTATCACTATGTCGAAGAGACGTTGCAAGAGGTAGCAGCAAGCAATGGCATGATCATCGTCGGTTGGGGTTCACCTGGTCGATTGATGCACCATGCGACATCCTATAAGTCGCTCTTTGCCGATTACGAGTCAAACATGTACTGCATTGGTACGACGGCCAAAGGTGAACCACAACAGATCCGTATGGCCAACGAGAACACAGTGCTCGAGGCGTTCAACAATGAATCAATCAAACCAAAGTTTCGAATCGTAAAAGAAACAAAAAAAGACGACTCCGAGTGAGTCGTCACAGCTTGTTGACAAATAACATGTTCGTACTCGTCCTTTCGGCGCCCACGCTTTCCGCAGGCAATCCCGGAGCCGCATCGCGACTCAAGTCGCTGCTGGGTCTCCATCGGATTGTTTTCCTGCAGGCGTCGGGGCGCCGTGGGACGAGCCGCACGAATGGCCGCCCCTTGTGGCGGCCATTCGTTTTTTATATTCCTGCCCAGATGGCAAATCCAAACAACGCGAAAAAGACACCTGACCATATAAAATCACTTGATTTGACTTCAACCCTGTCATAAATCGTCCGTTTTCCGCCTGTAAACCCTCTCGCTTCCATCGAGAAGGCGACACGCTCCGCTCTTCGAATCGATCCGGCAAGGAGTGGCAACAGTAATTTCGGCACGTGCCGTAGACGTTCCCATCTCGTATCGAGTGGGACACCCCGTAGGCGATGTGCATATTGAAGTTGTTGCAGTTCCCGTTTTAAAAGAGGAATGAAACGGAACCCGACGAGCGCGCTATATGCGATTGTCGGTGACAACTTCGCCTGTTGCATCAGACTCATGACGAACCGCTTTGAATCCGTCGTCAACATGAAAAGAAGCGAGAGGACCGTGAACGCCAATACGCGAAGGCTGAGGGCAATCGCGACATCCCTCTCCTCAATTGTGACTTCCTGACTCAGAATGGTCACCCATGTCTCTCCCCCGAGGTCTTTTCCGAAAACGAGCGTTGTCCAAAACGTTCCGAGCGCCGTGATGAGAAAAGGGATCAAGAAAAGTAGCCATCTTTTCCATGAGACATTGGTTGCCATCCATTGAATCAGTACCGTCCCTACTATGATCACGAGCGGGGTCCATGGATTGTAAAACAATGCGATACCGAACATGACGAACGTCAATGTCAGAAATTTCACCGTCGGATTCATGTCATGGAGTGACATCGCGCTCTCCTCCCTTGCAACCGATAATGACGAAGTGTCTCCGTGTCCTGCCAGAGTTCATCTTTAAATGGTCCTGAAAGTTCCCCGTCCTTCATCAAATAAAACGTGTTGGCGATGCGGGCGAACGACAAGTCGTGGGTCACGAATAGAATCGTTCGACCCATTTCAGCATGTCGCTTCATCAACAGCTCGAGCGCATGCAATGACGGTTCGTCTTGACCCGCTGTCGGTTCATCGAATGCGAGCAACTGTTTGTTCGTTAGCGACTGGATTGCAACTGCGAGCCTCCGTTTTTGTCCGTGACTGAGAGATAACGGATGGAGATGTCGCTGATCAAGAAGCGACATGTCAGATAAAACGCTCTCAATCGAATCTTCATGACCAAACTGTAACTCACTTTCGACAGAATTCATGAAAAATAAATGTTCCGGCGATTGCGGTACGAGCCCAACCCGTCGGTCATGTTCCGTTAAGCTTCTTAAAAACGTGGACTTCCCGCTCCCATTCGGACCAAGTATGGCAATCACTTCTCCTGCTCGGACATGAAGCTCCGATCTTTTCAGCTGAAATGAATCACGTCTGACCTCTTCGATTGTGTAGTGATAAGGATTTTTTAGCGAAGCGTTTGACTTTATAAATGCAAAGTCATCGACCGGGCAAAAGGATTCATTCCGAACGATACGCCCTCGCTCTAATTCAATATGCCAGTCAAAGTAATCACCCCATAGGTGAGGACGATGTTCAACGACGATGACGTTCAGTCCTGTCACTCGATCGAGCCATTCCACAAATTCGTACGCGGTCACCGGGTCAAGATGAGTCAACGGTTCATCGAGCAGCAGCCATTCAGGTCTTCCGACTAAAGCACATGCGACGGCGATTCGCTGTTTCTCCCCACCTGATAACGAATCGATTTCACGGGTTCGATAGGCACTTAACTGTAATGATTCGAGGATCTCCGTCACGCGTCGTTCGATTTCTGAGATAGGTGTCGACAAGTTCTCAAGCGTGAAGATGAGTTCTTCATCCACACGCTCCATGACAAATTGCGTGTCCGGATCTTGGAACACCGTCCCGACACGTTGATTGATTTCGCCTGGTACATAATCGTCGTGCAACCTCCCGAACAGTTTGAGTCTACCTTGGAGAATGCCGTCACAATTCTCGGGGAAGAGACGGTTGCATAGCGCAAGAAAGGTCGACT
This sequence comes from Exiguobacterium sp. s34, assembly GCF_018617435.1. Lineage (NCBI taxonomy): Bacteria > Bacillati > Bacillota > Bacilli > Caryophanales > Exiguobacterium > Exiguobacterium sp. s34. Next base: position 219,720 of record NZ_JACSKE010000003.1, on the reverse strand, counting down.
TCCCGCTCCCGCTCGCTCCACTTAACATCGTACGACCTGGTCGGATCGATACGGTGACATCTTCAAGAATCGCATCTAAACTCTCTGGGAATTGAAAGTGGAGTGATTCGGTCTCAACCATGGACGTTCCCACTTCGTGAAATCGCATAGCCGCGAAGGGAACCTGTCTTTAGCAACAAATCACTAAGTAACTTTCCTCCGATTCCTGCGATAACCATCCCACTGACAGCTCGAAGTCCGAACATCGTCGCCACATAACCAGGTTCTAGCATCGCGAACCCACTCATGAAATATGTATAGACGAAACTCGTGACGGCGGACCCGAATCCTGCAAGCATGAGTACCCACAGCTCATAGCGGCGGTAACCCGTCATCGCAAAGACAGCTTCCGCTCCTAAACCTTGAACGATTCCGACCAAGATGATGCGCGGTCCAATCGCGTTTCCAATCAACATCTCGATTGTCGCAGCCATCACTTCTGAGATGAAGGCGGCACCAGGCTTCCGGATGATGTACGCCGAGATGATCGACACGATGAACCAGATACCGAAGATCCACTCGTAGGCGATCGGTCCGATCAATCCTGCCCATAAGTTCCCAATATGGACGAACAATAAGTAGACGACGGCAAAGACGACAGACAATACGGAGACGAGGACGACTTCTTTTAATTTCCACGATTTAAGCATGTCGACCTCCGTGTGACGGACTGTTCACGCTGAACGTCACCGTCATGACGACATGTTGATTCTTCTCGCGCGTCCGTTTGAACGCCGCCTCGTAATACGAGAACACATCATCCAAATTCCCATGAATACCTGACGCATAGTGCATAGAGTCATTATAGACACCGACCTGTTTCGCTTGCTCGATTTCCTCGTAGATGAGCTCCATGTAATGTTCAGTACCCATCGGATAAAGTGCGAACTGTGAAGAGACATACTGTTCTCTTGAGGATCCGTTCAGTGGTTGTGGCGGTGCCTCGAGCGCTTCATCCCCAATCGAATCTCCCGGACATCCAACGGAGAACGTTCCGCTCATCGAAACATGCTTTCCTTCCTCTGAGGCAAAACTCAAAACTGTTCGGGCGACGTCAAATACATGCTCGGCTCGCCCACGGATAACCGTCGACACATCGTCCGTATGGCGCCACACGCCTGATAGATCCGTTCGTTTTAGTGCACCTTTGATTGTTCCGACGAAGTCGTCTGTCATCGGGCTCAGTGTGAATCGAAACCCGACGATTGGGCTCGTACCACATGATTCATTCATTTTGTTTCCCCCTCTAAATGTGTTTGCATAAAAAAAGCCGCATTCATGAGAATGCAGCAACAAAATCTATACAAACTTGCATAGAGAAAGTGCCGCACTTCCTCACGCCAGTATTACCTGGATCGAGTTATAAGGGATCGGAGCCATGCTCTCATCTCAGCCGAAGCACCCCTAGTGCAGTCATTGATATGCGGTTACTTATGCAGTCACAGTATAGCGATGTTTCAATCTTTTGTAAACGGTCAATCTGAATATGTGACGAGATGACCTGAACCCGGAAGTGGGTCATGGAACGTATCCCACGATGACGACATCTCTTCGTCCGTCAATAAACAGGCATCAAGCGATTGCTCAACCGCTTCCCGTTCCATTCGTTGACCGATGAGCACCAACTCGTTTTGCCGATCCCCGTATGGCTCGATGTAATCCTCACGAAGCTCAGGTTCAGCTGCAAACATCTCCTCACGTTCACTTGCAGGTAACGTCGCAAGCCAACGACCTGCATGTTCGAGCGTTGATGCATACCCTGCCTGTGAAAACAGACAAGCGAGGTCGTTTCTTGTCGCAATCCATAAAAATCCTTTTGCACGGACGATTTCTTCTGGATAATGTTCCATCCAGTGCATCAAACGTTCAGGGTGGAACGGTCGACGGCGCCGGTAGACAAATGAGCTGATACCATACTCTTCCGTTTCCGGCGTATGTTCTTCCGACTCGAGTTCTTGGATCCACCCTGCAGCGCGCATCGCCTGATCAAAATCGAATAACTGGACGTCTAGAAGGTCTTCTAACGCGACGTTCGAGTATGTCGACGTCAACAATCTCGCACTCGGGTTCAGTGTTTGGAGTAACCCCTTCATCTCCTGTAGTTCCCCTTCGGACACACGGTCCGCCTTATTCAATACGATGATATCCGCAAATTCGACTTGGTCGACGAGCAAATCGACTACTTCACGGACGTCACCGGTGTCGACGGCTTGTTGACGCTCCATGAGCGATTCACCAGAATTGAAATCTTTGAAGAAACGGTACGCATCGACGACCGTGACCATCGCATCGATGTACACACGGCTCGTCAAATCAATCCCAAGAGCGTCATCGGCATACGTGAATGTCTGCGCGACAGGAATCGGTTCAGAGATTCCTGATGACTCGATGATGATCCCGTCGAGCTCACGGTCTTTTGTTAAGTCATAGACAGCCGTCAACAAATCTTCCCGCAGCGTGCAACAGATACACCCGTTCGAGAGTTCGACTAGCTTTTCATCGGTCCGCGAGAACCCGCCCTGATCAATCAGCTTCTCGTCGATATTCAACTCGCTCATATCATTCACGATGACCGCATATTTTTTATGTTCTCGGTTATGTAAGATGTGGTTGAGCAGTGTCGTCTTCCCGCTACCGAGATAACCCGAAAGTACTGTAATTGGAATTCGTTTCATGATGGACCTCCATTAAATCGTAATCATTACTCTTTGTATAATGGAGTCGTTCCTTACTTTTGTCAATAAAAAACACGCCACATGGACGTGTTTTTGAAGAACATACAATTATTCTTCCAATGCTTTTCGTTCTGCCTCCGAGCGTGGATAAGCATTCGCCTGCCATTCAGCCCGATAAATCGAATCGAGTTGAGTCAATCCGACCTCATCCTCATCTTTATCCGAATCAATACTTGGCACTTCATCCCACTTCGGATCGAGATACGAATGATCTTCTTCACGCGTTCGATTTTCTTGTAACTTTTGAATCCCAATCTTGACCGCTGCAGCAACTGCCAACCCAATTCCAGCTCGAACTAACAGTCGTTTCACCATCGTACTTCCTCCTCAGCGACCGAAACGATACAATGGCATCCCTTTCACTTCTGTGTCGATGATAAATACCGATCCCGCTTCCGGATATTCAGAAAGCGCCTCCTCATCCATTCCTTCACGAGCCGTCGTGATAGCTAATCGATTGAGTCCATCTCCGATAAAGGCACATGAAGTGACATTTGGTGCGGGAACATGGACTTCAAGTAACTTTTTGCCTGTTGACGGGTCCCACCGCGATACTCTTCCACCCGCGTAATGCGCAATCCATAGACAACCTTCAGAATCGGACGTCATCCCGTCAGGAAAACCTTCTTCCTCCGAAAAATCGATGACGACCTCTCCGTTCGAAATTGTTCCTGTCTTCAAATCAAAATCATACTTCCGGATTTTTTCAGTCGGTGTATCGATATGATAAAAAACGGAATGGTCAGGAGACCACGTCAATCCGTTCGAAAGCGTCAACTCATCCATCAATGATGTAGTCGTTCCATCACGATCGACCCGATACAATGTCGCTTGATTTTCTTCATCTTCGAGGTGGAGTGTGCCCGCAAAAATACGACCATATGGATCGGCTTTCCCATCATTAAAACGTAATCGACCGTCGGGATCATCCAATTCGACAATTTTATTTAGCTCCCGATTGATTTCATCCCATTCATAAATCCCGTCTTTTAGACCAAGGACGACACCGTCCGTCACTTTTGGAATGACGAAACCGACTTGTTTCCCGACCTCAAAAGAAGAAATTTCATCTTCTTGTTCGTCATACCACCACAACGTATGATCTTCGATATCCACCCAATAAAAACGCTTCAACTCAGCATCCCAACAAGGACCTTCACCAAGCGTATTTCGTACCCGAATCCACAACGACGCATCTACTCTCTCCATTACTTAGCCTCCACTCTATCCATTAGTTCAGAAATCTATTCCCCTCTCCCAACTGGACTAAGCATGAATTCAGAAAATCGTGAAGGATTTCCATCTGAGTCTCATTGTTTTGCTATATTTAAGGAAAAGTGAGAGGAGTGGATGGTTTGTCGAAATGGGATGAACGCTTTAGCTCGGAAGATTATGTGTACGGTACAGCGCCAAACAAGTTTTTACGCGAATGGATCACGTCTTATCCACCTGAAGGAAAGCGTGTGCTGGCGATTGCGGAGGGTGAAGGTCGAAATGCGGTATGGCTCGCTTCGCTTGGCTTCGAAGTCGAGATGTGGGACGCTTCGAAAGTAGGGCTCGAAAAAGCGGAGCGCTTGGCGATTTCGCGAAACGTCTCCCTTCAGACGAAACAGATTGACTTGAATGAAGCGGATTGGTCGCAAGATGCGTATGATGTGGTCATCTGTATCTTCGGTCACTTTCCTCAACATGTCAGAGAAAAGGTGTTCGCCGGAATTCAAAGAACGCTTCGACCTGGTGGTGTATTCCTGACCGAAGTGTACTCTACAAATCAACTCGCTTACGGCACAGGCGGACCACAAGACGTCTCACTTCTCTATTCTGAAGAAATGTTCCACAAACTAGAGGACGATTTCGTACCGCTCATCTTACATGAGGTGGTTGTATGGCGCGAAGAAGGGTCACTCCATCACGGTGACTCTTCCGTCATCGAGTATGTCGGTCAAAAAAGGTAAACAAAAGGCCTCTCCGCTATCGGAGAGGCCTCTCGTCACTTCGCACCCTCGACGTTCATATGCTTACTGCGGAGCTGACCGCAAGCTGCATCGATGTCTGTCCCGTGCTCGAGACGGACACCCGTGTTGACGCCACGTTTCTTCAAGATATCATAGAATGCCATGATATCTTCCGGTGTGCTTCGTTCATATTGAATATGCTCGTTGACCGGGTTATACGGAATCAAGTTGATGTAAGACTTGTCTTTGATGTCTTCAATCAGATCCGCCAATTCTTCCGCATGTTCCGGTAGATCGTTCACTTTCGATAGCAAGATGTACTCGAACGTGATGCGTTTATTCGTCTTCTCGACGTAATAACGAATCGATGGCATGAGTTTATCAAGCGGGAACGCACGGTTGATTTTCATGATGCGAGTCCGAAGCTCATCGTTCGGTGCATGAAGTGAAAGTGCCAAGTTGATCCGCAAGTCGAGGTCTGCGAACTTGTAAATCTTGTCCGCGAGACCACTCGTCGACACGTTGATTTTACGCGGGGCGATCGCAAGACCACGCTCATCTTTGACGACGCGCAAGAAGTCGACCAAGTTGTCAAAGTTATCGAACGGTTCACCGATTCCCATGACGACGATATGACTGACGCGATCCCCTTCTCCTTCTTCATCGAGGAAATGTTGGACGGTCATGATTTGTTCGACGACCTCACCAGCCGTCAAGTCACGCGTCTTCTTCAACAAGCCGCTCGCACAGAAGCTACAGCCGATGTTACAACCGACCTGTGTCGTTACACAGACCGAACGCCCATATTTATGACGCATAAGCACCGTCTCGATGTAGTGCCCGTCATGAAGTTTAAGTAAGAATTTGACCGTTCCATCGCCCGCTTCTTGTTTGACGAACAGTTCTTGTGTCGAGATGACATATTTCTCTGTTAAGTAATCGCGTACCTCGTCACGGACGTTTAGCGCGTCCATCGATTTGACTCGATCGATGTAGAGCGAGTCCCAGACTTGTCGTGCGTGGAAGGCACCATATCCTGCTTCCATGCACTCGTTTGTGAGTTGATTGAACGTCAACCCGTATATAGATGATTTCATTCTAACCTGTCCTTTCTCTAATCCGCATACGTACCATTGTAGCGGACGTCAGAGACGGGTGCAACTTACGAATAATCAGGAGGCGTCGGACGAGTGATGAACTGTTCGAACGCATAGGCGACACGAATCAAATCACGTTCCGAATAGCTCGTCCCCGTGAATGATAGACCGAACGGGGCACCGCTCTCTTTTCGTTTATAGGGTATTGTGATCGTCGGATGCCCTGCTTTCGCTGCCATGTCATAGTTCGCATCATGTGGTAAGACGATCGCATCAAGTTTATGCGACGCAAGCAACGCGTCAATCCCTTCTGTTTTCGCTAAACGAACGTCCTCGATGCGACGGTCGAGATAGCTCGCTTCAATCAGTTTCCCAGATCGGGCGTTCGCTTCTTCAAAAATGGTTTGACCGTGCGGAATCGATTCAGGGTGTTCTGCGTTCCACTCGATCAAGTCAGAAAGCGTCTTAAAAGGCACGGTTGTGTTCGCAAGATACGCCTCGATCCCGAGCTTGAATTCGTCGAACAGAATGTCTGCTTGTTCAAGCCCCGTATGCTTTGGTAGCGTGACCTCGACGAGTTCTACCTCGGCTTGACGCAACAAGCGAAGCGCCTGTTCATACAACCCGACTTCTTCTTCCGAAATGTCCGGTCTGATGAACCCGACACGCATCCCGACCGCCTGCCTCACATCGAGACATGTCACATAAGGCGGTCCGACAGGAGTCTCTAGAGTCGCCGGATCCGATTCATCCTCACTACATATCGTCTGTAAAGCGATGACCGCATCACGGAGTGTCCGCGCCATCGGTCCAGCCGTATCTTGAGAACGTGAAATCGGGATGATTCCCGAGCGGCTGATCAGTCCAACGGTCGGCTTGATTCCGACGATGCCATTATGCACGCTCGGGTGTACGATTGAACCACTCGTCTCAGATCCAACTGCAAGAAGCGTTAAATTTGCCGCAACCGCAGATGCCGACCCTGAACTTGATCCTCCGACATCTAGTTGGTCCCCATACGGATTCATCGTCTGGCCACCGACGGCACTCCAACCGTTCGGCATGTCTTCTGTCAAGAAGTTGGCCCATTCGGACAGGTTTGCTTTACCGAGAATGATGGCCCCGTCAGCCCGTAACCGTTTGACGAGCTCGGCATCCCGACCTGCGAAATGATGTCGCATCGCGGCAGCACCTGCCGTTGTCCGCATCAGTCCGCCCGTTTCGATATTATCTTTGATCAATACGGGAATCCCAAGTAGTGGTTTGCGTACCCCTTTTTTATAGCCCCGGTCTGCCGCCTCTGCCTCGAAAAGTGCGTCCGGATTCACCTGGATCACTGCATGGAGTCGATCATTATATGTCGCAATCCTTTTTAGATAATACGCGGTCACGTCTCTTGCTGTGAATTTCCCTTCTTTATAGCCACGATGCGCGTCTTCGATTGTCAGCTCTAACAATTGTGATTGTTTCATTGTTCATTCCTCCTTTACCTCCCCCCCTTTATTCGTGTTATATGCTTGATTTCCTTTTCTCATCGCCAAGTCGATGTGTTCTTGTTACACTTAAGAAAAAACAGGAGGTTCCTATGACGCGCTCCTACGTATTCGTGTTGCTCGCCGTATTCGGTCTATTTTTCTTGCAATTATATGGTGAGAATGTGCCGTATGGTACGTTCATCTCCATCGCATTGATTGGATTCATCATCGTCTTGACGATTTTTCAGTTAAAACGAAAACCGAATCATTGACGAAAGTATTTTGAGGGTGGTATGATGCTTTCACCAACTACATATCGATATCAAGAGTGAACGAGAGATCTGGCTCCATGACTTCACAGCAACCTGCCTCAGGCAAGGTGCTACGACCAGCAAGGGAAACCTTGGACGATATGACGAGAGCGCTCATGTCATCCGACGTGAGCGCTTTTTTGTTGAAATACGATTTGGAGGGAACGACAAGATGGAAAAAGCAACATTTGCAGGCGGCTGTTTTTGGTGCATGGTGACACCTTTTGAAGAACTACCAGGGATTGAAGGAATCGTGTCCGGCTATATGGGAGGACATATCGACAATCCGACATATGAACAAGTAAAGACTGGGACGACCGGACATCTAGAAGTCGTTCAGATCACATACGATCCAGCTCTTTTCTCATACGAGCGTCTCCTAGAACTCTATTGGATTCAGACAGACCCGACCGATGACGGTGGGCAGTTCCAAGACCGTGGGCCTCAGTATGCCCCAGCCATCTTCTATCACACGGAGGAGCAGCGAATCGCTGCGGAAGCGAGTCGCGATGTGTTAGCGGCAAGTGGACGTTTCACGGCCCCAATCGTCACAAAAATCATTCCGGCGATAACGTTCTTTGCTGCAGAAGACTACCATCAGGACTATCATAAAAAGAATCCAAAACATTACAAGGAAGACCGGGCCATCTCGGGACGCGACGCGTTTATCGAGGAGAACTGGACCGAGACGGTATGATGTTCAATTGACGCGAATGTATTAATTCGCGTCTTTTTATAAGCCCATGATTCGGGAAAAGAAATGTAACGATTCAAACACATGAATAGGAGGATTCACACATGAAAACTCGTTCAAAAATCATCATCGGTGTAATCGGCGTAGCCGTGATCGCCATCGCCTGGTGGCTCATCTCACCACTATTTTTGACTGAGACGGTCGATGAAGGATTGCCGCCGACCGCTGTCGAATCACCAGCTCCAGAGGAAGATGAATCAGAACAAGAGACGGCCGATACAGCGGAAGCACAAACGACTCAAACCGAAGTAGCAGGTGTGTTCATGGACGGGGAGAAAAATTACGAGACGACCGGCACGATTCGCTCAGTTGAAGCAGAAGACGGAACTTACCTGCGATTTGAAGAGTTTGAGACGACGAACGGTCCTGACTTGTTTGTATATTTGACGAAACCAGGCTTGGAAGTGTCTGAAGGGATTCGACTCGGGGCACTTAAGGGGAATACAGGAAATCAAAACTATTTAGTTCCGGCTGATGTCGATTTGACAGAATATAGCAAGGTAGTGATTTGGTGTCGTGCTTTTAGTGCAACGTTCGGGACGGGTGAATTAAGCACATCGAGTGAATAATCAATATTATGCAGCGGGTACATGTAATGCACTCGCTGTTTTTGCATGTAGTAAAAATTGTATAATGCCCAAATTTCAACTATTTGTTCGTAAGATGTTCATGATACAATATGGTAAAGTATGGAGCTGACAGGAGGGGTCACAAGTGATTTCAAATGAGTCATCGTACCGCACGTATTTTTGGAAACGTTTTTGGATCTTCTTTTTGCCGATTGTGACAATCGGTATTTTGTCTGATCCAATGATTATGGAAAATACGTTTAGTAGTTTTGAGGATATTGGAGAGTTTGTCTTCTATTCCGTTTATTATGTCGTCGTCATAGGAGGATTGACTGCCTTTGCCATTTCTTTGAAGTGGAGAAGAAAATGAAGTTCTCACGATTTATGGCAACCTTTATTTTTTCGATTGTTATGATGTTTTCGCTTCCGTTTATGATGCCTGTGTTTGAAGCGTTTGCTTAGTTTCACAATGTATTTATGTATGTACTCTTTGCATCACCTGTCATATTTACTTACGGAATTTCATTATCCAACTTTTCATAGTTTTTGGGTCACTGTATTAGATTTAACGATCTCACTCTGTTGTTCATGATCGATTCTAAAGATAACATCCTCTACATATACATATACAAGCGGTTTTTATTGCTATCATGCCAAACAGCAGTATACATGTAAACTTCATCATATATACTGCTGATTATTAGATTACTCGATCACCTTACTTATTCTTCTCATTCGCATATCGAGTGAAATTGTCGAGGATTGCCTGCCATCCTTGACGTTGCAACTCAACCGGATTCATCGAGTCCGCATCAAACGTTTCAACAATCTTTGTTTGATCACCTTCTGGTACGAATGAAATTCTCACTCTCCGTTCATCATCGAGGCGATATTGAATAAGCTCGTTCACTTGAATTTCCTCATACACGCCTTCAAAATCGAACCCCATACTGTTGTCTTTTGCTTCCATCCGACTGCGAAACTTCCCACCGACGCGTAAGTCATTCTCCGCTTCGGTCGTATGCCAATCTTCAGATGCATGATTCCATTGTTTGATATGATCAGGGGCTGTCCAGAGTTCCCAGACTTTTTCGATTGGTGTATCCACAAGCGTCGAGATCGTCACTACATTTGATTCCATGATTGTTTTCTCCTTTACTCTACATTTTTTTGATTCATCACGAATGCGTTGCACGTCCTATATGACGAACGCAACATGGGATTACTTCCCTATCGATTACGTCATCTCCTGCTATCCTTTTAACGATTAAAATTTACTCAAAAGAAAGACCCTGAATGGCACTCTAGACCGAGTGAACATTCAGGGTTCTTTTCATTTCATCATCGAAATTTAACTCTTGGCAATCCCAAGCATAAATCCAGCGACGACAATGAGACCGATTCCCATAAAGACAAAGACACGTTCTTTTGTCGTCTTCTCTTCTTTCAATAGATAGATTCCACCGAGTGTCGCCACGACGACGTTCAATTGAGATAAAGCGAAGGAAGTGGCAATTCCGACTTCTCCGCTCGAGACGAAGAGACCGAAGTTCCCGATTCCCCAGGCAAGACCTGCCAAGATATTTTTGAACGTACGTGGATCGATTTTCTTCACGTCCTTCTCCCGAAGACTAAAGAGAAGCGCCGCGATGAACATCCCGACTGATTGTGGAAGGATTGCAGTGATTCCGTCCACCTCAAAATAGTTCGTCAAGACAGCATATGTGACGTAACCGATACTTGAGACGAATAGGACCAGTAACCCCTTCTTCAATGCACCGGCGCTGTCTTGGTCTTTCTTCTGTTGATATGAGGTCATTGTCGCCCCGATGATAATCAAGACGAGCGCCGAAAACCCTAACCACAGCTCTGTCGTCGTCTTCCAGTCACCGAGTACGATGACCCCGAAGAGAGACGTCCCGACGAGTTGCATACCGGTACTAATTGGCATCGCCTTTGAGACACTTAAGATTTGGAACGATTGGAACTGTAAATATTGACCGAGCGCCCAAAACGCCCCAGAAATAAACCCGGTCACAATCGCAAGTGTCGTGAACTCTGGTCTGAAAACGAGGGCGATGATTCCTGCCATGATCATGGCTCCGATGGTCGTACCAATCAATTGCTGAATCGGTTTCCCGCCCACTTTCGACACGATGAGCGGGATACTCCCCCACATGAGTGCTGGTAAGAGCGCCAATAAAATCATTTCCATGAAACACACCTACTTTCTTAATATAACGTCTAACATGAAATTCCCATGCTTCCATTTTTATAAACCTAAAATGAAAAAGGGAATTGCCATGTCGAATACTAGGATGATATAATGATTTCGAACGGGGCATTAGCTCAGCTGGGAGAGCGCTACGCTGGCAGCGTAGAGGTCAGGGGTTCGAGCCCCCTATGCTCCATTAATCTGTCACATCTCAAATGAGATGTGACTTTTTTATTGATGTTATGCGATTCAATCCCTTGTTGAACGGGTAAGGTAAGGTAGACTTTTTCATACAAGGGGGACTTTATGATGGAACGCACATCTGTAGAAGAGACATTGACGAGCGTGATTGAATGCATGCGCGCCTGTAATCATTGTTTTTCAAAAAGTTTACAAGAAGAAGATTTGCACATGTTCACCGAATGCATTCGACTGACAAGGGAATGCTCTGACATTTGCACGTTGGCGTTAAACGCCTTAGAAACAGATTCAGCTTTCTCTAAACCAATTGTCGCATTGTGCGCTCAGGTGTGTGATACATGTGCCGTCGAGTGTGGTCGCCACTTGCATGACCACTGCCAAGCTTGCGCGAAAGCATGTGAGCGCTGTGCAGAAGCGTGTCGTACACTCGTCGCTGCTTAACCACGACATTCGTCTAACTTTCTGTTAGACTTTTTTTATTGCAAAGAAAGAAGGTGAAGCACCATGCAACATACCATTCTCGCGCTCGATGTGGAGACCGCAAACCGAGACAGTCGCAGTATCTGTTCTGTCGGATGGAGTATCCTCAAAAACGGAGAAGTCATCGACACTGATCAACGACTTGTCAATCCAGAGGAGGACTTTGATATGGGTAACATCCGTGTCCACGGCATTCGTCCGAGCGACGTGTGGGATGCCCCAGCGTTACCGGAAGTACTTGCCTCTCTTTACCCGATTTTACGAGAAGTCGACCTCGTCATCGCACATAACGCCTCATTTGATATGGGCGCCTTGAGAAAGGCGATCGTGAAATATGACTTGTACGATTTTCCAACGATTGAGTACGGGTGCACTGTCAAACTGTCACGAAAACTCTATCCAGGATTAGCGAACCATAAGTTAAACACGATGGCAGACTACTTGAATGTCCCGTTCATTCACCACGACGCTGCAGAAGATGCGCGGGTCTGTGCGCTCTTAATGCGCGACATGATGCAAAAGACAGGTATTATGAGTCCCCGTGAGTTACATCGCTACACCTCAGTGAAAACAGGTACACTCGCATACTAAACCGGCCACGATTTCGTAGCCGGTTATTTTTTGAAAATCCATCGCTTTTGAACATAATAGCTGACGAAAAAGAGAAAACTGTCGACAATAATTTTTAAGATAACTTCTCCTTGTCTAAATAATAGAAACAGGATATATACCAGTAGTGCCGAGATCGCCATCTGGAGAACGACGAGAGAAAAATATTTGGAAAGTGATCGTCGCGCTTTTGAATGAAAGACGACTTTCCGATTGACGAAATAGTTGAATAAAGAGGAAATGATTCGTGCGAGTACCGTTGCCACGATGACATGGGTTGTATCGAAGTACGGTGACAATAAATAGATAAAGACTGCATACATACCCACGTCGACAAGGAACGATGCGACGGATGATGCCGAATACATCAAAAACATGCGATAGATTAATATCGAATCTAAAATCGGTCTGAAATGGGACGAGTCATTTTCGTTCTCATATACCGTCTGGATGGTCGTCTGTTGAATGGGGACCTGCAAGCGTTTGGTGAACGTCAGCATATTCATCTCGAACTCGTATCGGTTCCCAGGAATGTCGAGCAACTGTCTCACGTATCGCATCGGTATGGCACGTAGACCAGTCTGTGTGTCTTTCAATTTCAATCCGCTCCCGATTAACATGACGAGTCGCGTCGCCTGGTTACCGAAGCGACTTCTAAGGGGGATCTTGTCACCACTGAAATCACGACATCCCATGATTAGATGATGCGGCTTACTTACACCCTCCTCATATACATTGACGACATCCTTAGGAAGATGTTGTCCATCGGCATCTACCGTGATGACACCTAACTTATCAGTATAATTCTCCACAATATAGCGTAAACCAGTCTTTAGTGCTGCTCCTTTTCCTCGATTCTGTTCATGTGCTAACACCACATCGACGATTGAACCTAGCTCCCGAAAAATTGAATCGCATGATGCATCACTTCCATCATTCACGACGATAATTGTCGAGAATCCGTCTGCTCTCAATTTCTCTACAAGTGTGACGAGTGCACCATCAGGGTTATAGGCCGGGATTAGAATTGAATACGCATCACGTACTCCTACTTCATGCATTTGCATCGCCACCCCTCCTCTCCCTTCCTCTATACCCGAAGCGACTGCTTCACATTCCCACAAAAAAATGCATCAGCAAGAAGCTGATGCATCGAATCATCCGATGAAAATCAAATAAGACGAAACAAAGTAAACGACGACGACAAGTAGTGAAGGAATGACGTAGCGTACCTTCGAGGTGACGTTTTGTCGAAGCACGCTGTACATGACAAGGATTGATAGAATCGTGATACCGACCGCTGATACGAGATGTGACGTAGATACGTCTGCCAAAATCGAACCATTGCGATAGAAGACGTCTGACATAGCGATAATGAGCATGTTAAAGATGTTACTTCCGAGAATCGATCCGAACGCCAAGTTGACGTTTCGAAGTTTAAGTGCCATAAACACGGCGACCGCTTCAGGTAAAGACGTTGATGCCGCAATCAAAAAGCTACCGACAAAACTTGAACCGAGTCCTGTGACGACGGCAATCTGGTCACCCGTGATGGAGAGTGCTGTTCCGGCCGCCATGATGACGACGGCAGCAATCAAAAATCCAAATCCAGCTCGTTTCAAGGTGATATCTTCATACTTGCTGACAACAACCTCTTCTTCTACTTCATGTTCAGCGACTGGCTCTTTCGGTTGCTTCCCAATATAGTAAATTCCGACCCCATAAAGAATAGCGATCAAAAGTGCGTCCACACCGATTCCGATAAACGTCATATCGACACGGACAATCAAGGCGACCAAAGTCGTAACGGTCAACAACAAACCAAGTCCCGCCGTATATAAATGATCACGGCTCGCATAATTGAAGAGTTGTTTTTGACGGAAATAAAGATCGAACATTGCCAAAATAACAATGTTGAATAAGTTAGAACCAAGCATGTTTCCGATGGCGATGTCCGGGTTATCAATCATGACGGCCGAGATACTCGTCGTCACTTCAGGTAACGAGGTCGCCCCCGCCAAAAGAACGGTACCAACGAGCATCCCGCCCATTTTTGACTTTTCCGTCATAACATCTGCGTACGTAGACAACTTGATAGCGGCGAAAACCGTGATGGCCGCAGCCAATAAGAAATAAACAAATACCATTTTTTCTCCTCCTTGGGTAAACAAAAAAGACCTTTTTATGGACGACAAAAACGCCCATAAAAAGGTCTTGCGGACTTGTAAAAGCTCGATGGACCGAGTGCATGCGCACTGTAATGACGACCCATCGACCACGATTGTGGTCGCTACTCCCCTTTTTATCTTCCACTTGACTATAGCATGAACCGTCCTAGTTGACAATCGAACGGCGCATGAGTGTGACAAAATCCGGTGCATCCAAAGCAGTTCGATAGCCCAGTTCTTGCATTGCAGCTAATAATGGGGCCGACAAAGGTGTGTTCCAACCAGCTCGCTCGAGTTGTTCACGAAATTCATGTACCTCAGCCTCATCCACCGATGCACGAGCAACAATCTCTTTTAGTTCATATGCAGTTTGACAAAGTGGTGCCGCTTCTTGAACCCATTCATCCTCGATAAAATAGGTAAGAATTGATTCAAAGAGTCTTGCCACTTTCCGATCTTTTTCATTATTTCCGCCATAAAATAAGATATTGAGTTCTTGTTCGTACAGACCAATCAAGTCTGTCGAACTACGAAATGGTTCGAAAGCAAGTAGCAGCTGATGATAATACCAAGATTGATCGCGCATCGGACGTTTAAAGCGTTGCCACACCGTCATCCCTTCCATCTCTAAATCATAGCGGATGGAACGGAGATTATGTAGCTTGTCCGCCACGAGGAGTGCGACCTCATCAAATTGTAGAAAGGAGATGTGTTGCAAAGTCTTTCGTTTTCGTTGTTCCCACGTTTCCTCCCGATTTCTCTCAGAGACGGCAAGTACGAGCCGTAACACGTCTGGACCAAATCTCACTAAAATTTCTTCCGGTTCCGTATTCGTATCTTCAATCAAGTCATGAAGGAGCCCTGCTGCCACGACCGTTGGCGGTTGCTGATCCGTTTCGAGAAGCAATGCAACTGAATATGGATGTGACAAATATGGAATCGATGAACCTTTGCGATGTTGTCCTCCATGACGAATCGATGAAAAGCGGAGTGCTTCTTCTACAAGGGGATTCATAGCACCTTCCTCCTAATCTCGGGTATAAACTCTTCTATTAATTACCCGGATTTAGGTAGAAATAACCTATTTCCTTTCTAAAATTAGGTATATAGTCTTATCATTCTTCATAAATCATTTTTTTCGTCATTCCACCATCTACGACGAGATTATGACCATTGACAAAGTCATTGTTTCGGTCAATCAAATAGCTTACTGCTCGGACGATATCATCCGGTTCCCCGACTCGTCCTGACGGGTGTTGACGATGATCGACTTCACGTAAGCTTTCTTCTGACGTATGAATCCACCCTGGGCTGATTGCATTTACCGTTACGGGTCGTTCACTCAATGAAATGGCAAGTGAGTGAGTCAAACCGACAATTCCACCTTTTGAGGCGCCGTATGCATCCCAGTGAGGTTCATTTTGAGAAGCCCTTGTAGAGGCCATGTTGACGATCCGACCGTACGATTCATCATGATTAAGTTCTAAAAAGTATTTTGCACAAGTAAAAGTGCCGACTAAATTGACGTCGATGACTCGTTTAAACGTATCGACATTCAGTTCGTCGATTGGCTTGACGAGTGAGGCGATTCCACCATTGTTAATCAAAACGTGCGCACGTCCGACACGTGTCTTGATATTTTCAAATACACGTTGTAATTCCTCTGTATTTCCAAGATCAACTTGATAAAAGAGCATCCCTTCAATATGCGGGTCATCCTCGATATCTAAACCAATCACTTCATATTGGTCTACAAACTCATTTGCGAGCGCATATCCAATTCCTTGAGTCACTCCTGTAATAATCATCACGTCTTTCATCTATTCATCCCTCCTAGAAGAATGTATACCCGAATGTAGCTTACTCAGTCCACAGTTTACGATTCGATGTCGTAATGACGCTTGCACCAGCAGCAAGGGCTTCGTTCACTTCTTCTGTCGTCTCAATGAGTCCACCTGCAAATACCGGTATACCGGTCCGCTCCTGCACTCGTCGAATATACTTCGGCACAATTCCTGGAAGCACCTCAATATAGTCTGGTTTTGACCGTTCAATATGTCTGATACTCTTTTCTAAAGATGTCGAGTCAATTAAAAATAAACGTTGTACCGTCATCACATTATTTTGTTTCGCCTTAACGATGACGTTTCCTTTCGTCGAGATGATTCCCAACGGTTTAAACGTTTGGCAGACGTATTCGGTCGCAAATTCATCCGCTTTCATGCCTTGGATTAAATCCATATGAACGAATACCTTTTTTTGATGCTTCTCCAGCAGTTTGAAAATTGACTCTAAACGACTCATATGAACCTCAAGCAATACGCCTAACTCAAGTTCACTTGACAAAAATCGTTCTAGATCGCGCATATCCCTTATCGCGGGCAAGATCGATTGTCCATGTAACATCCGCAATTCCCCCTGTCTCTTCTCTCATTATGCCGATAGCCATTTTCAGAAATCAAGGTTTACTCATTCAATATAGTGGGAAAGTAAAATTAACTTGTGTAGAGGGGGATTTTAGTATGGTCAATGAAGTTACTGTTAAAGTTGAGACACCGACACCGGAACAACATCAGTCGTTACGTGTGAAGGCGGGAATGCCTCGGCGATCGGATGAAAGTACAATAAAAGGTCTTAAAAACACATTATTTGGTGTCTGTTTATATTTAGATGATGAGATCGTCGGAATGGGACGAGTCGTCGGGGACGGCGGGATGGTCTTTCATCTAGTCGACATCGTTGTTGATCCAGAGTGTCAAGGCCTCGGTCTTGGAAAGCTAATTATGGAGAATTTAATGGAGTGGATTTTAAAGGAAGCGGATGAGACGGCTATCATCAGTCTGATCGCAGATATTCCGGCGGATGGATTATATCGACAATTCGGCTTTGACTATTCACGTCCTGAATCAGTTGGCATGGAGTACCAGTGGAATCAATCAGAAAGTTAATACCCCTCAACGAAGGAGATGACTTATGGATGGATTGAACATCATCGTGTTGCTCGGACTGGCGCTCACGCTCATCTCCGTCTTCAGCCTCCTTATTGAACGCCTGTACTTTCCTAGTATTTTAGCGTTTATCGCCATTGGTGTTGGAGTCGGCTTTTTCTGGGACGGAAACGAGGTATTTAAAATTGCGGGTGAAATCGGGATTATTCTGTTATTTTTCCTGCTCGGTTTAAAGTTTCCGTTACGTGAACTTTGGAAACGGATGCGAAGAGTATGGAAGGCGGGCGTTCTGGACATCGTCCTTTCATTTGGTGTCTCATTCGGAATCGCCTTGCTGTTTGGGTTGGACTTTCCACGTGCCTTCCTGATTGGTGCCGTATTGTATGCGACGAGCTCTTCCATCTCGGCGAAACTGCTTGAGCGCCACTCCGAAAAACATGAAGATATTAAAGAATTCGTACTCGCTCTACTTATTTTCGAAGATATTTTTGCACCACTCCTGCTTACAATTGCCCCATTCATTATTCAAGAGGAACCGATAGCCATGACTGACGTTGGCAAAGTGTTTGCCGGATTCCTCATTTTTGGTGTGCTGTTGTTTATTGGTTCAAATTTTGTATCAAAACAACAAAAGTTCTCGAAACATTTGTTGCGTCAGGATGATGCGAGTATCGGTCTTATTGGACTTATCCTCTTCTTCGCTGGGATCGGTATGGTATTTGGGCTTTCTGAGATTTTAGGAGCCTTCATTGCCGGAATCATGCTAGCTGATATCCATGACGTTCGTCCGCTTAAACGTTTGACTGTACCAGTTCGTGATTTGTTTCTCCCCATTTTCTTTATTTCATTTGGGATATCAATCAATTTAGAGAAAGGTGTCATCGTTAACGCACTATTTTTTGTCTTGATTGTTTGGGGTGTTTTGTCGAAATGGATTGTCGGTCGTGTCGGAGGCAGGATCTACGGGCTATCTCGTGTTCAGGCAAATGAAGCCGGCTTCTCTCTCGCTCCTCGTGGAGAGTTCTCCATCTTGTTTACCGCCCTCTCGAACGGTGCAATCAACTTATTTGTTGGTCTCTACATTTTCGTATCAGCCATTGTCGGTATTATCTTATTCCGCTTCTCTGAATACTTGGCTGAGAAGACAGAACGAACACTTACAAAAGTATTACCCGAGAAGAAAAAAGAAGAGTAAGCGGGCGAACCCATTCATAGGTCCACCCGCTTTTTCATTTAGTCTTTTGCTAGTTTTTTGTGCCGTTTTTTACGCCAAACAACATAAGCGATCACCCCAACGAGGAGCAGGCCGTAAATCGTGTAAGAATACGCATCCAGGTAGGCGAGAATATCTTGCCAGTTCTCACCAACCTTCATCCCGACCATGATGAGGATCGTATTCCAAATTGCCGTTCCGGCAGTACTGAGAAGTAAAAACTTCAGAAATGGCATATTTGACATACCAGCCGGGACAGAGATGAGACTTCGAACGACTGGCATCAATCGACCGAAGAAGACCATCCATCCTCCATAGCGATCAAACCAGGCATCCGCTTTTTTAACGTCATCGATATTAAGACGAAGCCACTTCCCATATTTCTTCGTCCACTTTTCAATCTGTTCGACATCAAATAAGAGACCAAGTCCGTACAGTAATACTGCCCCTAAAATAGCTCCAACCGTCGAAGCGACAATCACGAGTATGATTGATAAATCAGTCTTGACTGCAAAAAAACCACCAAAGAGTAATACGACTTCAGAAGGGATGGGCGGAAAGACGTTCTCAATAAAAATCATGAACGCGATTCCTATGTATCCGTATTGTTCGATTATCGAAATCATCCAGTCACTCATTTTGATGCCTCCATTCCCCAACTTTATACCCAACCTTCCAAACGAGTAATCGTTGAGGCATGCTACACTTATATAAAAAGGAGTTGATGGAGATGCAAGAAACACTTCGCTGCCCGTGGTGTGGGAATGACCCGCTCTACGTTCGCTATCATGACGAGGAATGGGGCAATCCAGTTCACGATGACCAAAAACATTTTGAGTGTCTGACACTTGAGAGTGCACAGGCTGGGCTCAGTTGGATCACGATTTTAAGAAAGCGTGAAAACTATCGCTCCGCCTATGCAAATTTCGAGGTGAACGAAGTAGCACGTTTTACAGAAGCAGATATTGAGAGACTCATGGCAGATAGCGGAATTGTCCGGAACCGACGAAAAATTGAAGCATCCATCAATAACGCGAAACAGTTCATCAAACTACAGGAAGAGTTTGGCTCGTTCGATTCATATATTTGGTCGTTCGTTGATCATAAACCGATCATCAATTCGTGGGAGCGACTTGATGAAGTCCCCGCAACGACAGAATTGTCTGAGCGATTGAGTAAAGACCTGAAGCGGCGTGGATTTAAATTTTTAGGACCAACCACGGTTTATGCCCACCTACAAGCGACAGGTCTTGTCAATGACCATCTCGTCTCTTGCACATTTCGATAACTTAAGACCAGATATCAAAAACATCTTTACATCTCCCCCGTTCTTGTGACAATATTTTGACAAAGTGATATTCTATCACTGAAAGCGTTTTCATATTTTATATCTTTCGGGGGGATGTTGATGAACGGAATTTTAGTGTCCATTGTCTTATACATGGCACTGATGGTCTTACTTGGGATCATCGCATATCGAAGAACAAGCAGTATCGGAGATTATATGTTAGGCGGACGGGCACTCGGACCCGGCGTCGCCGCTTTATCTGCTGGCGCGTCTGACATGAGTGGATGGCTCTTGATGGGATTACCTGGTGCGATGTATGCCACGGGAATCTCAAGCGGCTGGATTGTCATCGGGTTGACAATCGGCGCCTACTTGAACTGGTTATTGGTCGCTCCGAGATTGCGCATTTATTCCTACATATCGGATGATGCGATCACAATTCCAGATTTTTTTGAGAAGCGATTCAAAGACTCAAAAGGATTGTTACGTTCCTTTTCTGCTGCTGTCACCCTCATCTTTTTCACGTTGTATGCGACGAGTGGGTTCGTTGCAGGTGGACGACTGTTCAATGCCGTCTTTGACATCAAGTTTGTGACAGGCGTTATCATTCTTGCATCGATTATCATTCTGTATACGTTCATCGGTGGTTTTTTAGCCGTAAGCTGGACGGACTTCGTTCAAGGATTGATTATGCTTTTTGCGCTCATTTTTGTACCGGCGATCGCCATTATGGCAACGGATGGTGTCTCGAACGCATTAGACACGGTTCGGGATATCGATGAAGCGTTACTTGACCCTTGGACGGGACAATCGCTGATTGGTATCATTTCTTTATTCGCGTGGGGCCTTGGATATTTCGGTCAACCTCACATCATCGTACGCTTTATGGCAATTGGAAAACTAGAAGACATTAAAACAGCACGTCGCATTGGAATCTCTTGGATGGTCTTCACTGTCGTCGGGGCGATGGCGACCGGATTGTTTGGTCTTGCCTATTACACGCAACAAGGACTGACAATCGATAATCCTGAAAACATTTTTATTAATCTATCAGACTTATTGTTCCCTGATTTGGTCACCGGTGTGTTATTGGCGGCTCTTCTTGCTGCCATCATGTCGACCATTTCATCACAATTGCTCGTCTCATCAAGTGCAGCGACGACAGACTTTTATCAAAAATTCTTCCGTAAGGACGCAGGTGACCGTGAACTCGTCATGGTCGGTCGTATCACTGTCATTCTCGTCTCTGTCGTATCGATTGTACTCGCGCTCGATGCAGATGACACCATCTTAAATCTTGTCGGTTATGCTTGGGCAGGATTTGGTTCATCATTTGGACCTCTCATACTGTTCAGTCTCTTTTGGAAACGAACAACTCGTCAAGGCGCCCTTGCCGGTATGTTGACTGGTGCATTTGTCGTCATCCTTTGGAAGAATTACGCATCTTCACTTTTTGGCACGTTCGGAACGCTCTATGAGATGATTCCAGCATTCTTCCTGTCTGCACTCGCCATTTATGTCGTTAGTTTAATGACGCCTCCACCAAGTGAGGTCATTCAACGTGAATTCGACCAAATGCGTGACATGGTGAAAGAACATATTAAATAATCTTCTCGGCAGGTCTTCTTGACCTGCCATTTTTATGTACAAGGAGTTTTATAGATTTTTAACGAATACTATATATATATTAAGATTAATTCCATTTTGAAAAGGAGATTTTTGATGAAACCCTTTAAAACCATCTCTCATCTCACATTCGCTTCAAGCCTAATTCTATTATTCGGTTGTGGTCAATCTTCATCGACAAATCAAGAATCCCCAATTGAAACCGAAGAGCCAATCGTCGAACCACCTGTAGAAGAGCCCCCTTCCGAACCTGAGCCAACCGTCACGACGGCATCCATCTATGCTATTGGTGATGTATTGCTACACGATTCGGTTTACAACGCAGCCCGTGTCAATGACGGCTATGATTTTGACACTTCTTTTGAACAAGTCGCGCCGATTTTAGAACGAGCGGATATCGCAATCGCTAACCAAGAGAGTATGATTGGCGGGAGCGAAATTGGGTTGTCGAGCTATCCGGCTTTTAACAGCCCATTTGAGATTGGCGATGCTTTGCAACGTGCCGGGATTGATTTAGTCACGACGGCGAACAATCATACGCTAGATCGCGGCGTTCGTGCGATTGAGAATTCGATTGGTCACTGGAATGAAATCGGAATGCCTTATACCGGTTCGTTCTTATCTGCTGAAGACAAGGCAAACATCCGAACATTGACGGCAAACGAGATTTCCTTCTCCTTTTTAGCCTATACGTATGGAACGAACGGCGTGATTCCGAAACAGCCATACCACGTCAACTATATCGATCTCGAGCAAATGCGCCCTGAAATCGAGAAAGCAGAACAAACTACCGATTTGACCGTCGTATCCTTACATTTTGGAACAGAATACGAAACGATACCGAACGAAAGTCAAACTGAGCTTGCTCAAACTCTTTCAGATCTCGGCGTCGACATCATCATCGGTCACCATCCTCACGTCCTACAACCACCGAAGATGCTTGAGGGAGCTGATGGCAATCAAACATTCGTCGTGTATTCACTCGGTAACTTCCTATCTGGACAACAAGGCGATGATCGCAATACAGGTGGAATCATCGGGATAGACGTTGTCAAAACGACCGAAGACGATGTTTCAACATTCGAATTGAAAAATCCGATGTTTTATCCAACATTTACACAGAAATCATCAGAAGGACATTATGAAGTCGTCCCTTTACAATCAGCAAAATCCGAGCTCTTCTCTCCTGTCAGCGAACATATGTCGCAATGGTTACCAGAGCTTACAATCGAACAATGATGACCACGAATGTTTCGTGGTCATTTTTTTCTTTTCAAAAAAGGGTTGCCACAGTGTTTATTATCCCTTACACTAAGTCGTATATTTATAAACAAAGATTAATAATTATTCATAAGGGGTGCTTACATTTTGAAACAAAAACTCGTATTGGCTTACTCAGGTGGACTTGATACATCGGTTGCAATCAAATGGTTGGATGAACAAGGATATGATGTCATCGCCGTATGTTTAAATGTTGGAGAAGGAAAGGACTTAGAAAAAATTCAACAAAAGGCGATGAAAGTCGGGGCTAAAAAGTCAATCGTCATCGACGCGGTCGATGAATTCGTGAGCGACTTCGCACGCTACTCGATGCAGGCACATACGTTATACGAAGGCGTATACCCACTCGTATCCGCTCTATCACGCCCTCTCATTTCGAAAAAATTGGTTGAAGTTGCTCAAGCAGAAGGTGCAGTTGCCGTGGCACACGGATGTACGGGAAAAGGAAACGACCAAGTTCGTTTTGAAGTGTCCATCCATGCACTCGATCCGTCACTTGAAATCGTTGCACCTGTTCGTGAGTGGAAATGGTCACGTGAAGAAGAGATCGCATACGCAGCGAAACACAATATCCCAATCCCAATCGTTCAAGAAGAACCTTTCTCAATCGACCAAAACATTTGGGGACGTGCGATTGAATGCGGCATTTTAGAGGACCCATGGGCCGCACCACCAGAGAGCGCTTATGAGTTGACGGCGGCTCTTGAAGATACACCGCATGAGCCTACTTATCTTGAGCTCGAGTTCAAGAACGGGGTTCCGGTGGCCATCAATGGTCAAAGCCAATCGTTCACAGATATTCTAAAAGAGTTGAATATTGTCGCAGGTGCACATGGCGTCGGTAAAATCGACCACATTGAGAACCGTGTCGTTGGAATCAAATCACGTGAAGTGTATGAGGCTCCTGGCGCAATGACGTTGATCACAGCTCATAAGGCGCTTGAGGCATTGACGCTTGTGCGTGAAGTTGCGCATTTCAAACCGATTGTCGAGCAAAAGTTGACGGAGACGATTTATAACGGACTTTGGTACTCTCCTCTCACGAAAGCACTACTCGCTTTCATCGACGAGACGCAACAGACCGTCACAGGTACGGTGCGGATGAAACTGTTCAAAGGACAAGCAATTGTAGACGGACGTAAGTCACCAATCTCGCTTTATGACGAGGAACTTGCGACGTATACATCTGCAGACACGTTCGATCAACAAGCAGCCGTTGGATTTATCAAACTATGGGGTCTCCCTACAAAAGTACAGTCAGAGGTATTGATGGAAAAAGGGGCGTTCATTAATGAGTAAATTATGGGGAGGGCGTTTCGAGAAGACAGCTAGCGATTGGGTCGATGCATTTGGTGCCTCGATTGAATTTGATGCTCAACTCGTCCTTGAAGATTTAGAAGGCAGTATGGCGCATGTGACGATGCTCGGGGAGCAACACATCCTCTCCCATGACGAAGTGAAACAACTCATTCAAGGATTACAACAACTTAAACAAAAAGCAATCGCTGGCGAGTTGACGTTCGAGGTATATCATGAAGATATCCATATGAATTTAGAGGCGTTGCTCCATGAAGAGATTGGTCCGATTGCTGGGAAAATGCATACGGCACGTAGTCGTAATGATCAAGTCGCGACGGATATGCACCTTTACTTGAAAGAACGAGTAAAAGAAGTCATTCAATTGATTGAATCTCTTCAACATGAGTTATATGCACACGCCTCAGAAAATGTAGAGACGATTATGCCTGGCTATACGCACCTCCAACGTGCTCAGCCGATTTCTTTGGCACATCATTTGCTCGCCTACTTTTGGATGCTCGAACGAGACAAAGAACGCTTCAATGACAGTTTGAAGCGAATCGACTGGTCACCGCTCGGTGCAGGTGCACTCGCTGGGACAACGTTCCCGATTGACCGTGCTCGTTCGGCTGAATTACTCGGATTTAATCGTGTCTATCCGAACAGTTTAGACGCCGTCAGTGATCGCGATTTCATTCTCGAGTTCTTGTCGAACGCATCGATGCTCATGATGCATCTCTCGCGCTTTTGTGAGGAGTTAATTCTTTGGGCAAGTGAAGAATATCGCTTCATTACCGTGTCTGATACGTTCTCGACCGGTTCAAGCATGATGCCACAGAAGAAAAATCCAGACATGGCCGAGCTCGTACGTGGGAAATCAGGTCGCGTTATCGGAAACTTGATGGGATTGTTGACCCTTATGAAAGGACTTCCTCTCGCGTATAATAAAGATTTGCAAGAGGACAAAGAAGGTATGTTTGACACGGTCAAAACCGTTCAAGGATCGCTAAGTATTATGGCCGGGATGATGAATGAATTGACATTCCACCCGGACACGATGAAGCAAGCAACCGAACACGATTTTTCAAATGCTACCGAGCTTGCTGATTATTTGACGGCAAAAGGCATGCCGTTCCGTGAAGCGCATGAAGTAACTGGGAAACTCGTCAAATACTGCGTCGATGAACGTCTATATTTACGCGAACTACCGATGTCTGTGTTCCAAACACATTCTGCTTTGATTGAAGAAGATGTGTATCACGCCTTGACCCCTGAACAGGCAGTTGCACGTCGTAATAGTTACGGCGGCACAGGATTTGATGCCGTTCGTGAACAGTTAAAAGAAGCTTCGGAATGCATAAATAAGATGACCCATTCATAATAGAATCGAACCCGTCACTATTTTCTGTGACGGGTCATTTTATTTCTCCTGCTCATTCAAACGTTCAACGAAAGAAGAAAGTCCTTCATCCAGAAGGATATCGAACACCTCCATCATCTCATCAATAGAGTTTTCATTGACGTCTAGCAAATATTGCAGGACGACTCCATCGACCGCTGCAATCAACCATGAACTGAATGCTTTGTTTAAACGAGTATTTTCTAGTCCGTACAAATGAATCAGGATTTGTTCAATCTTTTTTATCCATTCTGAGTACTTATTTTTTAATTTTACTTGCGCATCAACGTTCCCCAATAATACTTCATGAGCAAAATGATATTGCAACCTATTCTCTGCATCTTTATGAAACCGTTCAGCCGTGTTTCGAACAATTTCCAATTTAATGTTATCTTTTGAAAAGGATTTGTCTGTCACGTCTTTGGCTATTTGAGAGGAGACCGATAAGCTTTCATTCAATAAATCGTATAATAAATCTTCTTTATTTTTGTAATGATGGTAGATAGCACCTGTCGTCATATCAGCCTCTGTTGCAATTGCTCTAACTGTTGCCCCGTTAACCCCATTGCGTATAATGACATTTCTTGCCGCATCCAAAATTTTATTTTTCCCATCCACGTATACCATCCCCTTTCAAATCCATTTTAGAATAACATAGCCACATAATCGATAGCGCTCAAAACCACATAATGTGAAATTTTTCACATTGACTAATCTAAATAGACGGCGTACACTAAAAACATAACAAACGTTATGTTTGTTAAATTTAAATGAGAAGGTGAATGGAATGAACGTCTGGCCGCATATGATCTCGATGCCACTCTATTTAGGTTTATTATTAGGAATCATCGTTTTTTTCAGGAAGCACTATAAACTGTCCGCCTATTTTTGGCTCGCTTCGTTATTGACCATCCCATTATGGATGATGGGGAATGTCGATGGCTGGTTTCGTTGGGCAAAAATTGTAAGCGTTATCATACCGACAATCATCGTTGGTTTCTCTCGAATCGCTATTTACGAGAACAAGCAAGGACGAATCTGGAACTTCTTAAAGCGTGACGAATTTTTATGGTTCTTCTATGCCATCTTGTTTTTAAATATCGCTGAAGCCACAATTAAAGACGTGACACTCGGCAACTACTTTAATGCCGCCTGTGGATTTTTACTCTGTGTGACGATTCCTTTCGCACCGACATTTTGGACGTTTGCGAAAGAAGGCTATGCCGATCTCGTAGCTTATACGACAGGCTCTTGGAATTTTATCTATACGTCATGGAACGCATGTTTCGTCTATGCGGAGTCTCCTACTTATTTTGCAAGCTCACTCTGTATCTTACTTGCGGCAGAACTATATCCGGTCATCAAAGGACGCCCTGAGCTATACATTACCGCTCGCATTTACACTTTGGCAGCCCATTTATTGATTCGTGCCTGCTATGACATTTTCCCACAAGTTATGAACTCTTCGACGTGGTTTAACCCTGAAGTATTAAAATCATGGGGGGTAATTAATTTTGTGATCATCGTCCCTTATGTCTTTTGGCATATGTGGCAACTTCATCACAATAAGGCCATCATCAGCTTCAAGAGAGTCAAAGTATCATGAAGGAATCGTACATGTGAACGTATGAGCCTAATTGCTCAGTAGTGAACAAATAACCAATGTAAGGAGAAGATGTGAATGGGGATCCTGTATGAACGAATCGATCTCGTCGGATGGGGAATTGGGTTATTTGTCTTGTTTTCCTTGATGGCCTTCAATGAATTCAGCCGCACGACTAAGTGGGGAGGAATAACATTATTCCTGATCGTGCCGACTATACTAACCCTCTATGTTTGGCCGACAACTGCCGCACCAGGGAATGAATATGGCACAGGTACATGGTTCAACTGGGTGAAAACTTATTCTGCTCTCGCCGGCTGTCTCGGTTTTATGGCCATTCGTTATCGCCCCTCACTATTACGAAAGAAATGGATTTTGATTTTTCCACCTGGGATTTTAGCACTAAACATTTTAGAAGCCTGTATCCGAGACTTTCAAGTATATTTCTTTAATGTTCCTGATGGTGCTTATATCGATCACCTTTGGGTCATGTCGGGTCCTTGGAATTTGATGAACGGTTTCGCCGGATTATTAAATATTATCGCCATCTGCGGATGGATTGGAATCAATATTTCTAAAGATCAATCGAAAGACATGATTTGGCCCGATATGATTTGGCCATGGATCATAGCCTATGATCTATGGAATTTCGCTTATGTTTATAATTGTATCTCTGACCATTCGTTCTATGCGGGATTAATTCTGTTGCTTTCATGTACTATCCCTTCTTTCTTTATTAAGAGAGGGGCTTGGTTGCAACATCGTGCGCATACCTTGGCTTTATGGATTATGTTTGTCATGACAGTTCCATCGTTCGCTGACCGGTTAGCTCCCGTTCCTTCGACACATGACCCAAGAGCCTTCTTTATTGTCAGTCTACTCTCACTCTCAT
This sequence comes from Exiguobacterium sp. s34, assembly GCF_018617435.1. Classification (NCBI taxonomy): domain Bacteria; kingdom Bacillati; phylum Bacillota; class Bacilli; order Caryophanales; genus Exiguobacterium; species Exiguobacterium sp. s34. Next base: position 191,563 of record NZ_JACSKE010000003.1, on the reverse strand, counting down.
TCAACGTGGCTCTTGTTGCCTATCAGTTTTATCGTATCCGTCAACGACATCTCCATCCACTAAAAGATGAACTTTATGTTGAAACGAAAGCATATCAGACAGCTTTGAGTCAAAATGGTTTGTCTTGAAATAATTCTTGCCAACCCATTCTCAAAATGTTAACTTTTATATTGTTAACGTTAACTGAAAAGGGGTTTACATATGAAGATTCAAGACATGACTCAAATTGCCTTCGGGGCAGCACTCATCGCAAGTATCGGTTTCATCGAAATACCAATCGGACCCGTTCCGATTACCCTTCAAACACTGGCCATCATGACAATCGCCGGCGTATTCGGTGCACGAAAAGGATTTTTGGCAGTCATCGTATACCTCCTACTCGGCTTGATCGGCCTTCCCGTACTGAGTGGTCAAGGAGGTCTTGCTCCCTTCGTTGGACCAACCGTCGGATATTTAATTGGATTTCCAATCGCCGCTTTCTTCATTGGCTGGTTCAGCGAGCGCCATCGCTCCATCCCAGCATTGATTGGCTATAACCTTTTATTCGGCCTCGGGCTTGTATACCTACTTGGAAGCATCGGGCTCGAAATCGTTCTCGGTATGTCTTTCATTGATGCGCTAAAAGTGAATATCCCTTTTATTTTTGGAGATTCACTTAAGGCCGTGCTCGCTGCAATATTAGCTGTGAAAATTTCTCAGAATGTTCAAGTTCGTCGTTCCTTAGCATCTTAAACGTTCGAACGTTTCGCCCGTTTCCATATGTGGAATAAATGAAGTATGGAAGGGGGTGTCCCTATGAGCGACTCGACGTTTAAAAAACGCTTACAAAAAGCGACCCACTTTTATCAACGCTCTGACAAAGGGCAACGTCAAGGAGTTGACAAGTCGTCTCATGAGAAACGTGACACAGAAGCATTTGAGCGCAGACTTCGCGAAGCAAAAGCGAAAGTTGGAGAGATTCAAGAAAACATTGACCATATCGCTAGACGTTAAAACCCCGTCCAAAGACGGGGTTTATTTTTTGTGTGGTCGAATGATGAGCGTGATGATAAAGAGAAGCGCTAGTGTGACAAGTAATATAAGTGAGGCTGTATTCCATCCGACTAAATTAAGGGCCACACTAAATGCGACCGTGACATAAAAGCCACCTAATGCTTTTTTGACATGTTGCGAACTGAAACGTTGCAACTGTTTAGCTCCAAACGGAGATCCAATCATCGCACCTGCTATTAATGCGAGTCCATGCCAGTAATTCGTTTCAGCACCTGCCACGGCATAACTGATCACGCCTGATATTACGATGAGGAGAGCTGCTGAAATACTCGTTCCGACCGCTCGCTTCATTTCAGTGTTCAGTAGCTTGATTTGGAGCGGCGTCAATACAAAGCCCCCACTTACCCCCATCAAAGAAGAGATAAATCCTGCAAAGACACCGATAATCCCAAGTCGTGGTACAGAAGCTGTCCCGACACTACCTTCGACATGCTGTTTCGACCGGAAGAATGAAATCGCAAAGTACGTAAGTAACGCGATGTAGACGAGTGAGATGATCAGTGTCGCGCCGTCCACCCCTTCTAAGTAAAAGACGAGAGGTGTGGCAATCCAAGTTCCGACAATCCCGAACACACCAATCCATAGCGCATGTGACACGTTCACGTTCCGTAAACGAATGTGCGAGATTGTTCCTGCCGCCGTCGAACCAAGCGTCAACATGAGACTAAGTGCGATCGCCGCACTCGCTTCATAACCGAAGACGAGAAGGAGTGGCGTGAGCAAGATCCCACCACCGATTCCGAAGAAGCCACTCAATATCCCAATCAATGTACCGAGCAAGAGAAACTGAAATAGTTGTAATAAGTCCATTTTGCACCCTTCTTTCATTGGTCTCGTTTGCAATCATATCAAAAAGGGGCGACAAATGCGCCCCTTTGCTTACAATGACCGTTCTAGAAAATCGAAAATCTGTTGACGATATTCAGTCTGGAATGATTGATACGATCCGACATGTCCATCGTTCTCCGTCACCCATAGCTCGACACCGTCCCGTGCGCTCGCCAGTTTTTCACTTTCTGAGACCGGAATCGCATCGTCACCCGCACTATGAATCAACAAAATCGGCGCCTCAATCGCTTGAATATCTTGAATTGGTGAGACGAGATCCGCATCGAGTCCTGTGAACCAAGGGGTCACTGTCATGATGACAGGCGTGAAAGGAACGTTTGGTAGGTCACTCCACACCGGAAGATTTGTCTCGAGATAATTTCGCAAATCACTAAACGGACTATCTGCGATGACTGCTGCTACTTCAACATCGTCAGCCGTAGAGAGAGCCGTCGCCGCCCCCATGGAAATTCCGTAAAGTACGATTGGGCCGTCTGAGCGACCTTTGGCATATTGGATGGCGGCTTGTAAGTCTGATTGTTCTTTCGCACCGACCGTTACACGGTCTCCTTCAGAAATCCCTGATCCTCGGAAGTCGAACGTTAAAAATTGATATCCTTGTTCATGAAATTCTGGAATCAACTCTTTAAGCGGCAAGTCATCCTGTTCTCTATTCTTTCCATATCCGTGGGCAAAGACGATTGTCGCACGAGGTGTTGGATGTGGAATCCACCATCCATATAAGTCATGTCCTTCTTCAGATTGGATTGTCACATTCTCATACTTCAATCCGAGTGATTTCGGAGTATATGTTAACGTTTCTCGCTCAGGTGACGTCAACTGATCACCGATATGAGCCGAGATTCCACCGATTGCCAACCCCGCCACAATCAAAATCACGACTACAGCAACACTCACTATTTTCATCCAACGATTCATTTATTTCTTCCCCTCGATTCTGCATTCATTATCTCAACCAGCTACGGAGTGCAATTAAAGCGTGTTGAACCGGCTCCCACGTATTAGCTGGAATCAGATAGCACGTCGCTTCGTTGATGGAAAACATCTGAACGTCTTTTTGTTTGACGATATTTTCTCCGATTGCTCCAAAGGGATCGCTGTTCACGTCGGTATGATCAAACGTCCGCCATTCGCGTTTACCATCTTCGAGAACGGCACAACCGAAAGTTTTTGTCGGGCCATCAATCCCATACTCGGCATAGTGCCAAAGCGTCGTCGCATCGAGTGGCGACCCTAGATGGAGGACTCGAGCATTTCGTTCAATCATACGTTCGATTGGAGAGCCTGGACCGAATCCGACATCAATCGTATGATCAGAAACGATTGCTGCTGCATCTTTTCCCCATGCAGCAACAGACCACATCGGATGTGCACTTCGATAAACGTTCGGATAATTCCGAAACAGCTCTGGGACACGTCCCATTCCGCGAGTTGATGTCTTTTCTTGGTCATAAGGTGGCATTTCGGCGCGAATCGTCTGCCACCACTCAACCGGGACAGGTGGCGCCTCCCATTCAGCCGGATCTGAATTGTCTCCTGTCTGAGTCGCCATCATGATTAGTCCTGATGCTCCCACTACTTCTTGCAACGCTTCAATCACGGTCTGCGCACCGCCACATACCCATCCGAGTTTAGAGAGCGAGGTATGCACGAACAAGGATTCTCCTGGTCGGATTCCCGCTTCTTTCAAATGATTGATGAGACTTGATTTCGTCACCATCTGTTTCACAATCTATCACTCCACAATCAGCTGGATCGTTGACCCGCTTCTAGATTTTTTCACTTCGATTCGGGCATCGACGCGATCTTTCAATTCCTGGACATGACTGATGACCCCGACAAGGCGTCCGGTCGCCTGTAAAGACATCAATAATTCAATCGCTTGGTCTAAAGATTCGGCATCGAGCGTCCCGAATCCTTCATCGATGAGCATCGTTTCGAGACTGACGCCCCCGCTCAATTGTTGCACCACTTCCGCAAGTCCGAGTGCGAGTGAGAGAGACGCTTTAAACCCTTCTCCTCCAGAAAGATTTTGAACGCGCCGTGATTGACCGGTATATGCATCAAACACAAGGAGTTCCAGTCCAGATTTTGCGTTTCCTTTCGCCGTCTCTACTTTACGTTCGAGTCGGAACTGACCACTTGTCATCTGGTCTAAATGAATATTTGCAGCATGTAAGATTTGGTCAAAAAAGGCCGTTTGTACGTACGTCTCAAACGTCATCTTTTGAGGATTAATTCCCTTTCCGGTTTCAGCAATCAACTTGATGGTCTCTAGCTTCTGTTCTTCGCGCGCTGTTTCCTCACGAAGTGCATGCCACTCTGATACGATTTGACGATGTCTAACTAAAGCATCTTGTGAGGAAATGAAATGTTCTGACGCTCGTTCGTATAACGATTTGGCCTCATTGACCTTCATTTCAATAGACTGCAAGTCAGGTCGTTCTACGGTTCCTAGTTTCTCCTCAATCATTTGAATACGATGTCGAAGCCGGACCCCTTCTTCTTCTTCACGTTGCAAGTCTTCCTGCATCTTTGTCCGCTGGTCGATTCGACTGGCAAGTTGTTCGTATCGCTCCTGAGTCAATCGAGCGGCTTCTAACTGCTCACTCCATATCGTTCTTTGTATATCAAATTGCCCTCTCGCCTCTACGAGTTGTTGACGTAGCAAAGTGAGCCGTTCTTCCTCTTTCCACGTTTCTTTTTTGACGATTTCGAAGTCATGATTGAACGACTCGACTTTTTTAGTCAGTGCCGTGAGAAGATTTTGTCGCTCCGTCCGTTCGGTTTGTAATCCTTCTAACGTCGCTTCCTCTGTTTGACCGAGCGCGTTCAACTTTTGTTGTGTTGCTTCAAGTTCTGCGAGGACACGTTGACGCTCTTCGAACTGGTTACGTCGCTCTTCTTCGAGTTGTCTCATTTCGCCGGTTAGTTGACGCAACGTCCGTTCATTCTCGAGACGAGTCCGCTCCTCACGTTGTAGACGATTCGTATGCGTTTGCCATTTTTTGATTTCTTCTGTCAATGACGATTCCACTTGAACGTCCTTTAACCCTTCGTCAAATTCTCTTCGAACCGTTTCAAGCTGTTGATGAAGTGAACGATAATCGGCTCTCGCTTCAATCAGACGTGTTGATAGTTCTTCAAGTCGCGTCATAGCGGATTCTCTTTCATCCAAATACTCGACTGCTTCTTCGAACTGTGGAACATCATGATGACGCGAACCACATACTGGGCACGGTTCGCCATCTTCCAACGCTTCACTTAGTTGTCTTGCCATATTCATCTGTTCTTGTTGTTTATATTTATTCATTAATTCTTGCTGAATGGCATGCTGTCGCTGTACTTCTTTTCCGTCCCGCTCACAAGCGGCGAGTTGATCCGATAACTCGTTCATCTTTGTTTCAAGTTTATCCAAATACAATAATCGGTCGACATATCGCTCTGCATCAACCGCACGTTCTTCTGGTTCAATTGCCAACGTTTCAACGAATTGTCGCTCACGCTCTTGTAGTTCTTGAAGTCGCGCTTCTTTAGGGAAAGTACTTAAATCCTTCGCACGCTTCGTCAGTTGCTCACGACGAGTTACGTGTTCGGCTCGCTCTTTCATTCGAGGTAACATCTCATCAATTAGACGGAGTCGCTCTTGAAGGGATAAGATTTTTTGTTTGTTCTCTTCAATCGCAACTTGTTGCTCCGATAAAGAAGATTGTTTTTGTTGTAATTGTTCGAGCTTTTTAGAAGATGCTTCGTCCTCTATCGTCATACGGAGAACATGTTTCTCCATTTCTAATAGTCGATCATGGACTGGACGAATAGTTGCGGCTGCTTCTAAATGCCGCAACAGCTCGTGTCGTTCGTTTCGTTCTGTCTCCCCTTTTAGAAATTGATTGAGGGCTTGCACGGTTTCTTGTTGTTCTTGAAATAAACTGACAAGTGCTCTCGCTTGTTCTAATTCGGTACGAGCCTGTTCAAAGGTTTTCGAATGAACTTGTTTTTGGTCTGCTGCCATCTCAGCTGTTGTGATCAAGTGTAGTTCGCGTTCATTCAGCCAGTGATGGATCACATCAATCGATTTTGTCGAAACATCCTCTATCGCTTCGTCTTCGAGCTCGAGTAACTTGAGTCGTGTTCGTTCGACCGCCCATTCAACTTGTTTCCGATAACTACTGAAACGTTCTGCCCATCGCTCTTGGAAAGCACGATACGCCTCTGTTTTGAATATAGATTGCAAGATTTGTTGCTTCTCATTTGAGTTCGAGTCGAGCAATTGTCTAAATTGGTTTTGAGGGAGTAACAAGATCTGGCTAAATTGTTCATACGATAATTGTAGGATCGACTCAATTTGTTCTTGAACCTCGTTCACTTTTGTTGCTACCGGCTTCCAACCGTCCTCCCATTCATACAGAACGGCCTCATGCGGGATGGGTGTTTTGTTTTTAGGGTGAGGTTGTTGTGGTTGTCGCACAATCCGATAGCGATCACCACGAATTGTGAACGAGAAGTCGACCTCCGTCTTCATTTCAGCTTGAGCGTATTGACTTCTGAAATCACTCGCATTTCGAAGCGCACCACTCGCTCGACCATATAGGGCGAATGTCATTGCATCAAAGATAGTAGTCTTCCCTGCTCCCGTGCGACCACTTACGACAAACATCGATCTGCCCACTAATTGCGTAAAATCAATCGTTTCACGTTCTGCATACGGTCCGAATGCTTGAATCTTCAATTCAACCGGTCTCATCTGACATCACCTTCTTCAATCATTTGTTTCAAGGCATCCGAGGCCGTGCGATCATGCACGGCTTCAAAGAACTGTAAATACACCTCTTCGACCGATTGTCGCTCGAGCGTTTCCCGTTCAAATGTGGATGTTTGTTCTTGTCGTCGCAACAGTTCCAATTCGAGATGGAGAATGTTCGGGTAGACAGTGCGAAGCTTCGCCATCGGGTCAAAAAGTGCTTTATCATCGGTCAGCACAATCTTTAAATAATCATCTGTCTGTTGTTGCTGATAAAATGACGGCGCGAGAAGCTCGTGTAACGTTCCCGTGAGTTGTCTCATATCACGTTCAGGTGTCAACGTTCGACGTCGTCGCTTCCATTGCCCGTCCCATTCTACGATATCCACTGATTTTTCATGGTTGACCTCAGAGAATGAATATTTCATGAGAGAACCACTATACGCAATCCGTTCTGCTTGAATCGCATCACGATTATGTAGATGACCGAGAGCCGTATACGAAAAGGGGTCATACAACCCTTTCGCGACCTGCCCGGCAGTACCAATCGATAATTGACGCTCCGAATCGGTTTCAAGTCCACCTGCGACAAAACTATGTCCGACTGAGACCGCATTCTTTTCAATCAAACCAAATGCTTCTATGACGGCTTTTAGTGCGTCATGATGTGTACGAATCGTATCGATTCCCAAAACGTGTCGAACCCGAGCCGGCTCAAGGAACGGGATTGGGTAAAACGGGATTCCGGCTACTTCAAGCGGACCCGCATCTGGGTCTAGTTTACCGACGATATGTAGCCCTACTTGTCTCAATAGTTTTGAACTATATTCGAGCCGCTCAGCAGAATCATGGTTTCCGGCGATGGCGACGACCGGAATCTCTCGTTTTAATACCAATTCCCGCCACATCTCATCTAGCAAATCGACAGCCTCGACTGGCGGTACGGCACGGTCATACAAGTCTCCCGCGATGACGACCGCATCAGGTTTTTCCTCATCGACGATTTGTAAAAACGAATGGAATAAAATATTTCGTTGATCTTCTGTCATATGACGACCATGGACAATCTTACCTAGATGCCAATCGGCCGTGTGAATCCATTTCATCACGTATCACCTCTCCTTTTTATTCTAGCATGACTCATTCGTTCGATTCGACGTCTTGACACCCGATTTTGAAACAGCGAAAGTAAGAAGGGAGGAGGATTGTTCAAAATGAAATCATCAACGTGGAAGACGTTTTTCCAGCTGTTTAAAATCGCGAACCCTCCTAAAGGATTGTTTGTCGGAGCCATTCTGATTTCGCTCCTCCAAGCCGTTGCATCGCTAGCGATTCCACTCATCCTGCAACGCGTCGTCGACCGTTGGAGTAGCGACCTGTTGACACCCGAATGGCTCGCATACTTTATCATTGCGTTTCTCGTCCAGGTCATCACGAGTGCGTTATCGATCTACTGGCTACATATCGTCGGTCAACGTGTCGTCGCCAATCTTCGTACGACATTGTGGGACCATCTCATCAAACTACCTATCCCGTTTTACGATGGAATCAAATCGGGTGAACTCGTCTCTCGTTTAAACAATGATACGACGACACTGCAACAGTTGTTATCCGAACAAAGTGTCCGATTGTTGACCTCCTTCGTCTCGGTCATCGGTGCCGTCGCCATCTTGTTCACGCTCGATTGGCAAATGACGCTCGTCATCTTGTTTTCAGTGCCGACCACGCTTGTCATCGTTATACCACTCGGTCGAAAACTTCGAATCATCGCGAAAGAAACGCAACAGGAGCTCGGAAACTTGTCTGGATTCTTTGCGGAACTACTCAGTGAAATTCGACTCGTCAAGTCACAGGCGACAGAACAAATGGAAGTGAGTACAGGTAAAGTAAAAATCGAGACGTTATTCGATTACGGAGTGAAAGAAGGGCGAATCCAAGCCATTCTCATCCCTCTCCTGAACGTCACGTTGACGGGGATGTTGATTGCTATTCTCGGGTTTGGTGCCTATCGTGTTTCGACAGGAGCCTTATCGACTGGTGAACTGCTCGCCTTCATGTTGTATGTGTTCCAGATTATCACGCCACTTATCACGATGAGTGAATTTCTAACAAGACTTCAAAAAGCTCGTGGCGCAACTGAACGGATTGCCGAATTACTCGACGTTGTTCCAGAACCATACAGCACACGTCAAGAATCCATCGAACAGGCTGATCTATTCTTCGAGGATGTAACGTTTCATTATGGGACAGAGCCTGTTCTACAAGGGCTATCCCTTCACGTTTCGCCAGGTGCGACGACCGCTATCGTTGGTCGAAGCGGCGCAGGTAAAACGACACTTTTTTCGCTTGTTGAACAGTTTTATACCCCGACGGGAGGACTGATCCGGTACGGCAATCATGACATTCAGACATACGGTCGTGACACGTGGCGTCAAATCGTCGGTTATGTCGCCCAAGACTCTCCTGTCCTGTCGGGTTCTGTTCGGACAAACATCATCTACGGCCTTCAGCATGAAGTAAGTGATGAGAAAATTAAAGAAGCGTGTGAGATGGCCAATGCGTGGTCTTTCATTGAAGCGATGCCCGAGCAACTCGAGACGGAGATTGGAGAACGTGGTATTCGCTTGTCAGGAGGGCAACGACAACGTCTTGCAATTGCCAGAGCATTGTTACGCAACCCACAAATTCTATTGCTTGATGAAGCGACATCAAGTCTTGACTCAGAATCGGAACGCGTCGTCCAAGAAGCGCTCGATCGGCTTATGGTCGGAAGAACCACGCTCGTGATCGCCCATCGCTTATCGACCGTCAGACATGCCGACCAAATCGTCGTGTTAGAAGACGGACGCATCAGCGGGATTGGAAAACATGAGCAACTTTTAAACGAGAACGCTCTTTATCAGCGACTCGTCTCACAACAATTATTAGGGGGACAATCAACATGAAAACAATCGGATTTATCGGTCTCGGGGTAATGGGCCAATCCATGGTACGAAATTTGATGAAACATGGCTTTGACGTAAAAGCTTATACACGCACGAAGGAGAAGGCCACTTCTCTACTCGAAGAAGGTGTGACATGGTGTGAATCGATTCGAGACGTCTGCGAAGATGCTGATGCCGTCATCACCATCGTCGGTTACCCGTCAGATGTCGAATCTATCTATTTTGGGGACGGAAACATCCTCGATTCTGCGGAACCGGGGACACTGTTGATCGACATGACCACCTCCTCTCCCAAGCTTGCCGAACGCATCGCAGAAACGGCGATCGAACGGAGTCTTCTCCCACTTGATGCACCGGTCACAGGCGGTGACATCGGCGCAAAAAATGGAACGTTATCCATTTTGGTTGGAGGCGGGGAATTTGCCTTCAACAAGGCGAAACCTTTATTTGAAGCAATGGGACAGTCTATTGAGCGGATGGGGTATGCTGGGAGCGGTCAATACGCGAAACTCGCCAACCAAATCGCAATTGCCGGTACGATGATGGGAAATGCAGAAATGCTCGCGTTCAGCAAACGAGCAGGTCTTGACCCGGAAGCACTCATCCGTACGATTCGCGGAGGGGCAGCGGGTAGCTGGACACTGGAAAATTTAGTTCCACGTATGATCGTCGAAGATTATGCTCCTGGTTTCTTTATCAAACATTTTATAAAAGACATGACGCTCGCCATTGAAAGTGCGAACGAGCTCCACGTAACATTACCTGGACTTGAACTGGCTCATCGTCTTTACTCGATTCTCGAAGAAAATGGATACGGGGAGAACGGGACGCAAGCGCTCATCGAGTATTATCTCAACCAAGACGTTTGAATCATCCCGTTTGTGGAATTAGTAGGAGTGAAGGAGGCGATTTTCGTGCCATGGAACATGAGAGACTATCCGGAATCACTGAAAAACTTCGATCCACTTGTAAAAAAGAAAGCCATCGATATTGCGAACGCATTGCTCGCACAAGGCTATTCTGAGACGAAAGCGATACCGATTGCCACCGAACAAGCGAAAAAGTGGCATGCGGATGCGTCAGAACAAGAAAAGCAAGATTTTGAAGACGCCCCTAACCCGAAAAAGACAGATCAGCATTAAACGTATTCAACCGGTCGGATTACCCGACCGGTTGTTTTGCGAGATAAGATGCCTTCATTTCTAAGTAAAGTCCTGAAATTGCTGTTTGAAGATAAGGCGTGACAAAGATATAAGCGAGTCCGCCAGTGAGAAGAACGAGCGCGTACCATCCGATAAAACTTGCGAACAGTTTTAACAGCGTCTGTTTGTGCCCTTTCATCATTAACCGACTCTTTCGCATTGCCTGGAATGCCGAAAGATCTGGTTCGTCACGCATAATGAATGGCGCGATTCGATACGTCAAATAAAACCATACGCCAGGCACAATCAAGAATAACATCAACACGTTTAACCCTAAATAGAACACCGCATAATAAACCACTGCACGCAAATAGTCTTTTAGTGACCCGAACGCTTCAATCAATAATCCAAACTTGGGCTTTTCGTCCTTAGCAACTTGAAGAAACACCCAATTTTTCCCGAGTTCAATCGGCGCGAGCAATACGGTCGCTCCATACAACAACGCCACTGAAGTCATGAGAACTTCTGGATCATTTGTGGAAAGGTCGAGACGCGTCGTAATCATCGCTTGTATGACCATAACAGTCAAGACGACGAGCAAAGATATGCCCCACTTTCCAGAGAGCATTCGAAGCGCATATTGTTTGTAAACAGAAGATTGCATGAGTTCACCTACACTTATCATTTTCTTTCATTATAGCAAAAAAACAGTCATACGACTGTTTTCCGCTTTGACTTATCCTCGAAGTTGTTTGAACTTAGACTCATCGAACTGGCCATCTGTCCGTACACCATTGCCGACGTGTACCATGTCTACTCCAAGTCGAGCTTTTAAGGTAGGTAACGTCTCTGTTGTGATGCCAGCTCCCGGTAGGATTGTCATCTCTGCTTGTTCTTTAAGCCGCTCTAACGTCTCGATTCCTTCGAGTGCTGTGTTCGCACCGCCTGACGTCAATAAAAGATCGACTTCCGGAAAGTCATTTAAGACATCAATCGATTCAAATACATCACGAGATGCATCGAAAGCACGATGGAATGTGAGTGTCATTTCCCCTTTATGCTTAATGACCTCTCCTAAAATCCGTTCATCGATTGCCCCGTCCTGTGTCAATGCACCAAAGACGATTCCATCAACTCCGAGTTCACGGCATAAACCGATATCGGCGAGCATCGTTTCGATGTCATCCTCGTTAAAATGGAACGAACGTGTATGCGGTCGAATCATAACGTGTACCGGGACTGAGACGTGTTCAACTACATTCCGAATCGTCCCAAAACTTGGTGTGATGCCACCCTTTTCCATATCCGCTATCAGCTCGAGTCGATCCGCCCCGAGTTGTTCCGCTTGGATTGCTTCAGATAACGTTGTGACTATTACTTCTATTTTCATGTAATCGCTCCTTTTACGGTGCGAATTTCCAATCCACACCATGTTCGGCTAAGACGCCTTTAAATTCTTGAGGTTCCGGAAAATCAGAGATGATGGCCGTTACCTTCGAAAAATCACAGACTCGATACCGTTTTTGTTGGTTCAACTGTGTATGGTCTGTCAATAAGAACGTTTCGCGACTTTGAGACATCACAGCCTGCGTAATACTGGTGAGCCCATAAGCATCGCACGTTAGACCAAGAGTCGCATCGACCCCCTCAACAGACAAGATGGCAAGATCGAACATATATGTTTGAAGTTGTGCAAGGACTTGCTCTCCCGTCGTCACGAGATGTTTCGGGTCGATTGTACCACCTAACAACTGTATTTCGCCACCGAGCACTCCTTTCGCTCGCTGCTCAAATAGCGCTTTCGCGACCGTTAGAGATGGGGTGACCACTGTTACGTTACGTCCGCGTAGGCGTGACGCTACTTGTTCGGCCGCGACACCGTGACCGATATAGACTAACGTATCGTCCGGAATTAATTGGAATGCCGTATATGCGATGCGTCGGATTCCATCCATGTTGGCAATCACGATTGGCTGAAAGGACATGCTCTGATGGAGGACGGCACCCCCATAAACACGTTTGATACGGTGTTCTTTCTCTAGTTCTTCTAAATAGCGTCGAATCGATTCTCCTGACACGTTCAAGCGTTCGATCAATTCGCTCGTTTTCACTTTTCCTTCTCGTTCGATCCATTCGACAATTTTCTGTTTACGTTCTTCACCGATTAAAGACACGTCCCTGCCTCCTCCACTAAAATCTTTCCTTTTCTAGTGTAACGAACGGATGTAAATTTATCGTAAATTGAAAGTAAAGAACGAGCAAATCCAACATGTTTTTGTTTCTTCTTTATGTAAATCAACAACAATGCACAAAAAAGGCACGTCTGAATTAGACGCACCTAGATGAATTAAGATTTATGCTTGTTTTGAAAAAGAGGCACTTTCGGTTCATTCCCCGCTCGTATGCGTTGCCAATTGGTGCGATGTTTGATGATGATAAACAAGGCGAGTGGTACGATGACGATCAGCGGCAACCAATCCTTTGTCACTAAACTATACGCTGTGGCCGTCACAAGACCGACTACAGCCGCAGCCATGGAAGAAAGAGAGACCATCCGTGAAATGAGAAGTGTCACAATAAATGTTCCGACGACGACAAAGAAGAACCATGGGAACGCCGCTAAGAGAACGCCACCGCTTGTCGCGACCGATTTTCCACCTTTAAATTTTGCAAAAATCGGATATGAATGTCCAATCACTGCCGGAATTCCCGCAAGTAATAGACTCATCTCACTTCCAAACAAGAGAGGCAGTAGCGCAGCGACCAATCCTTTCCCCATGTCACCAAGCAGAACAAGGATACCAGCCTTTTTACCGAGAACACGGAACGTATTCGTCGTGCCTAGGTTTCCACTCCCATGTTCTCGAACATCTACTCGATAACCGAGCTTACCGATGATGAGCGCAAACGGAATTGCACCGAGTAAATAGCTTAAAATAATTATGATGATTTCTGTCACATATGGCATCGCAATTCCCCTTACTTCATATATTCCTCAATATATCGATCATATGGCTGATTCAATGTATGCACTTCTTTGGCATGTTCAGTCCCAATATAACGTAAGTGCCAAGGTTCATACATATAGCCCGTCTCTTTCTCAAACGCTTTTTGGTAGCGAACGATAAAGCCATACTCGTGTGCATGGTCTGCCAACCATTTTCCTTCAACGGTTTCACCAAGGCTTTGTGTGAGTTGATAATTGACAGAAGCACTTGATACGTCGATTGCAAGACCGGTCTGGTGCTCAGAATGACCAGGTGGTGCGGAATACTTCATCGCTTGCTCCTTACCATCTCGTTCGACGTAAGCATTGAATAGTGTCACTTGATAACCATATGAACGAAAGGCACTCGTTCCTTTTAAATCAATTCCAGCCGCTTTGGCGTCACTCATTAAACTTTCAATCGCACGTGCTGCTTCTTTTCGCATCATCCGTCGCTCACCGACCGCCGAATCGACAAAGTCGATTTTTGCCTCAACCAAGTCGCTCGGTTGATAATTGGCAGGCAACGCAATTTGTTTATTAACGAGAATCAATTCTTCTAGATTTAAGTTTGCCACACCATCCATTTCAATCGGTTGAACAGGTGTTGTCGGTTCTTCCGTTGTTGGTTGTGATGGCTCAGCTGGCTCTTCTTCGACTTCCGGTTCAGATTCCGTCGTCTCCTCGTCTGTCGGAGACTCGGTCTCAACCTTTTCTTGGTCCGAGGTTGGTTCATTTGGCTCTGTTTGTGGTTCATCTATTGTTGATGACTGTGTCGTTGGTTCTTTCGGTTCAACTTGCTCGTTTGTCGTACAACCGGCTAACATGAACGTCAAGGCGCCGCAAACCATCAAGATTGATGGATAACGCATGCGATCTTCCCCTTTCTAGATAACAAAAAGTACCGTCAAGATATGATACCATACTGACGGTACGAAGACAGAAGATTCTTAGACAGGATTCATGACGTTCATATACATGTCATGCCATTTTGGGAATTCCCGATCAAGGCGAATCGGTTTAAAATCTCCCCGTTTGACGACCACATGAGTTGTCTTGGCGGTGCCAACGAGTTCCCCGGCTTGGTTCGTTAACTCGTACCCATAAATCGTTCTGATTTTCGAGTACTGATCAACCCAGACACGGACATGAACCGTATCACCAAATGTGACGCTTCGCTTGTAGTCCATAGAAACGTTCGTCACGGGTGAAACGAATCCTGCCTCTTCCATGTCTTTGTATTCGACACCGAGTTGACGCAACAGTTCGGTGCGAGCTATTTCTAAATAAACTAAATAGTTGGCATGATAGACGATTCCCATCATGTCCGTTTCTTGATATCTTACTGGGATTTGAATCGTGTGCATTGAATCATCCTTCTTTCCTACCAATAGTGTATTATAGTTTACTCTTAATATCTACTACTAATAATTGTTGGAGTGACGTCTCGTTCTCTTCCTCCGACATGAGTCGATATGATTGACGAGCAATTGACTCATCAATGACGGACAAGGCAGTCCGTGCATTCGCGTGTTTGATTTCACCTAATCGTGTCGATAACGCATCCATCGCTTCCTCATCTATGACGTAGCCAAATTGATTTGCGTAGTTCGTTGCGATTTCCACTAACTGTTCTTGCGAATAATCCTCAAAATGAATCGTGCGTTTCATACGACTACTTAATCCTGGATTGGACTCAATCAACCGTCGCATTGGGCCTTCATATCCCGCAAGGACGACAACAAGATTCTCTCCATGTTTTGGCATCTCATCCACAAGTGTATCGATCGCTTCTCTGCCGTAGTCGTTCGCTCCCCCATTCAGGCTATACGCTTCGTCAATGAGCAGTACACCACCGAGTGCGTCACGAATCGCCGCTTTGGTTTTTTGAGCGGTCTGCCCCACATAACCACTGACTAGATCTGCTCGGCTGACGACGTTGACATGCCCACGCTTCAAATAACCTGTACGCTTCAGCATTTGGGCGTACAAATATGCAAAAGTTGTTTTTCCTGTACCACTATTTCCAGTGAGTGTCATATGGAGCTGGACCGGCGCCGTCTTCAAACCGAGCGCTTTACGTTTCTTTTGCACATTTACGAGTGCTTCAATCTCCGCTAACTGTGCTTTAGCTTCTTCCATACCAACCAAATCGTCTAGCGATACTGAGTGTGAATCATCTATCGGTTGATCAAAGTCTTCTTCGTTCAAGAGCGCCATTTCATCTAAAGGAGCATCCGCACCAAAACGAGAACCCTTCTTAAACATCGCATCGAGTAAAATGTTATGAACCGTTCGCGCGTTCCCAAACGTCGAATCGACTCGTTCGCGGTCAATCCGCGTTAGAAGTGCACGTTTCGCCTCTTCCGTTAACACGTAATTGTTTTCCTGTGCCACCTTTTCTCCAATAGCAACTAATTCCTCATCCCGATAGTTTGGTAGCTCATAATGATTTGATTCTGGGAATCGTGAGCGTAAACCTGGGTTTGCGAGTAGGAAATGGCGCATTTCTTCTGGATAACCGGCAAGGATGACGACAAACTTCCCAGCATATTCGCCACTTGTCATCGCTGCGACGAGCGTATCGATTGCCGCTTGTCCGTAATCGCTTCCGCTCGCATCTTGGCGTTTTAACGCGTATGCCTCGTCGATGAACAAAACGCCACCTTCTGCCTCTTTCACCTTATTCATCACTTGTTCTTCCGTTTGCCCGACGTACGCCCCGACGAGGCTCGAGCGATCTGCCTCGACGAGATCCGGACGACTAAGCAAACCAAGCTCGAAATAGATTTCTGCCATAAGTCGAGCAAGCGTCGTCTTCCCGGTCCCAGGATTACCCGTGAACACGAGATGGAGGGAGGGTTGGTGCTTTGATGAGAACCCTGCTTTTTCACGTTCCTTTTGGAAGAGAAGGAAACGATACCACGCCTTTACACGATCTTTTATATCGTCAAGACCGATCATTTCCTCGAGTGATTCGATTGCGCTCGAACGCGTCTCGCTCTTACGCTCCGGCAACAACTGACAGATTGTATCGAGTCGCTCCTTGACGAGCACAACACGTTCACCGAAGCGACGAAACGCTTCTCGACTGAAGTAATTTCCTTGCATCGATGCGAGCAGAGATGCCGTATCATCTTCTAAAGACGCGACCTCCTGCATCGCCTCGATGATGGCTTCAAAGATTTTCTCGAGTTGCCCCCGCCATTCAGAGTCACGTAAATCAGACTTCGCCGCTTCCACCTCATCATGCAGTTGGTCAAGTTGGTCGAGTAACGCAGATGTTTTGGACTCGTACTCTGTCAAAATTTGTACTTTCATCGAGGCATAATCCGCTTCGCGAAGTGTCGGCCAATCGATTTGAAGTGCTTGCTTCGAACGCCGCAATTGCTCATTCAATTGAAATAGACGTAATTCAGGGGGCAACGCATTCATCGACTCCAACTCTTTTACCCAGCGGTTCAATAACGGGTCCATCGATTCCTTCTGCTCGAGTCGATGCGTAGCGAGCAAGGTCAATGAACGAATCAACTCCTCCTCATGTCCAGTCGCACGTGACCAGTGCGCGTAGGATAAGAGCGCCGCCTCATTGATCTTTTCTCCAGCTTCCCAGTTCGTCAAATCCGTTTGAACTTGTTCAACTTGAATTTGTTTCATCCTGTTCTCCCTTTCAGACGACAAGGGAGCCGACATGACGTCTGCTCCCCATCGGATTATCTTGATTCAAAAGATGTCATCCGAATCGAATGGAACAACTTCCCGTTATTCCGCGATTCTGCCGCTAGCAAAATCCGTTCGTTCGCATCAACATAATATGTGACTGTCTCTTTATTCTCTTCTTCACTGAAAATAGATGGATAATTTTCAACCCATTCTTCCGGAACCGTTTCAGCCGATTCAGATTTTACATACGCTTGTGCGGTTCGACCGACCAAGTTCGTCTCACCTTCACTCGATCCGAGCGTGCCATCATCTAACCATTTACGAATCTGTTCGTTCGTGGCACGTGACAAGAACGGATGTGGTGCGACTGCTCCAGAATTGGTCTCTTGTCGCAGGACTTCTTCTCCATCTGGATTAAACTCCAAATACGTCTCTCCGTCCCATTCCGCTTTTGCGCCCACGTTTGGGCCCGTCACGACTTCAGAGACGAAATGTCCGTTTTCATCATACGTGACGAGATATTCTCGTTCTTCGAGTGTTTCTCCTTCTTTCGGAAGTTTACGCTCTTGGTACCCAATTACGACATTCGAGTAGAAAGGCTCAACCTGTTCTGTCTCTTCACCATTCAAATTCATGAGTACGTAAAAATTATAAGCGAGCAATGCTCCGACAATGAGGATGCCGGCCAAAATGACCCAGCTCAACCGTTTTTTTATCTGTTGTTTCATCGCCTATCCTCCTCGTTTCTTCACTTACTATCCTACACTAGCTAAGAGGACAAGCAAAATATTTTTGACTGAAAAAAGGGTCTCGTATGAGACCCTTCCGGATTATCCTAATTTATCTTCATCTTTCTTTTGTGCCTCTAACCATTTATCTCGCTCATCTGGTTCATCGGCCAAGTCTTTGAACAAGGCGACAATCATAAAGACGAGAACGAAGATGAATGGGAAGGCTGCGAGAATTGCTACGGCTTGCAGGGCATCTAGTCCACCTGCGTATAGAAGCACAGCTGCGATTGATGATTGAATGACACCCCACGTCATTTTAATGCCCATCGGAGGAACGAGCTTCCCATTCGATGTGAGCATCCCGAGTACGTATGTCGCAGAGTCGGCAGACGTAATAAAGAATGTCGAGATCAAGAAGATGGCAACAATACTAAGTACTGTCCCAAAACCACCGAACGTATCAAACAATGCGAAGAGTCCGACCTCTGTCCCGATTTCGTTCACTTGACCAATCAAGTCGTATCCACCGAACAAGTCAGCCCAGATTGCTGAACCGCCGAAAACGGAGAACCATAAGAGCCCGAATGATGTTGGGACGAGCAGGATTCCGATGATAAACTCACGAATTGTCCGACCTTTCGATACGCGTGCGATAAATGTTCCGACGAATGGTGACCAAGAAATCCACCAAGCCCAATAGAAAATTGTCCAGCCGTTGATCCATTCACGTTCAACCGGTTCGAACGCAGCTGTACGGAAACTCATACCAGGAAGTTGTTGCAAGTATGTTCCGACGGTTTGTGTGAATAAGTCGAAAATGAATGCTGTCGGTCCGGCGAACATCGTCGCGACGAGTAAAACGATTGCCAAGAAAATGTTCGTATTACTCAAGATACGAATCCCTTTATCAAGGCCGGTAGAAGCACTGATCATATAAAGCACCGTTACGACGGCGATGATGATCAACTGTGTCACGAAGGCGTTCGGCACCCCAGGGATGAGATAATGAAGACCACCGGCAATCTGTTGAGCACCAAAACCGAGTGAAGTCGCCACCCCAAATGCCGTCGCAATGACTGCAAGAATATCGACCGTTTGTTTCACAGGTTTTTCGTAGCGGTTGTGGACGAGCGAACCGATTGTTTCCCCAATCGTCGCAGGGCGTCCTTTTCTGAATGTTGAGTAAGCGATGGCAAGTGCGATCATGGCATAGATTGCCCACGGGTGGAAGCCCCAGTGGAAGAAGGCATAGCGCATCGCTGTCCGTGCGTCTCCTTCAGGTGTCAATGAAGAGAAAGGTGGCGAATGGAAGTGGAGCAATGGCTCTGCTGCTCCCCAGAAGATGAGCCCAATCCCCATTCCCGCACTGAATAACATGGCGAACCATGACATGTAACTAAACTCAGGTCGGTCCGTATCTTTACCAAGACGAATCGAACCGTATCGAGAGAAGATTAAAAAGATGGCAACGAGTAAGAATCCGGTCGCACTTAATAAGTAGAACCAGCCCATCCCGTTCGATAGCCAACCTTGTAACGTGCTCGTCACGTTCAATAAACTAGCATTTCCGAGAAGACTTTCGGGAAATAATCCCCAGATTGTGAATAATCCCGTTATGATTGCAGATATGACGAATACAGGCGTCACACGGCTTTTCCGTTCCATAAAAATCACTCCTATTTAATTTTCTATTTTCATATACGTTTTCCACCCTAACATACTTTTTAAACAAGTCTCAACCCTAACTGTCCATAAATGTGTCATTTACCGCAAAATAGATAGGTGTCTTGTCAAGAAGTCGTCTCTTTTGGTTCAAGTGAGACAATCAACGTTTCATCCACCACATAGTACGGTCTTTTTGGCAATGTCTTAAGGTAGCCGCCATCACGGAGCCGGGTCAAATCTAATTGCAATGCGTCTTGAAATTTACGAAGTGGTAGTTTCTTTTCTTGGTCCATGTAAAGGTCTAGAGCACGTTGCACTTGGTCCATCTCATAAATGACATCACGTTCTTCTTCCGGAACGATATGAAACGTCTCCTTAGACATATAGAAGCGTTGTTTCGGTACCCCGGACAAATGATGTTTCAATCGCTTGGTGTCAATTTCTTGCGTGTCATCGAGTAAGACCGTACGATTGACGCCTTTTGGCAACGTCTGTTCATATTCGTGAATCGCATGACGCAATTCAGGTAAAGTGATGTCGATTTCCCGATCAGGTTCTACCTCTTTTTGCTGTGTCAATCGTTTCCACCAACTCTTGCCCTTATTTTCTTCCCGCACCATAAGCACACCCCTCCCTGTCTTCCTGTTCCCGATTCTTTTAAAACTTTCACCATAAAATCGCATATTCATGAAAAAACCTTCCTTTTTTCAAAGGAAGGTTTGATCAGCGATTGTTTATTTGAGTTTGTTACGGAGAACCATCTGTAAGATTCCACCGTGACGGTAGTAATCAATTTCCACTTCCGAGTCGAAACGAGCGATGACTTTGAACTCTGTCACCGTTCCGTTTTCGTGTGTCGCTTTTGCGTTTAAGATATCGCGTGGACGAACAGACTCATCGACTTGGATATCGATTGCCTCCTCACCAGTCAATCCGAGTGACTCTGCTGATTCACCCTCTAAGAATTGAAGTGGAAGCACACCCATCATGACAAGGTTTGAACGGTGAATCCGCTCGAAACTTTGTGCGATGACCGCACGAATGCCAAGGAGGTTTGTTCCTTTCGCTGCCCAGTCACGAGATGATCCCATTCCGTAGTCGTTTCCAGCAAGGACGACAAGACCAGTACCTTGTTCTTTATACTTCATCGCTGCATCGTACATCGGCATGATCTCACCTGTTGGCCAGTAAGTCGTGAATCCACCTTCTGTACCTGGTGCGACTTGGTTACGGATACGGATGTTTGCAAACGTACCACGCATCATGACTTCATGGTTACCACGGCGTGATCCATATGAGTTGAAGTCGATCGGTTCTACTCCTTTTGAAAGTAGATATTGACCGGCTGGTGTCGTTTTCGAGAACGATCCAGCTGGCGAGATATGGTCAGTCGTGACCGAATCCGCGAACTTCCCGATGACGCGTAATCCATTTAATGCATGCACTTCCCCCGCTTCTGGTTCAAGTTGTTCGAAGAACGGTGGGTTTTGAATGTATGTCGACTCGTCTGAGAAGTCATACAAGTTACCTTCTGGTACGTCAAGCGCGTTCCAGCGTTCGTTACCAGTGAAGACTGTCTCATATTCTTTACGGAACGCTTCTGGTGAAACGACGTCTTGTACGACCATTTTGATTTCATCGTTTGATGGCCAGATGTCTTTGAAGTACACTTCATTTCCATCTTTGTCCGTACCGAACGAATCGTTCATGATGTCGAAGTTAACCGATCCCGCAAGTGCGTAAGCGACGACGAGTGGTGGTGACGCCAAGAAGTTCGCTTTCACGAGCGGGTGAACGCGTCCTTCAAAGTTACGGTTCCCAGAAAGGACAGAAGATACGAGCAAGTCGTTCTCCGTGATTGTTTCTTCGACTTCACGGTCAAGTGGACCCGAGTTTCCGATACATGTCGTACAGCCGTAACCGACTGTGTTGAAGCCGAGTTCGTCCAAGTAAGAAGTCAAGCCTGCTTTGTCGAGATAGTCCGTTACGACTTTCGAACCTGGTGCGAGTGATGTCTTCACGTATTTCGGAACAGTCAAGCCGCGCTCTACCGCTTTCTTCGCAACGAGTCCAGCACCGACCATAACGTAAGGGTTTGACGTGTTCGTACAGCTCGTGATCGCAGCAATCGCGACATCTCCCGTGCTCATGTCGACTGCTCCATCTTCATAGTTGACAGTTGCCTTCTTCTCGAGTTCCGAGCGGTCAAGTCCGAAACCACTGTTCCCAGCAGGAGCGCTTAAACTATCGATGAACGACGTTTGAACGTCTGAGAGGTTGATTCGGTCTTGCGGACGTTTCGGACCTGCAAGTGAAGGTTGAACTTTCGACAAGTCGAGCGTCAACACTTTCGTGAACGTCGGATCAGCTTGATCTGGCGTGTAGAAGAGGTCATTTGCTTTTGAGTATTCTTCAACGAGTGAAATCAATTCTTCAGAACGGCCGGTTGTACGCATATAGTTCAATGTTTCCGTATCGACTGGGAAGAATCCACATGTCGCACCGTATTCTGGAGCCATGTTTGCGATTGTCGCACGGTCTGAGAGTGGCATCGTGTGAAGCGATGGGCCGAAGAATTCAACGAATTTGCCGACAACTTTTTCATGACGGAGCATCTCTGTCACGACGAGGGCAACGTCTGTCGCTGTCACGCCTGGATTGACTTCACCGATGATTTTAACACCGACGACTTCTGGTACTGGGAAGTATGACGGTTGGCCGAGCATACTCGCTTCCGCCTCGATTCCTCCTACTCCCCAACCAAGGACACCAAGTCCGTTGATCATCGTTGTATGCGAATCTGTCCCGACGAGTGAATCCGGATACGCAACCGTACCTGCTGCATCGTCTTTCTCAAGGACGACAGATGCCAAGTACTCCAAGTTTACTTGGTGAACGATACCCGTTGCTGGTGGCACGGCACGGTAGTTGTCGAATGCCGTCTGAGCCCAACGTAAGAACTTATACCGCTCTTCGTTACGTTCGAATTCGATATCCATGTTTTTCATCAATGCGCCTGCAAATCCGTACGCATCTACTTGAACAGAGTGGTCGACGACGAGATCGACAGGGATTTCTGGGTTGATTTTGTTCGGGTCTCCACCTAGGTCCGCCATCGCTTTACGAAGTGACGCGAGATCTACGACTGTCGGTACACCTGTGAAATCTTGAAGTACGACTCGTGCCGGCTTGAACGGTACGTCAATGTCTTTCGAGACGTCGGCAGTACCCCATTTTGCCAAGTTCTCGACATGTTCTTTTGTAATCGCGCGACCGTCTTGTTGACGGAGTACCGATTCGAGAAGAACGCGAATCGAGTAAGGTAAACGACTGATGTTCGTTAACCCTTCTTCTTCTAACTTTTTCAATCGATAAAAATCATACGATTGCCCGTTCGCCTCGAACGTTGTCCGAGATGCGAAGGCGTCTAAAACATTCGTCTGTTCCATTGCAATTTCCCCCTTTTTGAAAGCGCCGACCACACGACAATGCGTAATCGCTTACTTTTCACATATTTATCATAATACAAGTATAGCGTGACGTAAAATACATTCCGTCACAAATTAGTCATAAGTAAAACTTATCAATTCATTCAGAAAGGGATAAACGACAAAAAAACACCTCAAAACTGAGGTGTTTACAAATTATTCTTCTGTTCCAATCTCTTCGTTGACATCAAGTGCCTCGACGAGCGTCAAATCGTCTGCATGACGTTCAGCGAACCGCTCATACGTGAACTCGTTCGCGAAAAGGAAAACTGGACGTTCCCAACGGTCTGTAACGAGCATGTTCCGTGAGTCCTGGAAAGGTTTCAACGCTTTCAATTCCTTGTCCTTTACCCAACGTGCAACGCTGTACGATACAGGTTCCATCCGGATGTCTACGCCATATTCATTGTTCAAACGATATTCAAACACTTCGAACTGGAGTTGGCCGACCGCACCGAGATAAATCTCATTGTATTCGTTGCGATAAACTTGGATTGCCCCTTCTTGCGCGAGTTGCTCTACACCTTTGTGGAAGTGTTTCGACTTGAGCGAGTTGACAGGCGACACACGCATAAACAACTCAGGTGGGAAAGTCGGCAATGCTTCAAAGGCGATCTTTTGCTTCGATGTCGTGATCGTATCCCCGATTTGATACGTACCTGAGTCATAGATCCCGATGACATCTCCTGCGAACGCTTGGTCGACCGTTTCACGATCGTTGGCCATCAGTTGTGTAGACTGGCTCAATTTGATTTTCTTACCAGTCCGGGTAAGCGTGACGTCCATTCCACGCTCGAACACACCTGAACAGATGCGGACGAATGCAATCCGGTCACGGTGAGCCGGGTTCATGTTGGCTTGAATCTTAAAGACGAACCCACTGAAGTCTTCTGATGTCGGATTGATTGGGCCTACGTTCGATTTACGGGCTTCTGGAGCTGGAGACATCTCCAAATAATGGTTCAAGAACGCAGTCACACCGAAGTCAACGAGTGCCGTCCCGAAGAATACAGGCGTCAACTTACCGCTCTGAATCGCCTCTACATCAATCTCGTTCCCCGCTCCGTTGAGAAGGTCAATCTCATCGCGAAGATTCGTCAAGTTTTCTTCAGAGAGATGATCAGCGAGCACCGGGTCGTTTACCCCGTCCTCACTTAATTGAAGGGTTGACTTGTCTCCGCGGAACAAATGAACTTCATTTTTCATCCGATCATAGACCCCTTCGAACTGCATCCCACTCCCGATCGGCCATGTGATGGCAACGGAAGGCATGCCGAGTACTTCCTCAAGTTCTTCCATCAATTCGAGCGGGTCTTTTGCCTGACGGTCCAATTTGTTCATGAACGTAAAGATTGGAATACCGCGCATCCGACACACTTGGAAAAGTTTTTTCGTCTGCGTCTCGATCCCTTTAGCTGCATCGATGACCATGACCGCGCTGTCGACCGATGTCAATACGCGGTATGTGTCTTCACCAAAGTCATTGTGACCTGGTGTATCCATGATTGATACGACTTTATCTTGATAGATGAATTGCATGACAGACGATGTAACCGAGATTCCACGCTGCTTCTCAATTTCCATCCAGTCTGACTTCGCATGTTTTGAATTTTTACGCGCTTTGACGGTACCGGCTTCACGAATCGCGCCACCGTGCAAAAGTAATTTCTCTGTTAATGTCGTCTTACCCGCATCCGGGTGAGAGATGATCCCGAATATTCGGCGTCTCTCGACTTCTTGTTTCAATTGGCTCATATGTGATAGACCTTTCCTTTCTCGACTCACTTCATGCTTATTCTCGTAGCAACGCTATCTATTCTAACGAAATCGGTTGAGTTCGTCTATCCTAACGAGACGTGCTCCTTTTGCAAATGGATTCTTTTTTGTATACTAACGATGATAGCAAGTGAATGTATAGAACGGGGGAAAGACGATGCCAGAAAACTTGATGATGTATTTCATTGTATTCTGGGGATTCGTCATGATTGGACTCATGACGATTGGCGGATACTTCATGTTTCGTAAGTTTTTAAAACGAATGCCGAAAGAAGACGGACGTTCCCTTCTAGACATTGAAGACGACTATATAGAGAGAACACGACACCTATGGACGCCAGAGACACGGACGTTATTAGACCGACTCGTCTCACCGGTTCCAGAACTGTTTCGTGACGTCGCCATCCGAAAAATCGCTGGTAAGATCGGCCAGTTTGCGCTCGAATCGCGCGCGAAGAAAATGACGACCGAACTCGTGGTGAAAGGGTATATTGCCGCAACGCCGAAACGAGACCATAAGTTTTTAAAGAAAGCACTAGCCGAGGAACAAATCGACTGGACGCCTTACGAGCACTATTTTCAGCAATAGACTCTATCCGACCTGGGTAGAGTTTTTTATTTGTCGAATTGTGCTTTTTGCCTATTGGGTCAAAAGTACCTTTTCTCAAACTATTTACTTTTCAAACATAACGTTCAATTTTTAGACAATATTGAAAACGCTTACAATAAATTGGTATGACCAATATTACAATAATGTTGAAGGATTCGACATGAAAAAAAGGCATGACTCCTCTCATTTTTACATCGCATAATGGATTTATCTTACAGCTTAGGAGGGATTTTATGCATGACGTGACGCAAGTTGCACAAACGACCAGTAGTCATTCCGCTCAGTCGATCACAGAGCACGAAACGTTCCATCGATTGATGCGTGAAAAAAATCGATTCATCGTTCCAGCTATCATCTTCTCACTCATTTTTTATTTCACACTCCCCGTTTTAACAAGTTATACGACCATTTTGAATATGCCACTTGTCGGAGACATCACTTGGGCATGGGCGTTCGCCTTCTCCCAATTTATTATGACGTGGACATTATGCGTACTCTATAGTCGACGTGCCCGCCGGTTTGATGCACTCGTGAGACAATTGAAAGAAGAGGTGAAATCATGAACTGGACAGCGATTGCCCTTTTTACTGCCATTGTCGGCCTCACCCTTGTCATTACATACTTCGCAGCAAGAAAAACGAAAACCGCCAGTGATTTCTACACGGCTGATGGTGGGTTGACTGGTTTCCAAAACGGTCTCGCGATTGCAGGCGACTATATGTCTGCCGCTTCTTTCTTAGGGATTGCAGGTATGATTGCGCTAGCTGGATTTGATGGCTTTTTCTATTCCATCGGATTCCTCGTGGCTTATCTCGTCGTCCTCTATCTCGTCGCGGAGCCGCTCCGCAACCTTGGAAAGTATACGATGGCCGATATGATCGCAGCACGCTTCAACAAACCACGCGTGCGTGGCGTCGCGGCGATGAATGCGATTGTCATCTCCATCTTTTATATGATTGCCCAGCTCGTAGGTGCTGGGGCTTTGATCGAGCTGTTGCTCGGTATCCCATATACGACGAGTGTCGTCGTTGTCGGTATATTGATGACGGTCTATGTCGTGTTCGGCGGTATGACAGCGACATCATGGGTACAGATCACAAAAGCCGTCTTATTGATGATTGGTACGGCCATCATCTCGTTCCTCGTATTCGCACGGTTTGATTTCTCGATCACAACAATGTTCAATGAAGTGAGCAAAGCGACACCGCTTGGTAGTGACTTTCTGAACCCAGGAAACAAGTTCAAGCTCCCGCTCGATACGATTTCGTTAAATATGGCGCTTGTTCTTGGTACAGCTGGTCTCCCACACATTTTGATTCGCTTCTTCACCGTCAAAGATGCACCGACCGCGAGACAGTCGGTAGTGTATGCGACATGGATCATCGGTGCCTTCTATATTTTGACAATCTTTTTAGGTTTCGGGGCAGCAGCTTTCGTTGGACGTGATGCCATTCTCGCTGCGAACCCTGCAGGTAACATGGCCGCTCCTCTCCTCGCGCAAGTACTCGGTGGCGATCTCTTGTTCGCTTTCGTAGCAGCAATCGCATTTGCGACTATTCTTGCCGTCGTCGCCGGGCTCGTTTTATCGGCCGCTTCTGCTTTTGCTCATGACTTCTATGGTCATATCATTCGTAAAGGGGAAGCAACAGAGAAGGAGCAAGTGAAAGCCGCTCGTATCGCCTCTGTTGCAGTCGCCCTCGTCTCGATGGGACTTGCATTCTTTGCTCAATCGATGAACGTGGCGTTTCTCGTATCACTCGCATTTGCTGTTGCGGCAAGTGCGAACTTACCGGTCATTCTCTTCACGATCTTCTGGAGACGGTTCAATACTGGTGGAGCAATCTGGGGAATGGTCGTCGGGTTGTTCTCTTCTTTAATCTTGGTCGCACTTAGTCCGAACCTTTGGGCACCAGACGGCTCAGCCATTTTCATTGGAGAAGCGCTCTTCCCACTCTCGAACCCAGGAATCGTCTCGATTCCACTCGGGTTCATTGCAGCCATCATCGGTACGCTCGTCACGAAGTCCGATGAAGTTGCAGGAAACTACGAACGTATTCTCGTCAAAGCAAACACAGGAATCGATGCGGAGACGGAAGTGGCCGTCACAAAAGAATCGTAAATAAAAATGGAGTGGCCATGAGCCGCTCCATTTTTACATGATCGCAATCCGTTTATATTTTTGATACATCGCAATCCGCCAAGGGACGATCATCCCCCAGGCAATCAAGTAGAACAACCCACCTGTAGAGAAGATATCGACTTCATGCCCGACCCAAACTTTCATCGCTGTACGAATCGCGAGTAGCGCGAATACGACGATAAAAAATGCTTTCGAGCGTGACAGATACACTTCTCCATCCCGCTTTTCAAAGTTTGACGTTTTGATGAGGAACAGACTAAAGATTAGTCCTACCGCTAACGCCTCAAGCACTTCGAACCATGACAAACGAAATGCAGGAATCAAAAATTGAATCATCCCGGTCGTCATGGCAAGTGGTGGAATTAAGATTTTTTTTGCATTTGTCGGTTTCGCTGATGCTTTCACACGAACGAAACTCGCCACGATCCCCATCAATAATGCAATGAGAGTCGACCCCCATAACATTGACATCTCGGTCAACCCCTTAAAATCCGGTGAATCCGACAAGCTCGCTCATCCAAGCAGCGAACCGGTTCATTCCGTCAAAATATAATAATACGCCGAATGCCATCATCAAATAGCCTCCGACTTTTGCAACTTTCGCACTGTTTCGTGCTAAGTACTTGATTTTGCCAACAAACGCGACCATCACTAAAAACGGAATCGCGAAACCGATGACATACGCCAACATGTAGCCGAGACCTTGACTCGGGTTAGTCGCGGCAAGTGCAATCACACCAGCTAAAATTGGACCCGTACACGGTGTCCATCCCGCAGCAAAGCCAATTCCGATTAATACGGTCCCAAAATATCCACTCTTCCGTTCGCCGATATCCATTTTCTTCTCGCGCATCATAAACTGAGGTTGCCATAGACCTGCCAAAAAGACGCCGAACACGAAAATTAAAATGGCGCCAAACATCCGCAAACTATCTTTATATTGGATGAATACATCAGCAATTAACGAGGTCGATAATCCGAGCACGAGGAAAACGATTGAAAAGCCGAACAAGAACGAAAACGTGTGGAACCAAGCTGTACGCTGTTTCAATCCTTCATTTTTTAATTCAGATACGGAAACCCCTGTAATATACGAGAGAAACACCGGATATAACGGGAGCGTACATGGTGACAAAAACGATAAGACGCCCGCCCCAAATGCGAGCCATAATGTGACTTCCATGACGATTTCCACCTTTCACGACCATTATAGCGAAAACCTATTTAAATTGCTCGAATCTTTTCTTTCGAAATGAAACATCATTTTGTAATTTTTGAAATGGAAATGAAACTTGTCATCTGTAAACGTAGGTGCTAAGATTTGGATATTCTAGTTCGCAAAATTCTAATTTACATGATGGGGGAACGAACGTGGCAGTCACCGCAGCAGATACACTACACCAGGCCATTGAACAGAAACGTGATGAACTGTATAAAATCGCGTCAACACACACTTGGACCTCACCAGAAGTTATTTTGGTCAGTCAAGAGCTTGACTCTCTCATTACACGTCACGTCCTATCAAAGCATAAAAAAGATCAGCATTCGAATTAACCTTGATGGCTCGTCACTTATGGTGACGAGCTTTTTTTCCATGGAAAAAGGACACCCCAATAGGTATCCTTTCCAATTCAAGACATCAGACGTTGCCCCGACTGCAATTCGTACATTTTTTTGTATAGACCATTTTGTTTTAATAATTGTTGATGATTGCCACGCTCCACGATTTCTCCACGGTGCAACACCAGAATCAAGTCAGCATCTTGAATCGTTGATAGCCGGTGAGCGATTGCAATCGTAGTACGGCCACGGCGCATGCGGTCGAGCGCGATCTGTACACGTTCTTCCGTTTCTGTATCGATTGAACTCGTTGCCTCATCAAGAATGAGTACTTTTGGATTACGGGCAACAGTCCGGGCAAATGCGAGCAATTGCCGTTCGCCGCTCGAAAATGTCGCGCCACGCTCTCCGACGACGTGTCCATACCCCGCATCTAACTTCTCAATGAACGTGTGTGCCTGGACGAACTCGGCAGCTTCACGAGCACGTTCTGAATCGATGTTTGGATTGAATAGTTTCAGATTTTCTTCAATCGTCCCGGTGAATAAAAAGGGATCCTGCAATACGAGTCCGACCTGTTGACGAAGTTCTTGCTCTTCAAATTGCTCGAGCGGCTGTCCATCAATCGTGATTCGACCAGTTCCATACGGATAAAAGCGGGTCAAAAGGTTGATGATTGAACTTTTCCCACTTCCGGTGTGTCCAACGAGCGCGACCGTCTCACCAGGTTTTGCAACGAATGAAATCTGTTTCAATACGTCGACTTCTCCGTCGTAGCTAAATGTCACATCCTCGAATCGCACTTCTCCTTCTGTAACCTTTGCCTCGCCCGGCATCTGTTTCCCTGGAGCGGGTTCATCCGTATCTAAGATTTTAAAGACCCGGTCCGCCGAGACGACGGCTTGTTGGAACTCACTCAATCGCTGCATAATATCGAGGACAGGTCGGAAGATCCGTTCAATGTAACTGATGAACGCGTAGACGACCCCGACCTGAACTTGTTCACTCATTGAGAGCACCCCGTAATATCCAAGCAACCCAATGATTGAGAAAGCAAGAAGGAGTTCGATGATTGGTCGTAGCAACATGCTGTCGAGCTTTAAGTTACGATATCGTGCCTCTTGGTGCGCCTCATTCGTCTCTTCAAACTGACGAATGAGCCGCTCTTCTTGACGAAACTGTTGGATAATCCCCATGCCGTTGATTGATTCGTTCAACTGGGCGTTTAGCTGTGACAACAGGTCTCTCACTTGCGCGAAATATTTCGTTGAGAAACGACGATATGCCCAAATGATGAGCCAGAAGAGCGGCAATAAGACGAGTCCCATCGTCGCAAGCGGCGGTTCTAATATGTATAGGAAAATATACGTCCCAATCAATTGAACAGCCGACTGCACGAACGTACTCATCACTCCGACGTACAGTTCTTTTACTGCCTCCGTATCATTGGTGATTCTTGATACGAGGACGCCCGCTGGTGTTCGATCAAAATAAGCGAGCCGCATCCCCATGACGTGGCGGAAAATATCCATTCGTATGTTTTGAACAATCTTCAATGCAATCTTCTGGAATGAGATGGATTGCAGATAGTCAAATAGGATCGCCGATAAGTGAAGAACCATATAGACCGTGAAGAGTGCAATGACCCAGTTCGTCGGGTAGACACCGGGAGTGACAAATTCATCGATGAATACTTTGATTAAAAAAGGACCAGCCAACTTAGCACCTGTCGCAATTAATAGAAAAACGAAGGCGACACTGAGTGACTTTCCGTAACGCTTCGCATAGCTGAGTAACCGTTTGATGACTTCCCATTCTTGAACATCATGCTTCATCATATCCACCCCCTTCTACAATCGCTTCAAGTTGTTGGCGATCATACGTTTCACGATACCAACCTGCTTCTCGAAGCAATTCGTCGTGACGCCCCCTCTGTACGATTTTCCCATCTTCGATCACAAGGACCTCATCCGCGTGTTCTACGGCAGAGAGGCGATGCGCAACGATGACACGAGCTTGATCAGGATTTCCGACACGGAAGTGTTCGATGATGGACTCTTCCGTCTTCGCATCTACGGCAGATAGCGCATCATCTAAGATTAAGACATCCGCTTCAGTCATGAGCGCACGCGCAATGGATATACGTTGTTTCTGTCCACCTGACAAGGTCACTCCACGTTCCCCAACGAGTGTCGCATACCCTTCCGGGAGACGGACGATATCTTCATGCACCTCAGCGACTTTGGCCGCCTCGATGATTTCCTCCATGCTCGCCTCAGGTCTTCCGAAAGCGATGTTGTTCGCAATCGAATCCGAGAATAAGAAATGGTCTTGTGGCACGACCGCAATTTTGTCCATTAACAGTGATTTTTTCACTTGGCGGATATTGATGCCTCCGATTTTAATCTTTCCATCTTTTACGTCATACTCACGGGTCAACAGACGGACAATCGTCGTCTTACCTGCACCTGTCCTTCCAACAATCCCGATTGTCTTCCCACGCTCAATCCGAAAATGGACATCATGGAGTACAACGGTATCGTCATACGCAAAGTTTCGCACATCGACTTCCACCTCTGAGTGTGCAAGTGTCGTCGCGGCCATCCGGTCATCTTGAATCTCTGGTTTGACGGCGATCATTCGTTCAATCCGGTCGTACGACGCCCGTCCACGCTCGACAATGTTGAAGAGCCATCCAAAAGCTAACATCGGCCATGTCAAAAGTGCCAAATAGGCAGTGAAGCTTACAATTTGTCCGATTGTCAATTCACCTTGTTCAATCAAGACCGCCCCATAGCCAACTGAGAGGATATACGACAAACCGACAATACCAAAGATAGTTGGATCATACAGGGCATCGATTTTGGCAACCCGTACGTTTTTTGCCATGACCTCACTCGATAAGTTCTCGAACGAGTCTACGTCTCGTTCGACTTCCCCGGTCGACTTCAAGACACGAACCCCACTCACACTTTCCTGTACTTTGTCATTCAATTCTGAAAATGCCGCTTGGGCGACCCCAAATCGGCTATGTAACATCTTCCCATATCGCGTTGTCAGAGCGACCATGATCGGGAGTGGGAGCAAAGCGACGAGCGTGAGCTTCCAACTGATTGTTGTAATCATCGTGATGATGACGAACGTTCCAAGTGTCACGCTATCGACAAGTGTTAAAATCCCTGCCCCTGCCGTCATGGATACGGCTTGTACATCATTTGTTGCGTGAGCCATCAGGTCGCCGACACGTGACTTTTTGTAAAATCGTTGATCAAGATCTGTAAAGTGCCGATACAGTTGGCTTCGAAGCATTCTCCCTAGTCGAATTGAAGCGCCGAAGATAAAATAGCGCCAAAAGAAGCGGGCAACATAATTTCCGATTCCGACGGCAGCCAGACCGCCTAGTAACATCCAAAGCGTGTTCGACGAAAGTGAACCACGGTTGATCTCATCTACGATCCGACCGATGATGCGCGGTGGAATTAATTCTAATCCCGCCACGAATACGAGTAAGACGATGCCAAGTGCATACGTCCTCCACTCGAGACGTAAAAACCAAGATAATTGTTTAAATACACGAATGTGAAACGCCCCCTTTGTCTTTACATGAAGATTATTCATTAATCGTAGCGAAAGTTTGTTCGATTGTCTAACAAAAAGAGGAAGCAAAAAAGCACTTCGGAGACCGAAGTGCTTTCATGACTGATTATGATTTCTTTTCGTTTTTCATCTGCACGTTCATGGCGCGCATCACTTGGTTGACTTTCTTCTGTGATGGCTTTTGACCCATTTGCATCATCAACGTACGAATCATATCTTCATTGATTGGCGGGTTCTGTTCAAGGTAGTTCATCATGTATTTACGCGCGATGAAGAATCCGATCGCGATACCCCCGATGAGTGCTGCCACGACAAGAAGAATCCAGAATAATGTACTCAAGGCTTTACCTCCTCTACCATATGAAACATCGTTTTTTACTATACACTAAATTGAACAACTTCGCTAGTCGTGCAGAAAAAAAGTGACGGCCAAATGAGCGGCCGCCACAACATTCTAGCATTCGATTAAAGTGATTTCACTGCATTGACGACGTTGTCGACTGACATCCCGTATTCCTTCATAAGAAGGTCTCCAGGTGCAGATGCCCCGAACTTGTCGATTCCGAGTACTTTTCCACCGAATCCTACATATTTGTACCATCCAAGTGTCGCACCCGCTTCAAGTGATACACGCTTCGTGATTGAAGATGGAAGGACAGATTCTTTATATTCAGCAGATTGAGCTTCAAAGAGTTCCCATGATGGCATTGAAACAACTGCCGCATTCACACCTTCTGACGCGAGCTGTTCACGCGCTTCGACGAGGACGTGTACTTCCGAACCTGTTCCGAGTAAGAGGACGTCTGCATCTTTCGATTCTCCTGCAACGACATATGCTCCTTTTCCTGCCGTTTCAATCGATGTGCCTTCAAGCTCAGGCAACGCTTGACGAGTCAAGACAAGAAGTGACGGTGTCGTTTTCGATGTCACAGCTTGTTTCCAAGCAGCAATCGTTTCTTTACCGTCTGCCGGGCGAAGAACAGAGAGGTTTGGCATCGCACGGAAGCTCATCAAGTGTTCAACCGGCTCGTGTGTCGGACCATCTTCACCGACTGCGATTGAGTCGTGCGTCAAGATGAACGTCGATGGGAGTCCCATGAGTGCAGCAAGACGGACTGCCGGGCGAAGGTAATCCGAGAAGACGAAGAATGTCGCACCGTAAGGAAGTACGCCACCGTGAAGTGCCATTCCGTTTACAGCTGCCGCCATTGCGAACTCACGAACACCGAACCAGATGTTACGTCCAGCTGGATCTTCATCGAAGTCCACTGCACCCTTAATCATCGAGTTGTTTGAACCGGCAAGGTCAGCCGATCCACCGAAGAGTGTCGGTACTGCTTTTGCGATTGCGTTCAACACTTCACCGCTCGTTTGACGTGTTGCTTTTTTCGAACCGATTTCGAATGTCGGCAACTCACTGTCCCAACCTTCAGGAAGTTCGTTGTTCATCGCACGCTCGAACTGTGCACCGAGTTCTGGGTGTGCCGATTTATATGCTTCTACGAGTTCGTTCCAGTCTGACTCGTATTTTGCGCCAGGCTCGACAACTTTCTCGTTGAACAAGTCGTATACTTCGTTCGGCACGTAGAACGATTCGCCTTCCCATTTATAGAACTGTTTCGTCAATTCGATTTCAGCGTCTCCGAGTGGTGCACCGTGTGAGGCTGATTTCCCTGACTTGTTCGGTGAACCGAATCCGATGACCGTTTTCACTTCAATCAATGTTGGTTTTGACGTCTCAGCTTTCGCTGCGTCGATTGCTTTTGCGATTGAATCGATATCTGTTCCGTCTTCAACACGAATGACTTGCCATCCGTATGCGTTGAAACGGTCTTCTACGCTTTCAGAGAACGACTTGTGAAGATCGCCATCGAGCGAGATATCATTTGAATCGTAAAGCACGACAAGTTTACCGAGCTTCAAGTGACCAGCGAGTGATGCTGCTTCCGCTGAAACACCTTCCATCAAATCTCCATCTCCGCAAATCCCGAACGTGTAGTGGTCAACGACGTTGAACTCGTCGCGGTTGTAAGTCGCTTCTAAATGCTTCTCTGCCATGGCCATCCCGACAGCCATCGCAATCCCTTGTCCAAGCGGTCCCGTCGTCGCATCTACACCAGCCGTATGACGGTACTCTGGGTGACCAGGAGTCTTCGAGTCCATTTGACGGAATGATTTAAGGTCGTCCATCGACAAATCATATCCAGACAAGTGAAGGAGCGAATACAAGAGCATCGATCCGTGGCCTGCCGAAAGTACGAAACGGTCACGGTTGAACCAGTTCGGGTTTTTCGGGTTATGACGCATTTTGTCTGTCCAAAGTGTAAACGCCATAGGTGCAGCACCCATCGGCATCCCTGGGTGACCAGAGTTCGCTTTTTGGACCGCATCAATTGAGAGCGTCCGGATCGAGTTAATCGCTAATAATTCTTTAGTAGTTGTTTCCACTAATTTCATCCTCTCTGTGTTAAGAAGGTTTTCTACCCGTCATATTTTATCACACTCATTCGTGTGTCACAACTAATTAATTAGTATAACACATTCATTGAAATCGTTTCCTTCAATTGCATGAAATGAACCGAAATCCGTTCGTCTGATGAGCGTTCGTGTATAACAAAAATGCACATCCTATACGAAATAGGATGTGCATTCAGCATCACTCGCCACGATAGCGTTTTTGATCTTCTTTCAATTTCTCAGGCGTGACGTCGTTGCCATCTGGATCCACGACTTTCATGCCCATCATTTGCGACTTGAACGATTGACGGAACGCCTTCAAATATTCTTGGCGTAGGTTTTGTTGCTCGTTCATTTCATCTTGAGACAGTCCTTCTGTCTTCGCTTTGTTGGCGAGGAAATTGATTCGCTCCAATTGTCCTGGTGCTAACATCTGACTCGCCCCCTCTCTAGTGAATTTGTTCTTATACTTTACAAAATCAGAGAGGAAGAATCAAGTTTCAGCAACTGACTGGTGCTCGAGATACCGTCGATTCACGGTCGCTTTCGACACTTCATACCCGAATCCACGGAGCGTTGCCGCAATCTCGGCAAACGTCAACCCACGTTCGCGCAGTTGAATGATCTCTTCAATTGGTACTTCGATTCGATGTCGCCCACCTTGATCGTTGTTCTGAATGTTCCGTTGCGGATTGAATCCGTTGGCGACGGCACGACGCATCCCACGAGAAATTTTAGCGTTGTGAATTTTCCGCTGATATTCTTCAACGACACTGACAATCTCCAACACCATCTTCTCGGCATCGGAAACGACGTAGTCCGATGTCGATTGCATCGTCAACAACCGAACGTCGTGTTTCATTAATGTGTGCAAGATGGCAATCTTGGCATTTCCTCGCCCCAAGCGACTGTCGTCCGTGACAAGCACGGCGTCCAAATCAGACGTCGACACGTGGTCAAGTAAATCAAGCAAACCCTTTCGATTCACCTCGTACCCACTTTCTTGTTCCGTGATGATATCTATGACTTCTGCCCCTAGTTGCGAAGCCAATTGCTGTAATTCATCGACTTGCCGACTGAGTGATGTCTCTTGGGTGGACTTGTTCGTCGATACCCGACAATAGACGACGACTCGCATCGCATCACTCCCTTTCATCGCATTCATTCCTTACGATACACAGTTCGAGAACGGTACGCAATGATGAACGATCACTCAGCGGCATACCATTTTGTTTTACGTTCGTTATGCTCTTCTCGCTCCGCCATGATCTGTGCTTCGAGTGATTCTGCCTGGACATACGCGACCTCTTCTTCAATCGTGCGTTCCGATGTGACGACTGGTTCAACCGCTGCCGGTTCCCCCCGCATCTCTCCTGCCAAATAAAAAGCGAACATCCCGACCAAGAGCATTCCGACTAAAATGATTCCGTTGAGTGTATCTTTCATAATTGCATTGCCTCCTGTATAAGAATATATGTTCGTTAGAACGTTTGTTCGTTTATCTGTTCTCATCATAAAACAAGAACCCGTGTTCGGTCAACAGAAAATAACGAACGAATGTTTGTACGCTCATGTGTTCTTGTGTTACACTAGACACATAAAGAATAGGATGCGTTTGCAGGTTATTCGATTACATCGAGGTGAACATAATGAAAAAAATGTCAGCGCGACAACAACAGATTCTTGATTTCATCAAAGATGAAGTTCGAGCAAAGGGATATCCACCTTCTGTTCGTGAAATTGGAGAAGCCGTCGGCCTTGCTTCTAGTTCGACCGTACACGGTCACCTAGATCGTCTAGAAAAACGCGGGTTGATTCGTCGAGACAAGACGAAGCCTCGCGCGATTGAGATTTTGACTGAAGATATGCCGACAATGGAAGAACAAGAGTCCGTCATGTACGTACCGGTTATCGGGAAAGTTACCGCCGGGACACCGATTACCGCCATCGAGAACGTGGAAGAACACTTCCCGCTCCCGGCACATATCGTTGGTTCAGATAATGTATACATGTTGTCGGTTTCTGGGGATTCGATGATTAACGCTGGGATTTTGGACGGAGACCGCGTGCTCGTCCGCCAGCAGAGCACGGCCGACAATGGAGAGATTGTCGTCGCCATGACCGATGAGGGTGAGGCGACGGTGAAACGAATCTATAAAGAAGCTTCAAAAGTTCGTCTCCAACCGGAAAATGATGAGTTAGAAGCGATGTATTTTGACAATGTTTCGATTTTAGGGAAGGTTATCGGTGTATACCGGACGATTCACTAATGGCTAGTGGCAAGACACATACTCGAACGAATCTCGTGGCAACCGGAGCACTTGCGGTTGCCACGCCTTTTCTTGAAATCGATGTTCCGTTCGCATTGATCATCGGTGCGATTATCGGCACACTCTGGCTCTCCCCGGACCTCGATTTAAAATCAGATGCCTATTATCGATGGGGTCCACTTAAATTGATATGGCTACCTTATGTGAAGCTCATGCCGCACCGCTCGCTCTTCTCGCATTTACCTGGTCTGAGTGATGTGATTAGGATTGCATACATCGGCTTTCCGCTCATCCTGCTATTACCTTTTACGGCATATGAGGCGGAGATTCGGTCATGGGTGGACGTTCACGGCATGCCGTTCTTTCTAGGACTCGTATTCGCGACGACATTGCATACGGCACTCGACTATACATCGACATTTATAAAAAAAGCATTTTGACCGACGAAAGGACCACCTTCCGACTGATCACGGAAGGTGGTCCTTTATATATATCTGCTTCATCTGAAGCACAACAAAAAGAGCAATGAACGATCCTTCTGAAGAAGGACATCCATTGCTCTTTTGCATACTTCTATTATTAGTAGAGCGTCATGTACTGATCGCGCTCCCACTCCGTTACTTGCATACGGAACATATCCCACTCGATTTCTTTCAATTCGAGGAAATGTTCGCCGATGTGCTCACCGAGTGAATCCATCACGACTTTATCCGCACGAAGGACTTCGAGTGCATCAAAGAGTGTTGCTGGGAGATCGTCGATTCCGTTCGCTACACGCTCTGGCTTGTCCATCACGTAGATGTTGCTGTCGATTGGTTTTGGTGCGTTCAAATCTTTTTCGATTCCGTCAAGACCTGAAGCCAAGAGGGCAGCAAGTGCAAGGTACGGGTTAGCCGCTGGGTCAACCGAACGTACTTCGATACGAGTCGAGAGACCACGTGCTGCTGGAACACGTACGAGCGGTGAACGGTTACGTGCGCTCCATGCAACGTAGCAAGGTGCTTCGTAGCCTGGTACGAGACGCTTGTAAGAGTTCACAGTCGGGTTACATACTGCCGTGAACGCACGAGCGTGCTCCAAAATACCAGCTGTGAATGCGCGAGCTGTGTCTGAAAGTTCCATGTCGCCATTTGGATCGTAGAAGACGTTCGTGTCGCCTTTGAAGAGTGACATGTTCGCGTGCATTCCTGAACCGTTTACACCAAAGAGTGGCTTCGGCATGAATGTCGCGTGAAGACCATACTTCGCAGCAATCGTCTTAACGACGAGCTTGAACGTTTGGATGTTATCTGCCGTTGTGACAGCATCCGCGTATTTGAAGTCGATTTCATGTTGTCCTGGTGCAACTTCGTGGTGTGATGCTTCGATTTCAAAGCCCATGTTTTCAAGTTCGATCACGATTTCTTTACGGCAGTTCTCACCGAGGTCAACTGGTGCCAAGTCGAAGTATCCACCTTGGTCGTTGAGCTCAAGTGTCGGACGGCCTGATGCGTCTTTCTTGAACAAGAAGAACTCTGGCTCTGGTCCAACGTTGAACGCTGAGAAACCGAGTTTTTGCATTTTCTCAAGGTTACGTTTGAGTGTACCGCGTGGGTCACCGCTGAACGGTGTACCGTCTGGATTATAAATATCACAAATTAAGCGAGCGACTTTTCCGCTGCCATCTGTCCACGGGAAGACAACCCATGTGTTGAGGTCTGGATATAAGTACATGTCTGATTCCTCGATGCGGACGAATCCTTCGATTGACGATCCGTCAAACATCATCTTGTTATCAAGTGCTTTGTCCAATTGGCTGATCGGCACCTCGACGTTTTTGATTGTTCCGAGGATGTCCGTGAATTGAAGACGAATAAAGCGTACGTCTTCCTCTTGTGCGATGCGTTTAATGTCTTCTTTTGTGAACGTTTTTCTGGCCATGGTAAAATGTCCCCTCTCACATTGTGTAATGGTTGATGTGTGCGTCGTTATCGATAAAAACGCGAAAGCTCACCTTGAATGAGCGACGTCTTATTGAAACGGCCGGCTTCTTGAAGCTGTGTTTTCAATAAATGATGTAACTCTTTTTCCGAAACCTTTGGTGCTTCATTGACCGGTGCGGTCGGAGCAGTTGTTTCCGCTTCCTTCTCACCTTCTTGCTCTAACATGTGGCGAATTGCCGCCAAATTAAAGCCTTGGTCAATGTAATCCTTGATTGCGAGTAGACGTTCGACATCATTAAAGGAATAAAGCCGTCGTTTCGATTCCGTCCGACTAGGCGAAATCAGACCCTGTTCTTCATAATACCGAATCTGTCTACCAGTCAGTTGCGTCAGATCTTGGACGATTCCAATCGGAAACAACGGGTTGGAGCGACGAAATTGATCAGCCATCCTTACCCCTCCTTTTCTGTCTCACAATGTGAGAATAATACATGACAACAATCCTGTCAATAGATGTTAAGAAAGTTAACATGACAGAATGGTTACAAATGCGTGTGTTGATTTTGATCGTTGAATTCGACCAATCCTTTGTCGTGTAATTGGCTCAACGCCAACATGAGAGCGACTTTTACGTGAGCATACGTCAGACCACCTTGAACGTACGCTGTATAAGGTGCCCGAAGCGGGCCATCCGCTGATAGCTCGATCGACGAACCTTGAATGAACGTTCCAGCCGCCATGATGACATCGTCTTCGTATCCCGGCATGTAGGCCGGGACGGGTAACGCATGTGCGTTTACCGGCGATGCCATTTGGATGCTTTGACAAAATGCAATCATCTTCTCGCGGTCGCGGAACGTCACCGATTGAATCAAGTCCGTTCGAGGAGTCGTATAGTGCGGGTCTGTCTCAAATCCAATCAAAGACAGGAGACTAGCTGTCAAGTGGGCTCCTTTGAGCGCCTGCGCCACAGTGTGAGGGGCCATATAGAAACCTTGATACATCTCCTGAAGCGAATAGAGTGAAGGACCTGCCTCACTACCGATACCTGGTGTTGTCATCCGGAAAGAACAACGTTCAATCAATTCTTTTGTTCCGGCAATATAACCACCCGTTTTCGCCAATCCGCCACCTGGGTTTTTGATGAGAGAACCCGCCATCAAATCTGCCCCGACATGCGTCGGCTCGATCGTCTCGACGAACTCTCCGTAACAGTTGTCAACGAACACATATACGTGCGGATGCGCCGCTTTGATCCGTTCGATCGCGACTTTGATCTCTCCGACAGGAATACTGCGACGATTCGCATATCCTTTCGAACGCTGAATCCCGACGAGTTTCGTCTCCGGACGAATCCGTTCAAGAACGAGGTCGATGTCGATTTCACGATCCTCTTTTAATTCGACGGTATCGTAATGGACACCAAGTTCTTTTAATGAACCACGACCGTCTCCACGGATACCGACGATTTCCTCGAGCGTGTCGTAAGGTTTACCTGTGATATACAGTAATTCGTCACCCGGTAACAGGACACCGAACAAGGCAATCCCAATTGCGTGGGTACCCGAGATGATTTGCGGTCGGCATAATGCGAGCTCTGCTCCGAACACGTCTGCATAAATCGACTCGAGCGTGTCACGACCGAGATCATCATATCCATACCCCGTCGTCGGATTAAAATGAAAATCCGATACTTTGTGCTTTTTAAACGATTCGAGAACACGATACTGGTTGAACTCAGCCGTCTCCTCAATCTTTTCAAAAAATGGTTTCACTCGCTCCTCGGCCTTTTTCACATACGGCGCGAGTGCATCATAATGTTCAATCTTTTCTTGCCACATACTTACACCTCAAATTGTTTTAGCGTCGCATATAGACGCGTGTCTTCTCTCATATAACCGATCAACTCGACCGAGCCGTCATCTAAGAAACTCTCCTCAAGACGATACATCGCCTCTTTCGCCGGGTGATAATGTTCAAAAGCCGTCACCGGTAAGACGACGTGGACTTTTGTCAAAATGTCCGAGATTTTATCTTCGAGTGCACCAATCAACTGTTCGATATCTTCTGGTGCAATTGCCGAGATCAACAGGGGTCCACCGACGAAGTCTTCCGTAAGACGGTCTTTCTTATTATATACCTCGAGTTGTGGGACCTCACTCGCACCGAGTTCTTCCAATACGGCATTCGTCGTATCGATTTGGTTCAAATAATGTGGGTTCGACGCATCGATGACATGAAGGATCAAATCGGCACCGACCACTTCTTCCAAAGTAGAACGGAAGGCGGCAACGAGTTTCGTCGGTAAATCACGGATAAATCCGACCGTATCTGTGATCAGCACTTTCCCACCGCGTGGAAGTTCGAGTTCACGCGTCAAGGGGTCAAGTGTTGCGAACAACTCATCCTGTTCATACGTATCTGCATCCGTCAATCGGTTAAAGATTGTCGATTTCCCGGCATTCGTATACCCGACGAGCGCGACCTGGAATACGCGATTTTCTTTCCGACGTTCCCGGTAGCGATCCCGGTGTGCGACCGTTCCTTCGAGTTGTTTCGTAATCTCATCGATACGACGCTTGATGTGGCGACGGTCCGACTCAAGTTTTGTCTCACCCGGTCCACGTGTCCCGATTCCACCACCGAGTCGCGATAACTGTGTCCCTTGTCCGATGAGACGTGGTAGTAAATAGTTCATCTGCGCGAGTTCGACCTGCAATTTCCCTTCGCGCGATTGCGCACGGCTCGCAAAGATGTCTAAGATGAGCTGCGTGCGATCGATCAGCTTCATCTCATCCGGGTCGTTCAAGGCGATGCGAATGTTCTTCGACTGCGCCGGTGTCAACTCGGCGTTGAAGATTAACAAATCCGGCTCGAACTGTTCGACGAGCATCGCGAGCTCCTCAATTTTCCCTTTCCCGATAAAGGTACGACGGTCGACTTGTTGACGTTTTTGGTCGAGCCGAGCGACGACTTCACCTTGCGCCGTATCCACGAGTTCGACGAGCTCGCCCATCGACTGTTCATATGTCCAATCATCGACATTCGGTAACTGACAGCCGACGATGACAACTTTTTCACGTTCTATCATGTAATCCCTCATTCCATAAAGTCTCACCTTTCATCTTACCACGAATCAGCGTATAGAGAACGTCCGTTTGTGGTAGGATAAAGGAAGAAGGAGGCTCGACCATGACGAAACGTAGAAAAGACTATCCGCTCCCCGAATTTATCGAAACATACTTGTATCATCTCGGAGCAAGCGGCCGTCAACCCTCGACGCTTAAACGCTATCGCTACGACTTGATTGATGTGCACAAGTACTTTCACGACCACAATGTCGAATTGAACGAACCGACGGACTGGTTAGACGTTCCAATCGAATCATGGAAAACGTTCGTGAATGATTTTCTAATCGAAGAAAAGCATTATCAACAGGCGACCGTCGCCCGAATCGTCACGGTCATCAATAGCCTGACCCACTTTTTAAATCCATTACGAAAAAAAATGCTA
This sequence comes from Exiguobacterium sp. s34, assembly GCF_018617435.1. Lineage (NCBI taxonomy): Bacteria > Bacillati > Bacillota > Bacilli > Caryophanales > Exiguobacterium > Exiguobacterium sp. s34. The sequence continues at coordinate 148,455 of NZ_JACSKE010000003.1, read as the reverse complement.
GCCTACTCGCAACCGGCACATACGTTGTCCGTCGACCAGATCGCGCTCGAGTCTGAATTTGACCGACTCGTTCATACGATTCGTTCGACGAGAGGATTGAGCGAGAATCAGTTGCAAGCCCATCCCTATCTCGTCAATCGGAATGAACTGATCGTGACGCTCTTCTATAAATACGGCTTGCGCGTCCATCACATCATTCGTTTGCGAATGAGCGACCTGCATCTGGCCGACCACACCTTTGACGTGTATGACCGTCTTGGAAATCAGTTCACCTTGAAACTGTCACAGGAAGACCAATCGTTACTCATGAATTATTTGGCTGATATCCCTACACCAGTACGACCACGTTGGTACTCGGAAGACCCGGTCTTCGTCTCATTCGATTTCGCACGGATGACGTTCCGCTGGGTGTATGCGAAAAATCAACCGAAGCAATTGACGATCGTCATGATCACGAAGATGATGCGGCAGCTGAACGAACGGAGCAGACTCGCGCGTTCGGTCACCCCGTCAATGCTACGGAACGCTCATGTATTAAAGACATATGCGACCGACATGACTCCAATCGAGCGGATGAACCTTACGTGTATGCATAAAGAATCTTCCTTACGTCGATACGAACAGGCGTATGAAGAATTTGGAACTGAATTATTCAAATCAGACGAAAGACCCGCCCTCTCGTGAAGGGCGGGTCTAGTTCTGTCATTACGCGTCAACGACCCTGAGCTATACCGTTTTGAAAAAAGATTCAACTTGCTGTTCTGTCACTTCGTCAAGTGTAGTAGGACTCCATTTGGGAGAACGATCTTTATCAACTAGAACTGAACGAACCCCTTCATAGAAATCATGACATTTCATAAAATTCAATGCGAGGTTTTGTTCCATATCAAAACAAGCTTGAAGAGATAGCCCCTTCCCTTTCTGAATTTGACGAAGGGTTACTTTTAGTGACGTCGGTGATTTAGATAGAAGTGTCCTCATCGTGATTCCTTCCCATTCATCACCTTGATTTGCAGATACCTGGAGTGATGAAATGATTTCTTCAATCGTTTCAAACCGAAAGTGATGATCAATTTTGTCTTGTATCGATGATATTGACGAAGGAAGAGAAACAGGGCTTCGAAATGACTCCAATAGTTGATCGAGTTCTGTTTCAACTGCATTTGGCGTCCAATGTTTTTCCATCATGCTTTCTTTTAATCTCGGCCAATCTTTGCTCTCCATATAATAGTCAGCCGCTCCAACGTAAAGTACATCGGTTGCATGTATGACACTAGCGGTTAGCGCGACGTAAGTACCAACCAAACCAGGCATTCGATTCAAAAAATAACTTGCCCCGACATCAGGGAAAAAACCGATGTTCATTTCAGGCATTGCCCACTTTGATGACTCGGTGACAATCCGATGTGAGGCACCAATGGAGAGGCCAACGCCACCTCCCATAACTACGCCATCCATCAATACGACGACTGGTTTTGGATAATGATGAATTGCATTGTCTAATCCGTACTCAAGCGAAAAGAACTGATTGGCGTACGCTTCATTACCTTTTTCTTTTAAATCGTATAAGGTTCGCATATCCCCACCTGCACAAAAACCCTTTTCGCCTTCTCCATAGATGCATATCAATGACACACGGTCATCTGACTTCCATTGCTTTAACAGTTCATTCATCGTATCTACCATGTCAACATTTAAAGAGTTTAACGCACGGGGGCGATTCAGCTTGATCCATCCAATCCCATTTTGAACTTCTGTGACGACACTTTCTCGAGTATCCACTATCGATCACCGCCTTGAGTATAGGTAATATGACTACTACACAACATAAACTTGCTGAAAACAGGTTGAAATGATCCAATCATTATTTATCTTGGAATTCTGCCTCACGTTTTTCGATAAAAGCATTGACTCCTTCTTTCATGTCTTCCGTTGTAAATAACTTCGCCCAGAGGTCCGCTTCAATTGCGAGACCTTCGTCTAATGTTGTTTCCAACCCTTTATTTACCGCTTCCATCGTTGCCGCAATCGATAATCGACTCTTTTTAAGCGCAATGGCTTCGGCAAGTTGTTTCGCTTCATCCATCAACTCGACAAGGGGCACTGATTTGTTGACTAAGCCAATCGATTCCGCTTCTTTCCCACCAATGACTTTACTAGTCAAAATCATTTCAAGAGCCTTCGATTTATTTGTGAGCCGTGCCAACCGCTGTGTTCCTCCAAAGCCCGGTATTAATCCTAAGTTCAGTTCAGGTTGTCCAAGTTTGGCTTCGTCTGCAGCAATCCGCATGTGACAACTCATTGCAAGCTCCAAACCTCCACCTAAGCAAGCTCCATTAATCGCAGCAATGACAGGTTTGTTTAATTGTTCGATCTTGTTTAAGACAGCTTGTGCTTCTACAGATAGTAATTTTCCTTTATCTTCACTATCGAACGCTGATACAAACTCTTTGATATCAGCACCCGCAATGAAGAATTTTCCTTCCCCTGTAATCACGACTGCCTTGATCTCTGAATCATTCGCGACATAATCAACGCAAGCTGATAATCCACTAACCGTCTCTGAACTGATTACGTTTGCTGGTGGATTATTGACGAAAAGATAGGCTACGTGATTTTCGACTTTTACATGGCAATTTGAAAATTGTTTTTCATTACTCATTTTTTGTTGTCCTCCTCATTTTGCATTACGTTTCATCATGAAGTTGATTTCTAGCTGTCAAACCTAGATTCGCATATCAAATTGTTTTGTACCAAAACTGTTTCACCACGAAATTTAACATGATATGATAAGTAGTGTCAAGATAAGGGGAGAACGATATGGAATTGAAAGATTGTATTAACTTTTTACTAAGCGCAAGCCAGAATAAGGTTTTTAAATATTTCAGCAAGCTACTAGAAGAATATGAAGTGACTCCAGCTCAATATGGGGTATTGAATTGTTTATGGAGGGAAGGACAACTTTCCCCGAAACAGATTGCAGAAAAGTTATATTTAGAGGCTCCGACAATTTCAGGAATACTCGATAAAATGCAAAAGGCAGGACTCGTCGAGCGTTCGATTGACCCTGATAATCGTAGAAACGTATTGGTTGTACCTACTCAAAAAGCTGAAGAATTGAGAAGTGGAATCGAAGCTGCGACAATCGAACTGAATGAAAAAGTTTTCGACCATTTATCGGATCGAGATGTGGAAATTTTAAAAAAGTCATTAGAAATTATCATACAAACCGATTATTGACTTGCAAAAAGGACATTCTCCCATCAAGAGAGAATGTCCTTCCTATTTTTATCTTACCCATTCATTCCGTAGCAACCCGTAAACGACATGGTCGACATAACGATCATATAGCCATTCCGCATCTCGAATGACCCCTTCTTCTTTAAAGCCAAAGCGTTCAGGGAGAGCCCGACTCTTCAAGTTCTCTGTCGCGACTCGAATCTCAATTTTATTTAGATTAAGATCACGGAATCCATATTCGATGATTGTCTCGAGTGCCTGACTCATGATTCCCTTGCCTTGAAAATCTTGTCCGAGCCAGTAACCGATCGTACCACATTTGATACCACGGTCGATTTCGTTGAATCCGATCGTCCCGGCAAGCACGCCTTTATACATCAAAGCGAACGATTTTGGGAATCCACCCGTTTCAATCAATCCTTTGATTCGTCCTTCTATGTTCTGCTTTGAATCCTCTACTGACTCGATATAATCAAGCCACCCCAGCCACTCTCTTAGGTAAGGTTTCGATTCCATCGTCAGTTGAAATAATGCTTCCGCGTCCTCTACATTAAACATTCTCAGTGTTATATCGTCATTTATTTTATAATCAAGCATATGAATCCATCCTTCTCACTCATCAAATGATGTATTTTCGTTTTTATATGTCACGGAAACTTTAATTGGATTGATGACACCTTCACTTAATTCTTGAAACGTACCAATCAAGCTATCTTGTTCAATGTCTAACTCAAAAATCTCTTTTATGTATGGAGTTCGCCGACTCGCTTCAAAATACCAGCTGAAGTGTTCTGTATAATCCCAGCCATCACTAGACCCAACAATATGTAGTTCTTTCTCATAAAATTGAGGTTGTAGCACCAATTCTTCTCGATTACCGTCTGATAAAATACAGATCGATCCATTCGGCTTAACAGCTTCTTGAAGGTTCATGAATCCATCATTGCGAGCCGAACATTCAATGCCGTAATCATAAAAGCTCTCTTTCACCTCATTCGGGGTATATACACAGCCAGCTCCAAACGTATGAGCCAGTTCTTTTCGATTCGAATCTGGCTCAATCGCATCAATCATCGTCACACCATAATAGGTGCGTAGATAATAGATCGCGAGTAACCCTATCGTTCCCAGACCGGAAACAATGACCGAATCGGTAGAAGATGGTGCTAATTTTCTAACTCCTTTCGCTGCATCGCAAGATAAAATCGCTAACAACGCTGTTTCATAGTCTACTTCAGGTGGAACATAAAACGCTTTTTGTTCAGAGACAATCCCATACGTTTGTTGCCCATAAAAGGCAATTACTCGGTCGCCAACATGGAGTGTTGTGACATTCTCACCCTTATCTACAACCCTTCCATAACTCTCATATCCCACTTTACGAGGATAGATCGGACTTGCATCAGTCAAATCCGTTGCTTCAAATTGGGGAATCTCTGCACCAATGCTAATGGCAGTAGCGATGGTTTCAATCAAAACCTGATCCGCCTCAAGAGTCGGTATTCGTGTTGTAACCCACTCCAACTTCTTTTTACCTACGAGTTTCAAAGCTTGTTGAATCATTTCATCCTCCCACTATGACAATTTCACCCATATGACAAGTTTACAGAATTCATCAAATTTTGTATAATTATTTTTATATCATTTTATGAAGAGGTGAAAATGTGTAAAAACGATTCGTCCAACCCACCTAATTGAATAGATTCGGAGGAGATTTGTGATGAAATCGTTTTACACACTGCTCGTTAGCCAATGGCTCGCAAACATTGGCGATGTCCTATACATCGTCGCGCTCATTGCCTTGCTGTATCAACAAACTGGGTCCGCTCTCATGGCGGCTAGCTTCCCGATTGCCGTGACTGCCGGTATGACGCTCAGCGGCCTCTTTTTCGCCCGCATCCTCAGTCGCTTCTCGCTCGGGAAAACGCTCGTCCTGTCACAACTGATGAAGACGGTCACCCTTGTACTCGTTCTCTTCACGGATTCGATTCTTGTTCTCGGACTTGTCGTGTTGATTGCATTCCTCGATGGGTTCGCGCGTCCGATCCAAGCGTCATTTATCCCAAGATTGACGACGAATCGTCAACAAGCGAACAGCCTAGTTCAAGGGTCCAATCAGTTCATCCAACTCGCGATGTGGCCAATTGGCACGATGCTCGTCTCTCTCATGTCGAGTGCCTTTGCGTTAATCGTTTCGCTCATTCTTTTCAGCCTCTCCACAATCGTGACGTTTTACTTCAATCAATCGCTTACGGAAGACGTGATGGATGACGAAACGGATGAATCGATTTCCTTACTTGAAAGCCTCACTTATGTAAAGACGTCACCATTCGCACGTCGCGTGACCTGGTTTGTCACGTATGAATCCTTCGTCAGTACACTTTGGATTTCCGCCTTGCTTCTCGTCTATCTCGAGCGACATTTACAAGTTGATACGGGCTGGTGGGGAACGCTTAACGCATCCTTTTTGATCAGCATGATTGCGGTGAGTGCCTACCTTTATCGATCACGATACGCACCCTCGCTATCGTCGACTGTCATCTTATCCATTGTCGCTGCCATTTTGTTCGGCATGACTGCACATCTCGCGTTTGCGATTCTGGCGTTAGTCATTCAAGGGGCAGCCACACAAATGCGGATCATTCAGACAAATACCGTCATTCAAGACCGGATCCCGGCTACACAGCTTCCTTATGTATATAGTGTGCAACAAACGGGATACGCCCTCGCATTCAGTATAGGAAGTTTATTGTTCGGTCTTCTCGCGGACGGCCTACCGATCGATTCGGTTTACCTTCTCGGAGCACTTTTGACCCTTCCGTTGATTTGGATTGGGCGATTGACTGAACAGTCCATGTTAACCGTATCATCTGTATAAACAACAGGCGCCTTCTCTAAGAGAGGGCGCCTTAAGTATAGAATTTTCCACCGAAATAAATAGTTGGACGTCCTTTTCAATGACAATCCAGTGTTTCATTTCCCCCTATTCGTCACTCTCGTATTGAAATACTCCTACGCCATAGCCTCGCTTCACATCTCCTAAAATAAAAAGTGACAGAAAGCTTGCCTCGGTCTCAATCAAAAATCGAAAGCTTTCCAACTCATCACTCTCCTCAATCATCGTAATCAATTGAAGAAGTTCAACTTCAGATACGTTTGGAAGATGACAGGTCATCATATACTCATTCGACCACATCCATTTTCCGTAATACTCGACACTGTATTCACACTTTTTCACATCTGCCCATTTTTTGAGATCAGATAGAAATCGATTTTTCTTCGACACCACCTGAAAAGAAGAAACGTCTAGTAATGTTAATAGTCGGGAGATGAACGATGGGGCCGACGTCACTTTTGGTAACCCATACTCCCTCCAGCTGCTATCCAACGGTAAGTTAAACATTCTTTCACTCTTTAGTGAATACGAATCAGGATCATGAAAGTTGCGACTATTAGCACATAAGAAATCAACAGTCGAGATACTATGATCATTTAGATGATTGACAAATTCATGGGATGAATAGATTTCTCGACGATATGGATCGTATAAGAAAAGGAGTTGTTCCTCTATATAAACGCCCAGAGGCAAGGTCAAATCAACGTACCGAAGTCGTCCTAATTGTGACTTTGTGATAATCACGTCAAGTTCACAGTAATCTGTGACTCGATATGAACTGACAGGCAATCGACTCAAATAGTCTGTTTTCAATGTGAACAGATCCATTGTCTGAAATGAGTTTACCTTTAGATGCTCAACGTTTATTTCATCAAAATTCAATTTGGATTCCCCTTTCTCACAATGGAATAGACAAACAGTATCGACTCATATCGTATACTAGAAGAAACAAATGATCGGAGTGATTTCCATGTCGAAACTTTCACAGGAAGAAACCCTCGAGTTACTAAATACCTTAGAGTCTCGTTTTGCCGAAAACGTTGAACGTCATCCTGACGAAGTGTGGTCAGACGTATTGGAACGAATTCAAATTAATCAGGACAAGTTGGCTACACTCTCATTAATGGAACAGACAGGAGGCGAACCCGACGTAATTCGTCTAGCTAACGGAGATCTCGCTTTTTGCGACTGTTCAGTCGAGAGTCCGAGCGGTCGACGAAGCCTCTGTTATGACGAACCAGCTCTTGAGGCACGTAAAAAGAATAAGCCCGTCGGAAGCGCGGTCGCCTTATCTGAACAGATGGGCATAACCCTTCTCGACGAAGAAACATACCGACACTTACAAACACTCGGTGCATTCGATTTGAAGACGTCGAGTTGGATTCACACACCAGACACCATTCGTCAAAAAGGTGGCGCCCTATTCTGTGACCGCCGCTATGATCACACCTTCGTCTATCACAATGGTGCAGACTCTTATTATGCGGCTCGAGGATTTAGAGGAATACTCGTGATTTAAGCAAAGCATTGCGCTTTGCTTCTTTTTTATCGGAATAACCAACTAAGGAGTTGCGGAATATACATGATGAAAAACAAACTGACAGGAATCACTGCGAAAAGCCTTAATATCCACGTATATTTACCCTTGAACTTCCTGAAGTAGAACAGCAACGCACCAAACGCAATCGCATTCGCTGTCAAATTCGGTTCTTCTATTCCGTTCTCAATCCATTGCTTGAAAAAAAACTTCCATCCAGGAAAGGATTCGAGGGCGAACGACTCACTGAAACTCGGTGTAAGGTTGTATTTCAGCCTCACAAACCAGGCTCCTATATAGACAGAGATGAATAAGAGCGCGTAGCACATTAGTACAACGTTCCACAATTTCTCTTTCCAACCCTCACTCCGAAAGTACAAGACATACATCACAATCAAGACACTAAAGATCACATTTATGATGAATGGTGGTGAAATCGTCAGAATCGAAAACGTCTCTCGATCTAACACCATTCCCACTTGAAATATTCCTTGCTGAAACATATCCTTTCCTCATTTCTGATATGTACTGATTAAATTAGATTGCGGTAATTGAAATATTTTTAAAAAATACGTTATACTTCGGCTTACTCTATCTGAATATACTCGATTTCACGTGCAAATCCATCAAAAAACTGCAGACAAATCGTCTGCAGTCCTCATTCATGCGTGTAGTGTCACATTCAACTCTTCCGCTACCGTTTTAAACGCCTCGAGTGCACGTTCGAGGTCATCTCGCGTATGCTCCGCTGTGACGATGGTCCGGATGCGTGCTTTTCCGCGCTCAACTGTTGGGAAGGCGATACTCTGTGCGAATACGCCGTGCTCCTTCAACTTGTCCGAGAACGTATGCGCGAGCGTCTCTTCACCGAGCATGACCGGTGTGATTGGTGTTGTCGCATGTCCGATATCGAAGCCGAGGTCGCGAAGTCCGTTCTTGAAGAATTCCGTGTTCGCCCATAGCTTATCGAACAACTCTTCTTCCTCTTTCATGACACGGATTGCCTCACGGTTCGCCGCAACGACTGCCGGTGGATGTGATGTCGAGAAGAGGAACGGGCGACCTTTATGAATCAAGTAATCCCGCACGTCTTGTGAACAGGCGACGTAACCGCCGAGAACTCCGATCGCTTTTGAAAGCGTCCCGACTTGTAACGCGACACGACCGTCCAAACCGAAGTGGTTGACCGTTCCGCGACCGTTCTTCCCGAGAACGCCGGATGCGTGAGCATCATCAACCATGACCGCAGCATCATATTTCTCTGCAAGTTCGACAATCGCTGGAAGTGGTGCGATGTTCCCGTCCATCGAGAACACACCGTCCGTTACGACGAGACGTGTCCGATAATCTTGTGTCTCTTTTAACGCCTTCTCCAAGTCTTCAAGGTCGACGTGCTTATAAATGCGTCGCGCTGCTTTCGTAAGACGAATCCCGTCGATAATCGACGCATGGTTGAGTGCGTCACTGATGACGACATCCTCTGGTCCGAGAAGTGCAGACAAGACCCCGAGGTTCGTCGCGAATCCTGATTGGAAGACGAGTGATGCTTCTGTATGTTTGAACTCTGCAAGTTCGCGCTCAAATGCTTCGTGCATCTCGAACGTACCGGCAATCGTCCGAACCGATCCTGTTCCCGCACCGTACTGTTCGACCGCTTCAACTGCCGCTTGTTTTAATCGCGGATGGTTCGCAAGTCCGAGATAGTTGTTTGATGACAACTGGACGAGTGATTTCCCGTCGATTGTCACTTCGTTCCCTTGTGCCGATTCGAGCGGGACGAGCTTACGGAACGTCCCTTGTTCTTTCATCTCATTGATTGCTTCTGTAATATGTTCAAATGCCATGTTGTTTCCCCCTTTATGGTAGTAAGACGACCTTTCCACATTTCCCTGCCCGCATGAGTTCGAATCCTTTTTCAAACTCTTCAAGCTTGAAGACGTGTGTGATGATTGGTTCGACATTCAATTGACCCGTCGCGAGCATCGTCGAGACTTGGCCCCACGTCTCGTACATCTTACGTCCCGTGATGCCTTGTACACGGACGCCTTTAAAGACGACATCCCGTGTGAGGTCGATGGCGACCGGACGAGCTGGAAGTGACAAGACGTTAACGTCCCCACCTGCCGTGACCATTTTGAACGCTTGGTCGATGGCGATTGGATGTCCGCTCATCTCACAGACGACGTCGATTCCATCTCCATCTGTTTCGCGTTCGATTAATTCGAGCGGATTCTCTTCTAAGCTGTTGATGACGACATCCGCTCCCATCTCTTCAGCAAGTTTCAAACGATACGGGTTGACATCGATCGCATAAACGCGACTCGCGCCAGCTGCTTTGGCAACGCCGACTGCCATGAGACCGATTGGTCCACATCCGACGATGGCGACCGATTTGGCGGATACGTCACTCGCTAGCACAGTATGCACCGCGTTTCCGAGCGGTTCTTGAATGGATGCGAGTTTTGCCGGCATCGTTTCCGGGTTCACCCAAAGGTTCTCTTCAGGCATGACAACATATTCTGCGAAACAGCCTTGCGTATCCACACCAATGATTTTTGTGTTTTTACAGATGTGATATTGTCCACGTAAGCATTGTTTACATTGATGACAGACGATATGCGTCTCAGCGGACACTGTCTGTCCGACTTTGATGCGCTTCGTCCCTTCCCCGAGTGCCACGACTTCTCCCGAAAACTCATGACCGAATACGTACGGTGGTTTAACGCGGCTCTGTGACCACTCATCCCACTCATAGATGTGGACATCGGTCCCGCAAATCGATGTCGCTTTGACTTGAATGAGTACCTCTCCAGGTCCCGGTGTCGGAACGGGTACTTCGACTAGCTTTGCCCCAAACCCGGCCGTGTGTTTTTGAATCGCTTTCATTACTGGTGTCGTTGTTTCCGTCTCTGTGGTTGACACGAGTTGTTCCATTGAAAACGTCCCCCTCTTGTCTCTTATGATCGAACGATACGTTCTTTATCATCTTGTCATAAAATGACGAAACTGAGAAGATGCATCATGATTTTTTTATGACATTCTTCTGATGTCTAGTCTTAATATGTTCCACTCAGTTGATGGGAGGTGTCTCCAATCAGCATTTCTTTAAATCCTTGCGTTGAAAACTCAATAATCGATAAGCTCGTTCCTTCGATTTCGTCATCGAACCACAATTCGGACAGATTGACTTGTCGCACTTCCCTCAATATTGCCTGAATCACCATTCCGTGTGTCACAATCAGAACATTGCCGTGTTCGTTCGACTGAATGATTTGATGAATCACTTTCGAAATACGACTCGTAAAAGCTATCAGTTCTTCCCCTTGATTCGATTGAGGATCATATTGACTTGGATTTGACCAAAAAGTTTCGAATACATCCATTCGTTCGATTTCATGCTCAGCCTTCCCTTCCCAATCACCAAATGAGATTTCATTCAAGTCATCTAAGATATGTACAGGTGTATCTAAAGATACGTTCATCGCTTCTAACGTTTGAACGGCTCGACCACTTGGGCTCACATAAACAGACTCGAATTTAATCGTTCGAAGTCGGTTACCTAACTTTTCCGCATTCAGTACCCCCTCACTCGTTAACTGCGAATTCTGTCGCCCTTGTAGACGTCCTTCTTTATTCCACTCTGTCTGCCCATGTCTGACAATATATAACTGCAACACCTTAATCACTCCTTTGACTTCACCATAAAAAGAGGAGCCATCCGCGCCGATGGCTCCTCTTCACAAGAATAGGACCTATGTCCCGACCGCTCACCTTGGCTCGATGATGAGCTTGATGGCAGTGCGTTCCTCTCCGTCAATCATAATATCGGTAAAGGCTGGAATGCAAATCAAATCGAGACCGCTTGGCGCGACGAAGCCTCTGGCAATCGCGACGGCTTTGATGGACTGATTCAGTGCACCTGCCCCAATCGCCTGTATCTCACACGTTCCTTTTTCACGTAGCACACCCGCTAAAGCACCCGCAACGGAGTTAGGGTTCGATTTTGCCGAAACTTTGAGTACGTCCATTCTTGTTTCCCCCTCGGGTAGGTTGTTCAATCAAACCAGACGGTCTGATCATCTAGGTGTATTCGTTCGATTTTTGTCGCTCGTTTCGTCTGATCATCGATTGTAATGAAAACTCCATTAAGTTGTTCCCGTCCCTCGGCAACTTCAAACCGAACTGGGAGTTGTGTCATAAATTTTTTTAAAACGACCGACGCATCCATTCCGAGTATCCCGTCAAGCGGCCCCGTCATCCCAACATCTGTAATATAGGCCGTCCCGTTCGGCAAGATACGCTCATCTGCGGTCTGTACGTGTGTGTGTGTCCCGACGACGACTTGGGCACGCCCATCAAGATGATAACCCATCGCAATCTTCTCACTTGTCGCCTCAGCGTGAACATCAACGAAGATCGCATCGACCTCGTCTCGCACTTCTTCGATGAGACGGTCGACAGTACGGAACGGGCAATCGAGAGATGGTAAGAACACATTACCCATGACGTTGATCACGGCAAGTTTCTTCCCATTCTGCTTCAATTTCATCACCCCGACTCCAGGAGTTCCGTCAGGATAGTTGGCCGGGCGGACGATTCGGTCGGCATCGTCAATCCAATCAAAGATGTCGCGATTATCCCACGTATGGTTCCCCATCGTCACTCCATGAAAGCCGAGCTCTAAAAACTGTTGATAAATCTTTTTCGTGATGCCGCGCCCATTGGCCGCGTTCTCCCCGTTCACGAGCATGAACGTCGGATTGTATTTGTCTTTCAATCGTCCAATCTGATTGCTTAAAATATCTCGACCTGGTTTACCGACCACATCACCGATAAATAAAATTTTCATATAAAATCCTCCCTCAAACAGAAAAAGCGGAGAAATTCTCCGCTTTGTTTACTTCGCATAATCGACGGAACGTGTTTCACGAATGACCGTCACTTTAATTTGTCCAGGATAATCAAGCTCATCCTCGATTCGTTTACAAATATCGCGTGCCATCTTACCAGCGACGACATCGTCGACGACATCTGGGCGAACGATAATACGGACTTCGCGTCCTGCTTGAATCGCATACGATTTCTCGACACCTTCAAACGACTCACAAATCGACTCGAGTCGCTCGAGACGGCGAATGTAGCTTTCAAGTGTCTCTTGACGGGCCCCTGGGCGAGCCGCTGACAATGCGTCAGCCGCTGCAACAAGTACCGCAATCGTTGATGTCGCTTCGACGTCCCCGTGATGGGAAGCAATCGAATTGATGACGACCGGATGCTCTTTGTACTTCGTCGCGAGCTCTACACCAATCTCGACGTGACTGCCTTCGACTTCGTGGTCAATCGCTTTCCCGATATCGTGTAAGAGTCCAGCCCGCTTCGCGAGCGTGACGTCCTCACCGAGTTCCGCTGCCATCATCCCGGCAAGGTGTGCCACCTCGACCGAGTGAGACAAGACGTTCTGACCGTAACTCGTACGATAGCGCATGCGACCGAGCGTCTTGACGAGGTCTGGATGAAGTCCGTGAATACCGGCTTCGAAAGTAGCCTCTTCCCCGTATTCACGAATGCGTTCGTCCACTTCACGACGAGACTTCTCAACCATCTCTTCAATTCGAGCCGGGTGAATCCGACCGTCTTGAACGAGTTTTTCAAGCGTCATTTTTGCGATTTCACGGCGAACCGGGTCGAAACCTGACAAAATGACAGCTTCTGGTGTGTCATCAATGATGAGGTCAATCCCAGTCAACGTCTCAAGCGTACGGATGTTACGTCCTTCACGCCCGATGATGCGACCTTTCATCTCATCACTCGGTAAGTTGACAACGGATACCGTCGTCTCCGCGACATGTTCAGCAGCGTATCGTTGCATCGTGAGAGATAAGAGGTGTTTCGCTTTTTTATCCGCTTCTTGTTTTGCTTTTTGCTCGATTTCTTTTTGAAGGAGAGCAGCATCGTGAAGCGCTTCCTGCTTCGCTTCGTCCATGATGATGGTACGTGCTTCATCTTTCGAGAGGGATGCCACGCGTACAAGTTCTTGGCGTGCCTCTTCGTATAGTTCCTCCACTTTGCTTTCGAGCATTTCTGCTTCACGCTTGCGTTTTTCGAGCCCGCGCTCCTGTTCATCCAGCGAATCTTCTTTCCGCTCGAGCATGTCTGCTTTGCGGTCGAGAAGCTCTTCTTTTTGAACGAGGCGATTCTCTTTCACTTTCTGGTCTTCGCGACGTTCACGTAATTCTTGTTCCGTCTCATTACGAAGTTGAATCATCTCTTCTTTTACTTCAAGCCGTGCTTCTTTTTGCATCGCTTCCGATTGTTGTTTTGCTTGCTCTACAATCTTGGTCGCTTCCGTCTCGGCACCTTGAATCTTCGCTTCGGCGATCGATTTACGCACAAAAAAACCTGCAACAAAAGCTATCGGCAAAAGGAGGATCAGAATAAGCATATATTGCCATTCCATCATGTTCACCTCCCTTTCGCAAGGTTATTTTATTTTTTTAATAAGTGAGTAACGCAGGCAAGCCCGCGCATAACTTTATTGTACTTATTTAAGCAGGAGAATGCAATGCACGGACAGGATAGAACTACCAATCGCCTAAAAAATTATACTAAAAAAATCTCACTCGAATGATTTCGAGTGAGACCGTATACTTATTCGTCATCAAGAAGCGAGAGAACTTCGTCATCTTCCCCTTCAACTGTGACCGTTTTTTCGCCGTTCAAGCCGTAGTGGTCACGAATTTGTCGTTCCACCTCAGCAGCGATTGCTGGATTTTCTTTCATGTATTGCTTCGCGTTTTCACGACCTTGACCGAGACGTTCCTCATTGAACGAGTACCAAGCACCGCTCTTTTGCACGATATCGAGGTCTGCACCGATGTCGATGAGTTCCCCTTCACGTGAGATCCCTTCACCGTACATGATGTCGACTTCCGCCGTCTTGAAAGGTGGTGCGATCTTGTTTTTTACAATCTTGATCTTCGTACGGTTCCCGACCATGTCTTGACCTTGCTTGAGTGTCTCCGCACGACGTACTTCGAGACGTACTGAAGAGTAGAACTTCAAGGCACGACCACCAGGTGTCGTTTCTGGGTTACCGAACATAATCCCAATTTTCTCACGGATTTGGTTGATGAAGATGACAATCGTTTTCGACTTGTTCGTTGCACCAGACAATTTACGAAGAGCCTGTGACATCAAACGAGCTTGAAGACCGACGTGCGAGTCTCCCATTTCCCCTTCGATTTCGGCTTTCGGTACGAGTGCCGCAACCGAGTCGACAACGAGGATATCAACTGCTCCCGAACGAACGAGCGCTTCAGCGATCTCTAGCGCTTGTTCCCCTGTATCTGGTTGAGAGAGTAACAACTCATCAATGTTGACGCCAAGATTTTTCGCATACTTTGGATCGAGTGCGTGCTCAGCATCGACGAATGCAGCTTGACCACCACGCTTTTGAACTTCTGCAATCGCATGAAGGGCAACAGTCGTCTTACCTGAAGATTCTGGTCCGTACACTTCAATGACACGACCGCGTGGATATCCGCCTGCTCCAAGTGCGACGTCGAGGGCAATAGACCCAGAAGGGATGACCGATACTTGCTGGTCTGTATTTTCACCAAGGCGCATAATCGAGCCTTTACCGAATTGTTTCTCAATTTGGCGTAATGCCATTTCTAACGCTTGTTTACGATCACTCATAGATAAATGAGCCTCCTTTAATTGATACTTTCATTATACGTGAACAAATAGCGATACACAAGTTTTTTACGAACATTTATTCGCCTTTTTTCATTCGTTGAATCAGTGCCCATAACCCATCTTTCGCAGCTCGCATACGGATGACGTTACGTTCTTGATGCGGATACATCCGTTCGATGACCTCGATTCCTCTCGGCGTCTTCACGCCGATATATACCGTACCGACAGGACGTCCCGAGCTCGAGGTTGGTCCGGCTTCACCTGTAAAGGAGAGTGCGTAGTCCGCATTTGTTTGATCGGCTAATCCATCTACCATCTCATATGCAACTTCTTTTGAGACGACTGAGTGCTGTTCAATTGTATCAAGAGCAACCCCCAAATACCTATTTTTTAGCTCATCTGAATAGGTAACGACACCACCTAAAAAGACAGCCGATGCTCCCGGGGTCGATGTAATCATCGACTGAACTTCTCCACCGGTCAACGATTCGGCGATTGCGAGTGTTTGATGATGACGTGTCAATGATTGCACGAGGTATGAGGCAATCGTCTCATCATCCGATCCGAAATAATAAGAACCGACGCAACTTAAAATTTCAGATTTCATTTCCTGGATCATCGCTCTTGCAGCCGTCTCATTAATCGCACGAGCACTGATTCGCAGTCTCGCCTCTCCCGTTTCGGCATATGGTGCAACGGTCGGATTAGATCCGTTCAATAAGTCTTTAACGGCATCATCGAGTGCAGATTCTCCAATCTCATAAAATCGTAGCGATTCCGAGACGAGCGTCGCGCCTGAAAACTTTTTCGGAAACGTCACATCGACGAGCGCTCGCATTTCACGAGGCACACCTGGTAGGAGCATCCACGTCGTCTCCCCTTCAATCCACATCCCAGGAGCGAGACCGACCGGATTTTGTAAAACATCAGCACCAGCCAAGACATCCGCCTGACGAGCGTCCCCTTCATTCATCTCACGGTTACGTGAACGAAGGAATTGTTGAATCGTATGAAATGCTGCTTCATCTCGTACAATCGGGCGCTCAAGCAAATCTGAAAGGACCGTCTTCGTGACATCATCTGCCGTCGGCCCGAGCCCACCTGTGACGATTACGAGGTCTGAACGACGACGCGCCATCTCAAACGTCTCACGCATCCGTTCCGCGTTATCGCCGACAACTTGATGATACAGGACGGAGACACCGTATTTCGATAGTTGTTCCGATATGTAACTCGCATTTGTATTGACGATTTCCCCTAAGAGCAACTCGCTTCCTACCGCAATGATTTCGGCTCGTTTCATCTTATTTCCTCCTCGACTTCAAAAAAAAGACGAGCTAGATCAACCAACTCGTCTCTGTCGACTTACATCGACTTCACAATAATCTTGTAGTTTTGTGCGAAATACTCGGCTCCGGAGTAAATCGTTAGTGCGAGTGCCAACCACATCGCCCATTCTCCGAACGGGATACCGACATAGCTGAAAATCGGATTACCGAAAAGCAAGAAGATGATGGCGAACAATTGCACCCATGTTTTTGCTTTGCCCGACTTACCTGCCGCAACGACAATCCCTTCGTCGGCAGCGACTAGTCGTAGACCTGTTACCGCAAACTCACGAGAAAGAATCACGACAACCACCCATGCGGCAACGAGGTCCATCTCGACGAGCAACACGAGTGCCGCTGTAACGAGTAACTTGTCCGCAAGCGGGTCCATAAATTTCCCGAAGTTCGTGACCAAATTGTGTTTTCGCGCCAAGTGACCGTCCAACCAGTCTGTAATGGCCGCGATGGTAAAGATGACACCAGCGATAAATTGGTGAAGTGGGATATTAGCACCTAAAAAGGCGATGTTTCCCCAATCAAAATCAACAGCGAGTAAGACGACGAATACGGGGATCAATACCACGCGTAGCATCGTCAATCGGTTAGGTAGGTTCATGTAGAACGCCTCCTCTTAGAAGGAGAGTCGACTTATTCTGCGTCGACTCTCTTTACAAAAATATTTTGTGTGACCGGAGACTCTTGAAGCTCGAGCTCGCGACCGTTGACGACGATTTTCTCAACACCTGCGATCAGTCCGATTCGGATACGTAGCGTATCCGTTTCAGCGTCTTCAATGACAATCGGGTTCTGTTTCGATTGGTTCGGATACTCAGGAGCAAGGAACGGACCTTCTAATGAAGTATCACGAACACCGACATATGAGGCTGGTGATTCTTTCACATAAATCTCGGTCGACAGTTTATCACTCGTCGCTATCTCATAAGTGATGTCCGCCCCGTTCGATTCTGTTACCGCAATCGGACCAGACTCTACTGGCGGTTCTTCTTCAGCCGGCTCCTCAGAAGCCGGTTCCTCCTCGGCTGGTTCATCCGCCGGGACGTCTTCATTCTGGTCGACTGTGACACCAGAACTCGGCGGCTCGGCCGGACTCGCTTCTTGTCCGCCGAAGTCAATACTTCTCACCGCAAAATAAACTGCTGTAATGAGCAAGAATACCGTGAGGGCAAGCAGTACTTTCGGAACCCATCTCGACACCCGACTTGTCGACTCTGACGCTTTTGAATACGTCTTTTTCCGAGAAAGTTGAACGGAGGGTTGTGCTTCGATTTTTGGTAGATCTTTAGCGTATGTCTCATACAGTTCATCCACATCGAGACCGAGTGACTCCGCATACGTTTTAATGAACGCCCGTGCATAGAAAGAGCCAGGGAGATTTTTGTAATCACCTTCCTCGATCGCGATGATATAGCGCTTTTGAATCTTCGTCGTCTGCTGGATTTGGTCGAGCGTTAATCCGCTCTCCTCACGCTTTTGTTTCAAAAAAGTCCCTAGTTCTGTCACAGGGGTCCACACCTTCCATTCACATAATTATTCAAACCATTCTGACTCACGATGTGTTTCTTGTGGGATGATGATTGTCTCATCCGGATTGTTTCTCAATTCAATAATATAATCAAAGTCTTCGTACACGCAATCGGTGTTTCGGACGTAAAGGTCTGGGTGTTCAATGACTTTTACGGCAGGCAACCGCATGACCTCACGGATCAGTTGACGATGTCGCTCATCCATCGTACGCGTAGAGACAGCTCCATCGATTATGTATACATGATCGCCTTCACGCTCTTCTTCAAATAAAGAGGTCCGGACGGTCTGTTTCATCAGTGTCGATGACAAGAATAGCCACCGTTTGTTCGCACACACACTTGCTGCGACAATTGACTCTGTCTTGCCGACACGCGGGTTTCCCCGTACGCCAATCAACAGATGACGCTCTTCTTTCATCAGCTCTGCGACAAAATCTACGAGAATCCCTAAGTCTTCTCGGACGAAACGGAACGTTTTCTTATCATCACTGTCATGGTCGATGTATCTCCCGTGTCGAATCGCAATTCGGTCCCGTAACTTCGGGCGACGCAACTTGATCACGGCGATGGCTTCCATTCGTTTTAAAATATGCTCGAGTCGATGGACGTGATCAGCTGCAGGAGCTTTGAGCAACATGCCTCGACGCTGGAGGTCGACGCCGTTAATGGTGACGATGGAGATTTGAAGCATCCCCATGAGAGACGCGATGTCTCCAAGGATACCCGGTCGATTTTGACACAATTCATACTCGAGATACCACTCTTCGAATTTATGTTCCATCCCCAACCATCCTTTCGAGCGAGTTTGCTACCTAGCCTATTTTAAATTATTTTAGAAGAATTGAAAAGAACTGGTTTCTGCATCATGCCGAGATCATTGCCAACCGCCATCAATGCGCAACACGGTGCCAGTCATATATGAAGCATCCGATGAACATAAAAAACGAATCGTCTTCGCCACGTCCTCAGTGGAACCGAGACGTCCAAGAGGAATGTCGTCCATCACGGTTTGTTTCGACTCTTCTACCGTATCATTCATTGGCGTATCAATCCACCCTGGCGTCACGGCATTGATCCGAACATGGAACGGTCCCGCTTCACGCGCGAACGCTTTAACGAACCCGATTTGAGCCGCCTTGACCGTAGAGTAAAATACTTCAGCCGCTGCTCCGACTTCGCCCCAAACACTCGAGACAATGACGATATCGAGTGGATGGTCATACGGTTTACAGGCTACGGTGGCTTGAATCAATCGAACCATGGCGCGTACATGCACCTCATAGAGATGGTCCAGCTCATCAATCGATTGGTCGACGACGAGACCATGTACCGCGTGGCCTGCTACATAAATGATTCGATCAACGGTATCGATCGACTTTATCCATTTCTCTACTGCTTCACGGTCGGATAAGTCACAAGTGACGAGTTCCGCCTGTAACCTTTCCGACTCAATCATGCGACTGATCGTTACATGACCTTGATTCGCATGCAGGAGAAGATGGTCTTCACGAAAAGCGAGCGAGACGGCACGTCCAATGGCACCGCTCGCTCCAACAATCAACGTCTTCATGGCTTTTTGACGACACATACCGTACGTTGTTCGCGGCGGAACAAACGCTCGTATGATTCGTAAAGTTCATCTAATGTAATCGCATCAATCAAATTCGGAATCTCGAACAAGTTTCCATCATTAAGGGCATAGCGTGAGAACTGGTTCGCAATAAACTCTGGTGAATTCAACGCTTTTAAAAATTGCCCTTGCATCATCCGCTTCTTACGATCGAGCGTTTCTTGACTGAGCTCGAGTGGACGTTCTAATGCACTCGTGACACGCTCGACAAAGGCATCGACATGAGACGATTCCATCGACAAGGCGGCAAAAGCGAATGATTCTTCTGACGTATAGTCAAATGAGAACGCATCATCAATCAAACCTTCCGCATACAGTTCCGTGTAGAGCGGGGCTGTCGTGTCGAAGAGTGCATGCATGAGGAGTTCCACCGTCAACTCTTGTTTGAGGCCGGCTTCCCCTGCTTGCGGGACATCTTTATAGCCAATCATCACTTTCGGGACCGAGACGTCCATCTCAATGACGCGCTCTGATAGACGAACCGTGGCCGGTTCATCTATCGTCTCACGAGCACTCAACGGTGGTGCGTCAAATGATTTTGCGGCCTGATTGCTTTGAATCAGCTCGAGCATCTCATCTGGCTCGATGTTCCCGACTACGAACAACGCCATGTTGCTCGGGTGATAGAACGCCCGATGACACGTATACAAATCTTCTGCGGTGATTTTTGAAATCGATTCGATTGTTCCGGCGATATCGATTTTGACTGGATGTGTCACATACATCGCTTCAATCAATCCGAAATAAAGACGCCATCCCGGATTGTCTTGATACATTTGAATCTCCTGACCGATAATGCCTTTCTCTTTCTCGACCGATTCTTTCGTGAAGTATGGTTCCTGAACGAAATTGAGTAGTGTTTGAACATTTTCCGGGACGTTCGATGTCGCGCCGAACAAGTAGGCCGTCCGCGTGAATGAGGTGAAGGCGTTCGCCGATGCTCCTTGGCGGCCGAACTGCTGGAAGACGTCGCCATCTTCTTTCTCGAACATTTTATGCTCTAAGAAGTGAGCAATGCCGTCTGGTACCTCTATCCAATCCTCTAATTTGAAGCGACGATCAATTGAACCGTATTTCGTCGTGAACGTCGCGAATGTTTTTTCATATCCAGTCTTCTTCAATAAATATACGGAGAGGCCGTTATCAAGAACGTGGTGATGTAATGTCTCTCCAACGTTTGGGAAATCTAGTTTCATGCTTCTCCTCCTTTCAAGCAATAGACAGCTTCGAGCGTGATCTCATTCGCAAGCGCGATGACATGGTCGCGTGTCGTATTTTCGATGATCGCAACCTCTTCGTCGAGCGAAAACGGCCGTATGTCTGCGCCACTCATCCACCCGATTAACTGGCGTGGACTATCTCCGAGCTGACGACGTTGGTGGAATAACAGTTCTTTCGTCTGTTGCAACGTCTCGTCCTCAAACTCACCCGCCTGAAGAGCTTTCAATTGTTCTTCGATGATTTGCTCGGTCTTCTGCTGATTCGATGCATCGATTCCTGCATAGACAAATAGCTTTCGACTAAGCGAACTGTACTGCGAAGCGGCGTAGTATGCCAAGCTTTCCTTTTCACGGACGTTCATGAACAGTTTCGAGTGCGGGAAGCCCCCGAACAATCCGTTCACGACTTGCATACGAATCGCATCTTCTGTGCGAGGGTCGACATCAAGCGCATAGGCGAGATGAAGTTTACTTTGTTTGATGTTTTGATGTTCTTCTAAGCGCTTGAATTCTCCTCGACTCGGTTCAGGTAAACGTCGCGGTTGACGCGTCCCGAGCGATTCGAGCGGGTTGAATGCCTGTTCGACCTGTGCACGGTCGACATCACCAACGACATAAATGTCGACGCGGTCGTTTTGAATCATCGATTGATATGCATCGAAAAGCGATTTCGGTGTGACATGGTCGAGCTGTTCGAGCGTTCCGAGTGAAGGGATGGCGAGTTCGCCTCCGAGCATCTCTTGTAGACGCTGCTGGGCGAAGCGCATCTTGTCATCATAGACGGATTCGATTCGCTGGCGCTGCAATCGACGTTCTTGCTCCACAATGAGCGGTTGGAACGCGCCGTCATAGACGTTCGGACGCAACAGTACTTCTTCGAGCAATTGAATCGCCTGACTAAGAACGTCTTCTCCGACGAGATGGTCATTGACGACTTCGAGCTGGAATTGAATGACATGCTCTTTGCCAATTTTTGATGCACCTGCGTAAAGGTTTGTATCGTACAAATCTTCTAGCGGTGTGTGAAATAATTCAATGGATGGATATGCTTCCGTCGATTTTTCCATGATAAATGGAAGTAGTGCTCGGTCTGCCACCGTGTCTTCAGACAGCGGAGCCGCAAACGAGACGAGGCACGTCGTCGTTTTAAATTTTTTGGTCGGATAGACCGAGTAGTGCAATTGATGTTGGAACTGTTCGATTCCTTTCATCAGCCGATCACTCCTTTTTTCGTTTTGGTTGAAACACGGCAGCGCCGCGTGCATATTCTTGGTCTGGTACGCCAGCGACAACATTCGCATAACGTGCGACCGTAAACAAATAGTCACTCAATCGGTTGAAATATGGGAGCTGTCGGTCAGCGACACCGAGTGCTGTCAAATCCCGTTCGACACGACGGCAAACGGAACGTGCCACATGCAAGCTCGCCGACTCCACGCTTCCTCCTGGTAAGATGAACCGAACGAGTTCCGGACAAGACTTTTCCCATTCGTCCATCCATCGCTCAAATTCCGTCACAATCGACAAGTCGACTGTTTTTGGAGGCGAATCCGTATACATCAGCTCTGACCCGAGGTCGAACAGGTCGTGTTGAATCTTCGTCAACTGTTCGCGGAGCGACGTGTCGGTCTGATGCGCAATCGCCAATCCGATGTGACTGTTCAATTCATCGAGAAGTCCCATCGCTTCGATTTGAGGATGATGTTTGTCGACACGGCTCCCAATCAAAGACGTTTCACCCGTGTCACCCGTGCGTGTATATCGTTTCATTCGGCTCCCCCCTCAAAATGCCACAAATGGTGACTCAGACGAGTCACCATTATGTATTGTGTGGTTGTTCAAATGGTAAGTAAATCTCAAACGTCGTTCCGACACCAAGTGTACTCGATACGCTGACCGTCCCATGATGGGCATCGACCACGTTCTTCACGATGGCGAGACCAATCCCCGTACCCGTCTTCGATCCACTCGTTCGCGCCTTGTCGGCTTTATAAAATCGCTCGAACACGAACGGTAAGTCTTCTTTCGGGATACCGTGACCCGTGTCGGTCAATCGAATCTGTAATCCGTCAGTTCCTTCAGTCGCCTCGATTCGAATTTCTCCGGAATCGGTATGGGCAATCGCGTTACCGATCAAGTTCGTGAACACTTGCTCGAGTCGGTCTCCGTCTGCCTCCATCAGTCGATGTGGTACATCCGTCTGTAATCGAATCTCTTTCTCAGCTGCCATTTGATTGAATTTCCGCATGACACGTGGAAGGAAGTCACCGATATCGAACGAAGTGAAGTGCATCGTTTCTTTACCCGATTCAATGCGAGCTAAATCAAGCAAGTCGTTGACGAGACGTGCAAGTCGAAGTGATTCATCATAAATGATCGATGCAAACTCTTTCGTCGCCTCGTCACTCTCTGTCATCCCATCGATAATCGCCTCTGAATAACCTTGTAGCGTCACGAGCGGTGTCCGAAGTTCATGACTAATATTTGCAACGAAGTCGGTCCGCATCTTATCGAGACGATGACTTTCAGATGTGTCACGAATGACAACGACGGCCCCCTCAAAATCGTCTTCTCCGATGAGCGGCGTGACCGTCAACGTATAATAACGGTCATCTTGTTTCACTTCAATCGTCTTCTCTGCCGTCCCTTCCATCACTTCTTCATAGAGTGACAGAACAACTTCATGTGGCTGGCCGTCTTGAAGTAATGGACTAGCCTGCGGATTCGTGACGATCACGTTGGCATGACGATCGAGCGTGATGACGCCGTCCGCCATCGATCGAAGGATGGAGGCAAGTTGCAGCCGTTCTCGGTCTAACGCATCGACATATTTCGCCAGTTGACTACTCATTGCGTTGAAGGAAGCGGCGAGTTCTCCGATTTCGTCTCGTGTCTTCGTCTCAAGACGCAAGTCAAATTGACCTTCCCCCGTCTTATTGACCGCATCTCGCATCGCTCGAAGCGGTGCCGTGATTCGTGTCGATAAGAAGAAGGCAAATACAGTCGTCACGATGATGGCCGAAGCGACCGTCCAAAGAATAATCGTTCGAGCACCGGCATTCGCACTCGAGATCGCATCGAGCGGTTCGAATAAGTAGAGCGTATATTGACCGGTCGATAATGAGAACGTCGTCCGGTAAGCAAGTGCGGCTTGATCATCAAATGAAGAGAAATTGCCAATGGCCGTCTCACCGACCGCCTGATAGGATTCCCAATCTTGACGTTCCAATTCGACCATCAGCCCGTCCACTTCATTCCCAAAGTTCGATCGTACAGTACCGTTTTCTAATATATAATTCGCACCATATACTTCGATGATTTGATCGATCGTCTGGGACGTATCACCTTCATTCAACAATACCGACTGAACCTGTCCCCCCAGTTTTGCGAGATGACCACGCTCTTGGTCGATGTGAAAAGAATTGAAAAATTCAAGCATCAATACCGAGACGATGAATAAGATGACACTGACCAAAACGAGAATCGTCAGCCACAGTTTCGTGACGATGCTGTTTCGACGAATCATCATTCACTCGCAGCTTCGAACTTGTACCCGACACCCCATACGGTCGTGATCATATGAGCCGCATCCGGTGAGACACGATTCAATTTCTCACGAAGACGTTTCACATGCGTATCGACGGTCCGAAGGTCTCCGAAAAATTCATAGTTCCATACTTCTTTCAATAACTGTTCACGTGAAAAGACTTTATCGACTTGCTTCGCAAGGAAAAACAGTAGTTCATACTCTTTCGGTGTGAGCGCAATCTCCTCCCCATCGACCGTGACACGGTGAGCATCATTGTCGATCGTCAAATGTGGGAATACGATCAAATCTTTCGATTTCTCACTCGTCTGCATGAACTTAGTCGAGCCAGAGCGACGAAGGAGCGCCTTGACGCGAAGGACGACTTCACGAGGACTGAATGGTTTGACGATATAATCGTCTGCTCCGACTTCAAATCCTTGGACACGATCAATTTCTTCACCTTTCGCCGTGAGCATGATGACCGGTGTCGCTTTCGTTTTCCGAAGTTCTGTACACACTTCGACACCATCCATCTTCGGCATCATCAAATCGAGCAGGATGACGTCATATTCATTCTCAAGAGCAAGGGCAAGCGCCTCTTCTCCATTGACGGCTTCTTCAATCACATATTGTTCGCGTTCTAAGTACATTTTCAAAAGTCGGCGAATTCTTTCTTCGTCATCGACTACTAAAATCTTCGTTTTCTCAGCCATACTTGAAACCCTCCTAAGACCCATTACGAGTTGTAGCGAATGTTGCACAATTGTGAACATTCCACTCCCTGCCATAACTATACCACTCTATTATTTCGCTTCACAACGATGATTTGATGGACCAAATGAAAAAGAAGTCACAATTGTGACTTCTTTCGCGTCATGCATATGAATGAAGACCGGCGATGACCAAGTTGACGAAGACGAGGTTGAACATGATGATGGCAAAACCACCTACACATAACCATGCCGCTTTCGTTCCGGTCCAGCCACGCTGAATGCGCATATGCAAGTAGTAAATATAAATAAGCATCGTAATGAGGGCCCATACTTCTTTCGGGTCCCAGCCCCAGAAACGGTTCCAAGCAATCTGTGCCCAAATCATCGCGAAGATCAATCCTCCGAGAATAAAGACGGGTAACCCGATTGCGACTGAACGGTAGCTAATCTCATCTGCGAGATCAAGATCGACTTTTTTCGCAAGCGGTTGAAGCGCTTCGGCGATTCGTTTGCGCAAAATGACGAATCGGAGCAATGCATAAATGACGACACCACCGATGACGGACCAGATGAGTGTGTTTAATTTAAGCGTATTGATCCAGTTCGGCAATTCAAGCGACAAACCGCTCGCGCCCGACAACAGTTGCGCCCCTTCTGGTACGAATAGGATTGGCATGAGGTATTCATACGTCTCGGCCTGGCCACGGTCATTCGTAAATTCGACGACACCACCAGCACCGATTCCTTTAAAGAGCATCGACACGATGATAAACCCGAGCGTACACATGAGTACGAACATCGTCACTTCAAGCCAAGTCCGTGATTTAGACTGTTCTTTCATCGATGTCTCATTCAATAAGAAAATGAGACCTGACGCAAAGCTGATTGCCAAAATTCCTTGTCCGAGCGCTGCCGTCGTAACGTGAATTTTTAACCATACACTGTTAAGTGCAGGAATGAGCGGTGCGACTTCACTCGAGAACATCGAGGCGAATGCGATGACGAGTAACGCCACCGGCATCGCGAACAATCCGAGTACATCATTTTTATAAATCCCGTATACGACAAGAAACCCGAGCACCATCATCATGCCGAAGAATGTCGTATATTCATATAAGTTTGATACCGGCGCATAGCCGACACCTGCCCAACGCATAAAGAAATATGTCATTTGGGCGACAAATCCGATAATCGCTAAGATGAAGGCATACTTCCCATAGGCGACACGGTTGACGTTCCGATCCTTACGCATACCACTAACGGCAATTGTAAAGAGAACCGTCGAGATTGCGTATAGGAAGAACGCGATAAACAGCATACGGCTGCTCCATTCAATCCATTCCATCAAGATTCCCCTCTTTCATCTGTTGACTCGTTTTCCGGCTTCGAAGTGAATCTCGCCTGGTCTTCCCACATCGGTAAACCGGTCTGTTCTAGTAACGGCGAAACCTCTCGTCGGAGCGAGGACGGGTTTTTATTCGTAAATCCTGCGACGAGCACCTCATCTTCGTGACGACGAATCCAGACGCGTCGATGCGGCCAATACATCCCCATCACAATACCAATCATGAAGATTGTCGCACCGACAATCAGAATCGGATACGTGGAGTCACTCTTCACACGTAGACCGCTCGTACTTGCCATCTCTGTACCAGCGAATTGCACCTCATAGCGGTTCTCCTCATCGGCGACGTTGAGACGAATACCGATCAAGTTTGACTCTGTTTCACCTTCTGGTGATTCGACATTGAAGAAGAAGGCAGGATTCAGGGCACGTGGTGATTTCGTGTTCGGTTGTCCGTCCTTCACTTCGAAATCAGGATACAAGTCTTTCAAAGTGACTGTGACGCCATTCAAGTCATACGATTTTTCTGGATTCTCGAGGTCGACCTTGAACGGTCCATACTCGTCACCTGTCTGTTTATCGGCGAGCATGAACGACATCGACAAGAACTCCGGACGACTTGAGTATTGCTCTTGATACACTTCATATTTTTCGAACTTAAACGGGTGGTTGACTTTCGTCGAACCGACATCGACTTGTTCGAGTTGCGGCGATCCGTCCTCGTTCGTTCCCGTTTTCTTAAATAATGTCAGTTCCGTCTCATAATTTTTCGGTACGGCTCCTGCTTTTTCAATGGCAGCTGCGAATTTCGCATCTTCCTCGTTATTTTCCGGGTCATACATCTCCAGAATAAACTGGTCATTCCGTAAGTAGTACTCTCCATCAGTCGCCTCTAACGAAACGGTATCTCCTTCACGCACCCATTCAAGCGTATCCGTATGGAATGCTGGGAATACACGGAGCATCGCCCCGAGGAAAAAGATGACGAGACCAACGTGGTTCACGTATGGACCCCAACGACCAAAACGGTGTTTTTCCGCCAATAAGGCATCTCCATCCCGTTTGACATTGTAGCGTTTTTTCTTGAGCGAAGCTTCCATCTCATCAATTTGTGCTTCCGTCCCTTCGCCTTGTCCGAAGAGTCGTTGTCCTTTCATAAAGCGTTCTGTCCGTCTAACTGGTTGGTTCTTGAGCGCTTTATAGAGCGGGACTCCACGGTCAATCGATACGACGATGAGTGAGAGTGTCAACATGACGATGAGACCGATATACCACCAAGATGTGTATAGGTTATGGAATCCAAGTGCATAATAAATCGAACCTGGCGTCCCGTACTCCTCCAAATAATATTGTTCTGGAGGCAACTGTTGTGGGATATACATTTCTTGCGGGAAGATCGTCCCGATTGCTGAACCGACAATAATCAGCGCAATCAACCACAATCCCACTTTGACCGATGCGAAGAAGTTCCACACCCGGTCAATGACCGATTTTGGACGACGCTTCGACCGTAAATCAGCGCCTTCATATTTCATATCTAGCATCTGTGCGTCCCCCGTTCGCTTACAATGACTTCTCGGCTAGCTCCATCAATTTCTCTTTCGTGAGTTCACCTTCATACTTTTCAATTACATTCCCTTCACCATCGATGACGAATGTGACAGGTAAATTATAAATGCCATAGGCTTTCTCGACTTCGCTCTTCGTATCCATCAAGATTGGATAGTCAAGACCGACACCTAGGTCGTTAATAAAGTTATCGACACGAAGCGGCGTTTCACCGACATTCACCGCCCAAAAATCGACGCCCATATCTTGAAGTGTTGCGTAATTTTCTTGAACGACTGGCATCTCTTTCTTACACGGTTCACAGAATGTACCCCAGAAGTTAAGAAGCATGCCTTTCCCTTCGTAGTTTTCACGTTCGTAAAGGGTCGAACCGTCGAGTGTAACGAGTTTGAAATTCGGTGCCTCGTCCCCTGCCTCGATCCGTCCGTCATTACCGGCTTGGTCGAACAATTGCATGACGGTGATGGCTCCCGCAAAGAGAACGACCGTCATAATCATCAAGCGCCAAAATGACCTCTTTTTCTTTTTCGCGACCGCTTGTTCCATCCGGTCGTCTTTGTTTTGATCTTTTGTCATCGTTTTCACACCATCCTTCAGTTGCTATTGTACTGAAAAAACATTAAAAACGCACATTAACAGACTTTTTTCATTTTTTTGTCACACAATCTACACAATCAAAAAAATCATCCTATTTCAGGACGATTTTTTGTTGTTATTTTTTCTTCTTTTTGCCTCGTGGTTTCGGTGGAACAGTCGGGTTCGCAAGTTCACGAAGTTTACTGATTTCCTTATGCGAGAGTTCACGCCAATCGCCTGTGTTGAGACCGTCGAGCGTCAAGAAACCGAATTGTTCACGCTTCAATTTGATGACCTCCGAACCGATTGCCTCGACCATGCGACGGATTTGACGATTATGTCCTTCCGAGATGACGATTTCAAGAATTGCCGTGTTCTTTTTCTGGTCCACAGACTTCATTTTCACTTTCGCGCTACCCGTTTTAAATCCGTCATCGAGCTGAACGCCTGACTCAAGTTGTTTGATCGCCAAATAAGATGGGATATTCTTCACTTTTGCCACATAGCGCTTTTGGATTTTATATTTCGGGTGGGTCATCATGTTCGAGAACTCTCCATCGTTCGTCAAGATGATGAGTCCTGTCGTGTTATAGTCAAGACGTCCGACCGGGAAAACACGCGCGCCTGGTGGTACGAGGTCTGTGATCACTTTACGTCCTTTATCATCATCTACCGTCGACACATAGCCACTCGGTTTGTAGAGTAAGTAGTAGACATGCTCTTCTTGTTCGATTTTGACGCCGTCAACCTCGATCTCTGACTTCGGTCCGACCTTCGTCCCGAGTTCACGTACTACTTTTCCGTTGACGCGAACGCGACCATCCAAAATCATTTCTTCTGCTTTTCGACGCGAGGCGACCCCCGCTTGTGCGATTACTTTTTGCAAACGTTCCATATGATTAATCCTTCTCCAATCTCTCTTCTTGCTTCGGTGATTCCTGACCGAAGAACAAATCGCCTTCGTCTGTCAGTTCATCCTCAAATGTTAATGGTGGTAGTTCCTCGAGCGAATTAAATCCGAAATGGTCGAGGAAATGCTCTGTCGTGCGATACAACTTCGCACGACCAATCGTTTTGGCACGGCCTGCCGATTCAATCAACCCTTTTGACAATAGCGTATGAATGACTCGCTCTACTTTGACGCCACGAATCTCCTCGATATCCGCTCGCGTGACCGGTTGCTTATAGGCGATGATGACGAGCGTCTCCATTGCCGCGCGTGAAAGTGCCTGCTCGGCCATCGTCCCAACATATTTTTGAATGTATGGGGACACTTCCGGAACGGTCACGAGTTTGTACACGCCTGCCGACTCCATCAGTTGGAACGGGCGGTTCGAAGTTTTGAAAGAAGCTTCTAATTTACTGAGCTGTTCTCTCGCAGCAGCCTCTGAAATATCGAGCGTCTCCGCGAGCGCACGGACTTCCATTCCTTCGTCGCCGACGACAAACAATAATCCTTCAATAATCGTTTCATAAGACAGCAACCGCTTCATCCCCTTTCTTTGATGATTCGATGAACGAGATTTGAATGTCTTGGTCAAGTTGTTTCGTTTCGACGACCCGTAGCTTGATCAGCTCAAGAAGCGCCATAAACGTTACCACGAGATCCGAGACGTTCGGTCGTTCTACAAAAAAGGCGAAAAACGAGGTTTGTCGTGTTGAGGACACATGTTCATGAAGTCTTGTCATCTGTTCTTCAAGAGTTCGCTCTTCACGTTTAATCGTCTTTTTGCGCCGCTCTTTCCAACGCTTTCGCTCAATCATTTTGGAATAGGCGTGGAGAAGATCAGAGAAGTTGAGCGGTCCGTCATATTTTGACACTTCTTCTGACATGTAGTTCGTCAAATCTTCTCCCGGTCGCGTATACAGTTCAAGACGATGTTCTTCCTGCTCACGCATGAAAACGACTGCTTCTTTATATGCTTTGTATTCAATCAATTGACGAATGAGTCCCTCACGCGTCGGTTCTTCGCTGAAGTCTGGGACATCTTCATCCTCGACCTGAACAGGCGGTAGTAACTGTTTACTCTTTAACTGGAGCAACGTCGCCGCCATGACCAAGTATTCACTGGCCACGTCGAGTTCAAATTTTTGCATCGTGCGAATATAGCCGACATACTGGTCAGTGACTTCTGCCACGGAAATGTCGACGATATCAATCTCCATTTTTCCGATCAAATGGAGCAACAGGTCGAGTGGACCTTCGAACGTATCGATTTTAACGTTATAGGCTTCCATAGAGACACCTGCCATTTTACATTTTTGCGCTTTAGTATAACATGTTTTATAACACCGTGGACACGAAAGGAGAAAATTGATTCATGACCCCTTTTATTCATTATACGTTGCTTTTTGAATGTCATGCCGATTATTTCGAATGTCATGAGGTTTTAGAAGAGGCGTGGCAGGCGGACGACCGTCGTCACCATGGCTATGCGGCACTCATCCAATACGCTGTCATTCACTATCATCTTCGGCGAGACAATCTCATCGGTGCGAAAAAAAGCTTGCGACTCTTACGTCGAAAGATCGACGTCGCTGCCCCTTTTTTAAGTGAGCTTGGACTTGATGTCGATTCGTTCATCTCCCAACTTGATGAATGGCCGCTACAGACGACGCTTCCCTTAACACAAAACGTTCGTGAGACGGTCGAATCATTGAAACCGACGTTCCCGACGACGGACCTGTCGTTCGAGGAATTGGTTCATAAGCATTTGCATCGCGACCGTAGTGACGTCATCACAGAACGGGAGTTGGCACTTTTAGAACGGCAACGCACGAGAACTTGACGTCAAGCTTCAACACGGATTCTTTTGTGATCAATAAAGATCTTTTTTCACCTTCTCGAACTTTATCAACCAATCCTCGAGATCGCTCTGATCATGTAAATATCGGGAAGGTGTTTCAAGTAAATCCATGCCATAGATTGTTTGTAAGCAGGACCAAACCACTTCGTCGGAAGCTGTCCAATCAAAACCATCTATATTTTCATATTGTTCCATCCACTGATATGCCCAGTCAGAGATTTCTTCTCTCGTCCGTTCATGCCTGAGCACTTGCTCCAATCGATTAATCAATTCTTCGATTGTTACTCGATTCATGAATTCACCTCATTTACCGTGTTGTCGTGATCGCACTCTGCAACATGTAAAACCCCCGCAGTCACGCTTCGTGATTGCGGGGGTTTTTATCGTCAGACGACTAATTGATTCCATTTATCCAATAAATCGCCCGTCTTGCCTGTACCGGTTAACGTCAAATCAAGTGGAAGTACGTTTCTCACCTCGTCTAGAAGCTCGTAAGAACGTTTCTCGCCACGGAATGATGGCGACAAGGCGATATGGTCGATGACCATCGTCGTTCCTTGCTGCTCCATTCCAATGATGCCAACGAAGTCTTCATCGACTTTCCACAAATAGAGGAACTTCGACTCCTCCTCGTCGTACAATCGGACGAGTTCAAGCAAGCTAAGCGGAGATTTGTCACTGCATGAAAATGCGAGTAGACCCATCGCCGTCTTTTCATAAGAACGTTTATATTTGACCAGCATCGCTGGGTTCACCACCTTTAGTCATTCAAGTTTCACGGTGTGAAGACGTGAGAGACATGGTTCATTGTGCCATAACCTTCAGGCAAAAATCAATTCTCGTCCCAAACCTTCACTTCTGCCATCTTCGTTCCTTGACGAAGTTTGACGGCGTGCTCAAGACCAGATGTCACTTTACCGAACACTGTGTGGACACCGTCCAAGTGTGGTTGTGGCTCATGGACGATGAAGAACTGTGAAGATCCTGTGTTACGTCCAGCGTGTGCCATCGAGAGTGATCCCGCTTCGTGTTTGTGTGGGAAAGATGTCGACGTCTCACACGGAATCGTGTAACCTGCGCCACCCATTCCTGTTCCTTGTGGGCAACCGCCTTGGCTGACGAAACCAGGAATGACACGGTGGAACGTCAATCCGTTATAAAATCCGCTGTTTGCAAGCTTTTCGAAGTTTTCGACTGTAATCGGCGCCTCGTTGTGGAATAAATCAAATTCAATCATTTCGCCGTTTTCAAGTTTCATAGAACCTTTTTTCATGTTTCAAGCAACCCCTTTATCAAAATATGTATCCTACTGTTTTACACTCACATTACCCATCTTATCAAAAAAACACGTCTGTCTCCACTTTTTTTGTGGAAACAGACGTTCTGCCTTATTGAATGACAGCGTGAACGAGCGGACGTGCTTCTGGTTTTGTCGCACCAATCGTGTACGCGTGATCTAAACGTTCGACTGCTGAAGACATGTCTTCGATGTTCGAGCGGAGTACAGCGATCACATCGCCCGCCTCGACACGGTCGCCGACTTTCTTCTCGAGCGTGATACCTGCCGCGAAATCGATTTTATCTTCCTTCGTCGCCCGACCAGCTCCGAGGAGCATCGCAGCGACACCGACTTCGTCAGCAATGATCGATTCGACGTAACCCGCTTCTTTTGCGACGAACGTCGTCTCAAATGATGCTTGTGGTAATTTTGTCACGTCATCGACGAGTGACGAATCTCCACCCTGTGCTTCGACGAACTTACGGAACACCTCGAGGGCATGACCGTCAGCAATCCGTTTTTCGAGGTCTGCATACGCTTCTTCGAACGTCGGATAAAACTCACCAAGTACGGCCATGTGTCCTGCGATTGTGAGTGCGATTGTTTTCAAGTCTTCTACTTCTTTGCCCGAGAGGACTTCAATTGCTTCTTTCACTTCGTTTGCATTCCCGATTTCAAACCCGAGTGGTTGGTCCATGTCTGTGATGACAGCGACTGTCTTCCGACCGACATTCTTCCCGATTGCGACCATCTCTTCTGCAAGAGCTTTCGCATCATCGAACGACTTCATGAACGCACCAGAACCCGTCTTGACGTCGAGGACAATACTGTCAGCTCCAGCCGCAATCTTTTTCGACATGATCGAGCTCGCGATGAGCGGAATCGACTCAACCGTAGCCGTTACATCACGGAGTGCATAGAGACGTTTGTCCGCAGGCGTCAAGTTCCCTGTTTGACCGATAATCGACATCTTGATGTCGTTTACTTGTTTTGTGAATTGTTCTTCTGTCAATTCGACGTTAAAGCCTGGGAATGATTCGAGTTTATCGATCGTACCACCTGTATGACCGAGACCACGACCACTCATTTTTGCAACTGGAATTCCGATTGACGCAACGAGTGGTGCGACAATCAAGCTGATCTTGTCACCGACTCCGCCCGTTGAGTGTTTATCGACTTTCTTCCCTTCGATGTTCGAAAGGTCGATCGTATCGCCTGACTTCACCATTTCCATCGTCAAGGCTGCCGTCTCGTTTTCAGTCATCCCATTGAAATAGATGGCCATCGACAATGCCGACATCTGATAGTCAGGGATCGTTTCGTTCGTAAACCCTTCCACGACGAAGCGAATCTCCTCTTCGTTCAATTCTCCACCGTTACGTTTTTTCAAAATCAAATCGACCATACGCATAGCTGTCGTCCTCCTAGAAATAAGTTACTTACATACTTTTAATCGTGCCGCGAACGAGTGAAAGGAAGTCTTGACGAACACGTTCTGTCGTTTCAATGACTTCTTCATGGTTAAGTGGTTGATCTAAAATACCAGCTGCCATGTTCGATACACACGAAATCCCAAGGACGCGCATATCAGAGTGACGTGCAACGATGACTTCTGGGACCGTCGACATTCCGACGACATCGCCACCGAGAAGACGTGCCATTTTTACTTCGGCTGGCGTCTCGTAAGTCGGACCCGTGTTCCCGAAGTAAACCCCTTTTTGTACGGAGAGACCGAGGTCTGAAGCAACGCGCTCTGTCAATTTCACGAGTTCTTTATCATACGCTTCCGACATATCTGGGAAGCGCGTTCCGAATTCGCTCGCATTTTTCCCAATGAGTGGGCTCGTTCCGAAGAAGTTGATGTGATCTGTGATAATCATCAAATCTCCAGGGTTGAACGACTCGTTACAAGCGCCCGCAGCGTTCGTGACGATGAGTGTCTCGACACCAATCAATTTGAGGACACGAACCGGGAACGTCACTTGTTCCATCGAGTATCCTTCATAGAAGTGGAACCGTCCTTGCATCGCGACGACGCGCTTTCCTTCAAGTTCCCCGAACACGAGTTGTCCTGCATGTCCTTCGACGGTTGATACCGGGAAGTGCGGAATCTCCTCGTAAGGGATTGCAACCGGGTTCTCAATTTCGTCCGCAAGGACCCCAAGACCTGACCCGAGAATAAGTCCGATTTCTGGTGTATCACCCATACGCTCCTGCAAAAACGCTTTTGTTTCGTTCCAATTTACCATGAATGTTGCCTCCTCAAATTTCGTTTAAGAAACTCTTTCCGTTTGATGGTGTTTCAACGTCAAAGTTGTCAGCCACTGTCGCACCGATATCTGCGAACGTAGCACGAATGCCTAAATCAACTGCTTTCGCTCCATTGTGATGAACGATGAGCGGGACGTATTCACGTGTGTGATCAGTTCCAGCGTGTACTGGATCGTTCCCATGGTCCGCAGTGATGATGAGTAAATCGTCTTCACGAAGACGTTCCATTACTTCTGGTAGACGAGCATCGTATTCTTCAAGGGCAATCGCATAGCCTTCAGGATCACGACGATGACCGAACAAAGCGTCAAAGTCTACCAAGTTCAAGAAGCAAAGTCCTTCGAAGTCTTCCTCGAGGGAATCGACCAACTTGTCCATCCCGTCCATGTTCGATTTCGTACGGATTGCTTTCGTCACGCCTTCGCCATCGTAGATATCACTGATTTTGCCGAGGGCGATCACATCTTTCCCTGCTTCTTCAAGCGTGTTCATGACTGTCTTACCAAAAGGTTTGAGTGCGTAGTCATGACGATTTGCCGTACGTACCCAAGCACCTGGCGTACCGATGAACGGACGAGCGATAATGCGGCCGAGCATATATGGATCTTCACGTGTGATTTCACGCGCGTATTCACAAATCCGGTACAACTCGTCGATCGGCACGATTTCTTCATGTGCAGCGATTTGTAGAACCGAGTCTGCAGATGTATAAACGATGAGCGCACCTGTCTCGACATGTTCTTCGCCGAGCTCGTCTAAGATAGCTGTCCCCGATGCCGGTTTGTTCCCGATCACTTTACGGCCACTGAACTCTTCAAGACGATGAATTAAATCATCCGGAAACTCTTCAAAGACACGGAACGGTGTCTCGATATGAAGGCCCATGATTTCCCAGTGACCTGTCATCGTATCTTTACCAGCCGAGATTTCTTCCATACGACCGTATGCACTCGGTGTCTCCGATGCGTCGATCCCTTGAATCGGCTTTATGTTCGCGAGTCCGAGTTTTCCCATGTTCGGCATGTTCAACCCGTTATGCTCACGAGCGATATGTCCGAGCGTGTCCGCCCCTTTGTCACCGAACTGTTCGGCATCCGGTGCTTCACCGATCCCAACCGAGTCCATGACGACTAAGAATATACGTTTAAACTTCTTCACAAAAAATTCCTCCTTTTCGGTGTCTAGGCACGAGGGTGATGCTTGCGATACACATCATGTAACCGCGACTTATTGACGTGTGTGTACACTTGCGTCGTCGCTAAATCCGCATGACCGAGCATCTGTTGAATGGCACGTAAGTCCGCACCGTTCTCGAGTAAGTGTGTCGCAAAGGAATGACGGAGTACGTGAGGTGTGATCTCCTTGTCGATTCCAGCAAGCTTGGCACGTCGTTTGATCATCTTCCAAAATCCTTGACGACTGAGCCGTCCTCCTCTGCCGTTTAAAAAGAGCGCTTCGGTTTCTCTGCCGCCAAGACCGTTACGAGCTTGTTGAATATATCGCTCGACAAACCCTTGCGCGACGGACGAGACCGGAATGATTCGAGCGCGCTCGCCTTTCCCTTCACATTGTAGATACCCCAATTCGAACTGCAAATCATCCAAATCAAGACCTAAAAGTTCACTGACCCGCATTCCTGTCCCATATAGTAGCTCGAGCATCGCCCGGTCTCGAAGCGAGAGCGGATCGGATGTCGGTACACTATCCAAGAGACGTTCTACTTCCCCTTGCGACCAAGTATCGGGAAGGTGTTTCTCTGCTTTTGGCGACTCTAGATAAAGAGATGGATCGGTCGTTGTGACCCCAGTCATTTTTAGATGATGATGGAACATCCGGATTGAACTGACGGCCCGTCTTAACGACGACGAGGCACGACCAGCCTGTGACAGTTCTTCGATATGTTTGACGATATGGGAACGCGTCACATCGTTCCAATCTTCCACCCCCAACTGGGTCAAGGTCGATGCGTACTGCGTCAAATCGCTCGCATACGCCTGTCTCGTGTTTGCGGACATCCGCTTTTCAACCGTCATGTACTGAAGAAATGACTCGATATGCGAACGCATCATACCCTCCTCCTTCCTCGTTTCACCTGAATACGCTTACAGCATATCACTTATGTAAACTGTTGTGAAGATGTCTGACCTCATTTTTTAATCACTTTTTTGTGACAAAATAACCGTGACTATTTTTTCTTATGAGTACAACAAAAAACCATCCTCATTCAAGGATGGTTTGCATGTAAGATTAACCGTTGATGACTGCTTTATGACCTTCAAGCGTGACGCCTTTTGCTTGGCATACTTTACAGATGCCATGAAACGTCAAGCGATGGTCTTTAATGAGAAATTCGTATTTGCTCTCGACTTTTTTCTCGACATCGACGAGCAAGTCTTCCATGATTTCCTCGACCGATCCGCATTCAACACAGACGAGATGGTGGTGCGAATGATTCGCGCCTTCCGGACGCAAGTCAAAGCGTGCGACCCCGTCGCCGAAATTGACTTTATCCACGACACCAAGCTCGGTCAGTAACTCGAGTGTTCGATATACTGTGGCGAGTCCGATTTCTGGTGCGATGCTCTTGACGAGCATAAAGACGTTCTCCGCACTCAAATGGTCACTCTCATTCTCAAGTAAGATGCGAACCGTCGATTCACGTTGTGGTGTCAATTTATATCCTTTGGCGCTCAATTGCTGTTTAATTCGTTCAATTCGCGTTTCCATAAGGCGCCCCCTCTTTACATAGTTCACTACACAAAGCATACCGAAGTTTTAATCAATTTTCAATTTAAAATCATTACTATGTAAGTTTACCATATAAAAATTTAGATTAGAATTATTTTAATCTGGACAATTGCCACCATTGAATCGCCATGATTGTCTTCGCATCAGTGATGATCCCTCTGTCTAGCAAATCGACGACCTCATCAAAGCTATAACGTTTCACATTTAAAAATTCATCTTCATCTAAATTCATCTCGCCAGCTGATAATCCCTTTGCGACAAAGACATCGACGCGTTCACTGCAAAAACCTGGTGCCCCGTAGAAAGAAAAGATTTTTTCAAGCGACTCTGCCGAATATCCGGTCTCTTCTGCTAATTCACGTTCGGCACTCGCCACCGGATCTTCTCCCTTTTCGAGTTTTCCGGCAGGGATTTCAAGTGACATCGACTCGAACGCCTTACGATACTGCTCCACCATGACGATGTTGTCCGATTCATCGATGACGAGCACGGCGACGGCCCCATTGTGATAGACGAGTTCACGTACAGACGTGTTTCCATTCGGAAGGGAGACGACGTGCTTTTCCACATCGAAAATCTTACCTTGATAGATGACTTCCCGCTCAATCGTTTTTTCTTCCATATGATTACTCCTCACTTTTCGATATACTCTGATTATGAGTCAAACCAACATTTCGAACAAGGAGGAATCCATATGAGTGAACTCGGACTCGGAACGATGACGATTTTAAAGCATGGAGAGACTGAGGCGAAGAAAATTCTGGAGACTGCGATTCAGTCCGGTATTCGCCATATCGATACAGCAGATGTCTATGCACGACAAGCTGTCGAGCGCGTGATTGGGGAAACGTTAGGCCAGGAACGAAAACACCTTTTTTTAGCGAGTAAAGGCGGAAACGAACTGACCGAGGACGGCATGCGCTGGAATCCTAATCCATCCTACTTAGAGGAAGCGTTACACGGATCGCTCGAACGATTGCAAACAGATTACCTCGATTTATACTATATTCACGGCGGTACGCTTGAGGATGACCTCGACGCAACAATCGAATGGGCACAAAAACAAAAGCGCGATGGTCTCATCCGACAAATCGGACTCTCATCCATTCGACCGAATGTCATCAACCATTGGGTCGAGTCGGGTGCTCTCGATGTGCTCATGACGCCATACTCGCTTCTCGACCGACGTCCAGAAACGCTCGAGACATCGATTCCTATCGTTGGTCGTGGTGTCCTTGCCAAAGGACTTTTGACAGATGAATGGGAGACGCGTCTTGGTGATAAAGGATTCGAGGCGTGGCGAAAAGAGGAACTCGAAAGCGAACTGGCGATGATGCCTAAACCGATTCAGGCGTATGCGCTCGAAGCCGCAACACGATTCTGTGACGTCGTCTTACCGGGTGCCTCTTCAGTCAAGCAGTTGAACGAGACGATTCGCGCATTCGAGACTGAAGTCGATGAAGAAGTGCTAGACCGACTACTCGCCCGTCTACCGATTCATCCTTATACAAAACACGTGACCTGATTTGTTCAGGTCACGTGTTTTTCATTACGCGCTTTAATCTGTTCAATCGCCCAGTCTGCCCATCCGGCATAGTTTTCCATCATCCGAATCGCATATTCACTCGTTAACAAATAGCCGAGCGTATCTTCATCGGATTGATGTTCTTCCTGAAACATCCGAATTTGTTGAGCGACTTGTTCGTGATGGGCTTTTGTCTCTTCGATATATCGAACCGCTTCTTCGACCGGTAACAATTGAAGCAAACTGACTCGCAACAGATTCTCATCTTTCATTTTTGGTTGAAACGATGTCGGTTGACGAAGCCAATTGATCAACTCTTCACGTCCTTGATCCGTGATCGAATATATTTTCTTATCTGGCAACTCCTGTTGCGAAATATGCTCCGC
Source organism: Exiguobacterium sp. s34 (assembly GCF_018617435.1). NCBI lineage: Bacteria > Bacillati > Bacillota > Bacilli > Caryophanales > Exiguobacterium > Exiguobacterium sp. s34. The sequence goes on along the minus strand of NZ_JACSKE010000003.1, from coordinate 108,614 downwards.
TGAGACAAGTGCATCTTCTTCCATCTTTAACAGTTCCCGATAAATCTGTGTATGATGTGCGTTCCAAAAATGAATCATCTGCGCCTTGAACGTCGCGTTCAGGGCGTACCCGGTCGCAGGCTGATGGGTCAATAACCCGAGCAATGCGTGACGTAACGCCATATCCATCACCTTTTCCTTATCATGCTATTTTTATAAGTGTATCACATTCTTCTATGGATTCGAGAATGCCAATCTGTTGACGACTCGTTTAAAACCCGACAAAATAGATAGAAGAAAGGAGAGTTGTCTATGCAACCGATTCATTCATCACAACAATTTGACGAAGCTACTAAAGATCATGGAATGGTGGTCTTCACCACATCATGGTGCCCGGACTGCAAACGTCTGGACATGTATGTTGACGAGCTCGTCAAAGACTATCCACAGTTTAACTGGCATGTCGTCGACCGCGACGAACTCCCAGAATTATCTGATGCACAAGAAGTTCGCGGCATCCCTTCACTTCTTTATTATAAAGACGGGGTAAAACAAGAACACCTCCACTCGGCGAACGCCAAGACGGAGATGCAAATCCGTTCATTCCTCGATACGATTCAAGCATGACCTAATTCCTGCAGACCATTCGGCTGCAGGATTTTTTGTACACGCATCTGTCATTCTCGATTATAATGTAAGAAATATCCAACCGAGAGTGGTGAATGAAAATGACAGGTACTCGCTTTTTCACAGGGTTATGTTTGACCATTTTGATGTTAACCGGTTGTATGCACCCATCGACTTCGTCATCTACATATTCTGATGATGAAGCGGACGCCATCAAAAGTGCCGTTTTATTTTTGGAGCAGATGGATTGGCTGCCGGTAAATGAAGATTCAAAACAAGCCACGATTCAATCGATCAAGGTCGATGATCGTTATGAGCTACTCGACTCACAATTTAAAGAAACACACGCTTGGCTCATCACATTTCCAACTGATTCGCAGCGCACGATTGAAATTCCACACGTGCTCGTCGATCCTGAATCAAACGAAGTGATCGGCTATTTGCCGAGTGAATGAAACATCTCACCATCCACTAATTATAATGACGCACATATCGCGAGTCGATGAATCGCTTCAAATAATATGGAAGTCGTCCATGCCACGTGAATCGTCCGAATGTCAACAATGCATGTCCTGATGTCGTCAATAAAATATTCAACGATTGACGCTTCCGAAAAGGTCGGGTCGTTTCACCGAGTAACCGCTTGGCGACATAACGCCCCGACCTGACAGCATCGACACCCCCATTCAAATTAGATGCCATGTCTCCGGTCACATAAATCGTTCTGAACTGGTCATGACGCAAATACGCATCCGTCTCGATGAACCTGTCTGGTTTTGCGAGTCCGGACTCAGCCCACCATTCTAGGGGAACAACACCAGTCGCATCTAGTAATAGTCCTTCTGATTCGTCACTTTGAAGCTGTTGTTTTACGACCATAATGCCTGACTTCACTAAAAGACGTTCGATTTGTTTTCTAGTGTGAGTCGGCGCCTCTGGCAAGATCCGTTTTGCATATAGCGTCACGTTCTTCGTCCGAGCGCAAGTGAACGCCAATTCCACCCCGGCCTTCCCCCCACCGACGATTGTCACTTCCTGACTCAAATCGATGCGTTCGAGTAGAGCTTGTGTCATCGGTTTAAGTGGTGTCCCAATTCCCCTGCTTTTTGCACCCGTCGCGAGCACGAGTTGATCGTAGTGAATCGCCCCCTTTTCCGTTTGTACGGTCTGCTCGCGAGGATCAATCGAGATGACTCGTTCTGCGACCGGTTCAAGTTGAGGTGGCCTCACAGTGGCGGTCGGCATCAGTTTCGCAATGACTTGTGGAAACGCACCGGTATACACCGTCTGTCTTCCTCCGATGAATCGAACTTCGTAGTGCTCTTGAATCTCCTCTAAACGATCAAGAATCTCAAGTTGACCGTGACCAAGTCCTGCCAACACTAATGTTGGTTTCATCGCAAAATCCTCCGCGCCTCAATGAAACGTTGTGTAATCGTCATCACTTCAAGCAACAAAAAGATGAGTGCGATTCCACCAACCCAGTTCGGGAAGAGAATCATCAATGTGAATAAGATGAAACATTCTGTTCGTTCGATGATTCCTGGTTGATAATAAAACGTCTTTTCCGATTTCCTTGAACTACTTGCCCCGACAGCTAAAAATAGTGTCATCGCAATGACGAACGAGGCAATCAATATTAGAAAGATTGGCATATATTCCGGGTAACGAAGTGCGAGGGCAATCACGACCGATAGTTCGACAAACCGGTCTAACACGAGGTCGAGTACCGTTCCAAAACCACTCGTTTTAGATTTTCGGGCCATCGTCCCGTCTAATACATCAAACAAACCAGAGAGCCACAATAAGATGACGGCAGTCCAGTGCATGTCATTATAAATAAAGATTCCTGTTGAGACTCCTATCATTCCACCAAGGATTGTCACTTCATTCGGTGTAAAGTTCCACTTGAGCAGTCGATCCGCCCCTCGTTCTATGACAGGTTGTACGTAACGACTTCCGTACGTATCGAGCATATTATCCCTCCTTTCGTTTGATTCGATACATCATTCCGATTTGGAACGATTCTTCCGTCGATAACATGACCGACCGTCCATCCTCAAAATGATATTCACCGAAGCACTGACCGAACCGATAAATTTTTTTCATCAGTTGCACCGGTTCACCGGCCGTTTCAGATACTTCGACTTCAGCCAACGGACGCAGTTCGCCCTCAAGCATCACAAAATCTCCGAAGCCAGGTGCGGTGTCGTATAATTGCTCGACTGTTCCTGTCCTCGTCACTTCGCCTGATTCGAGTAACGTCACTCGGTCTGCCATGAGCATCGCCTCTTCCCGGTCATGGGTGACCAGAATCGCTGTGAGTTTGAGTTCTTTCACTAAATCACGAATAAAGCGCTGCAGGTCGACTTTTAATTTTGGGTCTAAGTTTGTGAACGGTTCATCCAGTAAAAGAAGTTCTGGTTCTGCCGCTAGCGCTCGCGCGAGACTGACGCGTTGCTGCTCGCCACCAGACAGTTCGTGTATCTCGGCATCGTAACGGTCACCAAGGCGAACGACTTGTAACCACTCTTCTGCTTGTTTACGTGAACGGCTACGTGTCGCGAGCGTGACATTTTCTCCTACCGTCAGATGAGGAAACAACAAAGCAGACTGCGATAGCATCGTCACGCGTCGCTTGTGTGCCGGGATATTAAGCAAAGATCGATTATTCCACAATACGTCTCCCCCATCAGTCGTCTCTAACCCTGCGATAATTCGTAAAATCGTCGACTTGCCTGAGCCACTCACCCCGACAATTGCATGAATATCATGAGGCTGAACCTCAAAATCGACACTATCTAGTATTTGTCTTGTTCCAAATTGTTTCCGTATCGCTATTACATTCAAACTCATTGCAGACGTCCTTTCAGCATGCGCACCATCCACCGACTCCATCCTGAGAGCAGGAAGTAGATCAATACGGGGAAAAAGATGAGCATCCATGTGTTTGAGAGCGCGAGGCTCAGATTGTTTCCGGCATAAGATTGATATAGTTCTGTCGTCACCGTCGGAATCAACCCAGCGCCAATCAGCTGGATGAGCGCAAATTGGCTTAGCAAAATGACGGTCGTGAATAAGGCGATTGTTCTCATTGTTCGAGAAAAGAGCGGAAACAACACGTAAATGAAGCGTCGTCTCATCGGCAATAATTGTGCCTGTTCTAAAAGTGGACGACCGATGACGGCCATTCCGTTATAGGCAAGACGAATCGAATAGGGTAACGTCACGACGAGCAAGCCAAGCGAGACACCGATATACGTTCCAATCAGTCCAGCTTCTGCCAAGATGAGATACAGACCAAATAGTGTAGCAAGCATCGGAATGAACAACGGTAAAAATACAAGCCATTCCAAAATATACCGCCATTTCGATTCTGTCCATAAGAGCCACCAGGCAAATGCCGTCGCGAGCCACACGTTGATCGCGGATAATAGGACGATTAGTCCAATCGAATGAAAAATGGCTTCTCTGTTTTCAAATTCGATCGCCGGAATCGCTAAAAACAGACTGACGAATGGGATTAAGACCAGTGAGATGATGAGCACTTGACGAATCATCGTCTCACCCCCCGTTCAATCCGTCTCCGAACGGATGCGGTGAAGAAGTAAGTCGTGAATACGCCGATTCCGACTAGACATGTCCACACGAGCGCTACCGCGTATGGCTCGGTCGCCTCCAAATATAGTCCCGTAGACAGTCGTTCATATGCGAGCACGCCAAGTAGTTTCGGATAGGTCACACCAAGTAATGCCGGCACCTCGTATGCGAACGAGATAAAGGCGACTAGAATCCATGTCGAATCGAGCAACGGTTTAATCAAAAACGGGAGCTCCCCATGTTTAAACTGGTCAAGTGGTGAGAGTTGGAGTGTCTTCGCCGTCTCTACATAACTCCGATTCAACTGTTCATACGTCCCGAGCATCATTAGGAAAACAAACGGTGTCTCCTTCCATATGTACGTGAGGATGACCGTCGCATAATTTCGCTCGTTCGCTTCAATCCAGCCGATACCGCCCGACCCGCTAAACAATAGCCAAAACAAATAGGCAGCTGCGATATGTGGGACGAACATCGGGACTTTCAGTATGGTCGATGTGAGGTGCCATCCCTTTTTAACGACCGTTCGCGCGAACCACGTTCCGAGGATGAGTGATAGGACTGTCGACACACTGACGACATAAAATGTCGTGAATAGGCTATCTCGCCACGTCTCATCCGACAACAGCACGCGCCAATCCGTCCCGATCGATTCGACCCCTAAAAAGACGAGGGCGGCGAGTGGCAAAAGGGATACGAGAATTGTTAACGCGACACTACTTCGCAACACGTGGCCATTCCTCGCGGACGGTATCGATCACGTCTGGTCCGTAATCTGGAATCGAACGTTCGAGTAACTGTTCTGGATCCGGATACGTCACGCCATCTCCAAGTTCTTCGAACGCTTGCTGGTCTCGCTCGTCAAGCTTCGTCAAATCGAGCGATGTCCCATCTCCCCAATAGTCAGGTCCTTGTTTGACGAGCTGTGCTTCAGGCGACAATAATTCTTGAATGAGGACGAGTGCCCCATCCGGATTAGGAGCATTGAACGGGATTGCCAAAAAGTGCGTCGAGGCAATCGAGTGATCTAAGACGAGGGCACGTGTCTCTTTCGGGAAGATGCCTTCCTTCACTTCCGCTTCGGCTCGGCGCTCATTGAATCCCATCGTCATCCAAACATCTCCGGATGCATATAACTGATCGAGTTGCTCGAGCGTCTTCGGATACGTCTGTCCTTCTTTCCATAAGTTCGGTGACCAAGCTTTCAAGTCATCCCAGAACGACTCCTCAATGGTTGCATTTTTGTCTAACTCATCTCCATAACGTTCATATAAAAGATGGCGAACGAATGCATTGCCGGTGAAATCGGTGACTTCAGGATACGTGAAACGACCTGGGTTGTCTTCGGTCCAGCGACGTAATTCTTCAAACGATTCCGGAGGATCATCGACTTTCGCTGCGTCATAATGCAAGATAAACTGTACATTTCCCCATGCGAGTTCCAAATCATCCGTCGGCGTGCCGGCATCTGATTGTTGAGCCGTCTCATTCAACAATTTGGCGTTTGGGATACGTTCCATCAATCCGTCACGCAAAAGTTTAGCTTCTTTCGCATTTCGGAAATTATCGCCATTAATCCAGACGACATCGATCGTCCCGACCTCTCGATCCGCTTTTTGATCGAGTGAGAGCTGTCGAATGAATTCGGCCGTATCCATCGCGACACGATTCAATTCGACTTCATAAGATTCCTCAAGGCGAGGGGCGACGTAGTCATCAATGTAGCTGTTAATTCCCTCGTCTCCACCCCACATATATAGATTGACGGTCGACCCTTTTGCGGACTCGGTCGCCGCTTCAAATGAGTCCGAGAACTCGACCTGTTCTTCATTCCCACATGCTGCAACAAACGCGAGCATACACGTTGCGAGCAAGATTCTCCATTTCTTCATCGTTCTCCCCCTTTTTACTTTTTCTCAAATCCCCGTTTTGCGAGCATTTCGAACATGTTTGGGCAGATTGCGTACACATTCGCCCCAACGTTCATCCACCAAGGGGCATTAATTTCGCGTTTACGTTTGCGACTCCCGTTGACGATTGCGTCTGCCAAGCGCTTCGGATCGAGCATAATACCTTGAACACTATGGGCATATGTACCACTCTTATCGGCTCGATCGAAGAACGGCGTGGCAATCGGTCCCGGGTTGACGGTCATGACATGGATTCCACGTGGCTTCAATTCTAATCGCAATGCATTCGAGAATTGCAAGAGTGCTGCCTTTGAACCGGCGTAGACGGCGGACTTCGGTGTCGGCACTTTCCCTGCTTGCGAACAAATATTTACGATGACGCCTCCACGCTCTAACACATTGGCAGCATCTCTCGACAATAGCATCGGGGCGACCGCATTTACACGCATCGTCTCTTCCATCACATCGGTTGATTGATCCGTTACGAAATCAAATTCGGCCATCCCTGCATTGTTGACCCATACATCAAACTTCCCGATTCGTTCGATTACCTCATTTACGAGAGCTTCCGACTTCGTGACATCTGCGCATATCCAGTCTCCCTCGCACGTCGTCGCAATCGTTTTTAATCGATCTTCATTTCTTCCAATCAACAATACGTTATATCCTTGTTCATAAAAAGAATGCGCCAATGCGGCACCGAGCCCGCTTGACGCACCTGTAATGACTACCCGTTTCATGACATCGCTTCTTTCTTTGTATAAATCCATTTTTGGTTATCTCGACGCCTTTCGATGTCGCCACGTTCCTCAAGTAAACTGAGTCTTGCGAACACTTCGCTAAAGACAAGCGGCAAACCGCTTCGCATCTTTCTTCCATATAATTTCATCGACCAGTCAAACACACTGAGACCATCTTCCCAATCGGCGAGCAATTGTTCACTTCGCTCATACCGCTGACGAATTCGACTCTCAATCAAATCGTTCGGATGATGAATCGGTTCACCGTGCCCACTGACGACAAGTTTTAAATCGATTCCGCGCAATTTTTTGAGCGAATCGATATAGAGAATGACCGGTGAGGCAAATCCTTCATCATCATATGGCTGTTCGATGAGGGGATTCGGTTCGACTTTATCAATCAAGTGATCTCCCGCGATTAAGACTCCACCAGGACCTATCAGCCCGAGCTGGTCGCTCGCATGTCCCGGCAAATGGATTGTCTGCCACGCCCCGTCCGATGTCACGGCTTGTCCGTCACTGAATGTCATCGTGACGGTCGTCGGTCCGATCCAACGTAACGCTTCCCGATAATCTGGCAATTTTTCCACGAGTTGCTCTGGTGCGCCGAACGAGAGGGCCAGTTCATGTAAAAAGTGGTTGCCCCGCTTTAAAAAATTTGGGGTCTGTTCTAAGTATCGAACGAGCTTCTCGTGCCCGTACACGGGAATTGATGCGTCGCGAAGTCGCCACGCCTGCCCTGCATGATCGGCATGATGATGTGTCAAAAATAAAAAGTCGATGTCAGACAACGATAGTTCAAGCTCTTCAAGTTGCTGATTCAATGATGTCCACGCTTCTTCCGTATCTGGTCCACAGTCGACCATAAAAAAGCGGTTCATATGTTCAACGATATATACGTTCACGTTTCCAACTTCGAACGGTGTCGGAATATCGAGTCTTGCCAGTTGGCTTGAAATCCAGTCCGCCACGTCATCACCATCCCTTCTTCCTGTCTTTCTCCATTATACCCGTCTGAAAGATGCGTTTTCAATCAAACAAAAAAGAGGGGGATGTCTCCCCCTCACGAAATTTGATTCTTATAGGTTGATGACCGTCACTTTGTCACGCGTCATCGTCTCGAGGCTACGTCCAATCCCTTGAACGCCGAGTCCCGATTGTTTCACACCGATGAACGGGAAGTGGTCTGGGCCACGTTCTGTGCGCCCGTTCACTTGGACCGTACCGACTTCTAACTTGTCAGCAACAGTGAAGGCGCTGTTCACGTTTTGTGTGAAGACACTCGCTTGAAGACCGAACTCAGATTCGTTCGTCAATTCAATCATCTCGTCGAGTGATTTCACTCGGATGACAGGAAGGACTGGTCCGAACGGTTCTTCCCAGGCGACACGCATGTCTGTCGTCACGTGATCGAGCAATGTCGGATAAATAAGGTTTCCTTCACGTTCGTTCCCGTGAACGACCGTCGCCTTTTTATTGACCGCATCGTCAATCAAACCTTGAACGTAATCCGTCGTCTTCGCATCGACTAAAGGAACGATGAAGCTGTTCTCTTCAGGAGATCCGACTGAAAGTTTCGCGACGCGTTCTTTCAACATAGCGACAAGTTCATCTGCTTGTTCTTCAAGAACGAATACACGCTTGATCGCTGTACAACGTTGACCTGAATATGAAAACGCACCACTGACGATTTGATCTGCCGCGAGTGTCAAATCTGCATCTTCAAGGACAAGTGCAGGGTCTTTTCCACCGAGTTCGAGCACGACCGGTACCATAGATGCTTGTTGCGACAAGTGTTGACCTGTACCTGTTCCACCTGTGAATGTGATCATGTCAATCCCTGGGTGAGACGTCAAATAATCTCCGATGACCGAACCGCGTCCTGTCACGAGATTTAAGAGACCTTTTGGAAGTCCTGCATCATGAAGGGCTTCGACCATCTTGATTCCACTGATTGCACCTTGAGTTGCCGGTTTGAAGACGACCGCATTACCCGTGACGAGAGCCGGCGCAATTTTCGCCGCTGCCAAGTTGACCGGGTAGTTGAACGGTGAAATCGCGAGAACGACACCAAGTGCTTCTTTCTTGATGATGGCCATCTTGTTTTTCGAACCACCTGGGAACGAATCTCCTTGCATGAATCCACCGTTGAAACGAATACCTTCTTCCGCAGTGTAGCGGATGATTTCAGCTGTACGAACGACTTCTTTTTTTGCGTCGTTCAAGTTTTTCCCGACTTCTTGCATGATGATTTGACCGATCTCATCAACGCGTTCTTCGAGTTTTTCTGCCCATGCATACAACAATTCAGCGCGCTTGTTGACCGGAAGCGCCGCCCATTCTTGTTGTGCACGTTTTGCGCCATGAATGGCTTCGTCGACTTCGTCGCGTGACATCGCCTGAACGCGACCTACGACTTCGTCTTTATATGGTGAAACGAGTTCAATCGTCTCCTGACTTGAAGATTCCTGCCATTGACCATTCAATAAATATGGATATGTGTTCATACTCATCATCTCTATCTGCCTCCTGAGTAAGCTGTAATATCTCGTTGCCAACCCCATTGTATGCAGATTTTTTTGCATTGGACAACTATAACGATTCAGTTTATAAGATGTAAACGGTTACTATGAAACTTTTTGTGAATTCTGACGAGAGTTCGACAACTTTTCACTATAGATTTGATGCTTCGAGACCGATAGTAAAGAAGAGAGTACGTGAAATAGGAGGGACAACCATTGAGCACTGATCATAATATTTTACTTGAGGCTGGGACGAACGAACTTGAAATCGTCATCTTCCAAGCCGGACCGTTCTTATTCGGCATCAACGTCATGAAAGTACGTGAAATCATCACGATGCTTCCGTTGACACCTCTACCGGGTACACCAGAGGCAATTATGGGACTCATCGAATTACGTGGCGAGGTCATGACCGTCATCGATCTTCCGATGGTCATCAATCACCCACGTGAGGTCGGTAGTGACGATCGCTTGATCGTCTGTGAATTTAACGGCGAAAAATCAGTACTTCGTGTCGACCAAGTGACTGAGATTAAACGCATCTCGTGGGAGCAAATTGACACGCCTTCTGATCTTGCACGCGGCGTCCAAGGAATCACGAACGGTGTCGTCAAAACAGGTGACCAAATGATCATCTTACTCGATTATGAACGAATCGCACTCGAGCTTTCTCGTAAAGACATCATGGCCCGCGAATCCGTCAAACGCCTCGGTGCTCGTGAGCGATCGAACAAAAACATTTGGCTTGCTGAAGACTCTGAAATGCTCCGCTCCCTCATCCTCGATACGTTGGATGATGCGGGCTACTTCAATACGACCGTCTTCAACAACGGGAAGGAAGCGCTTGATGCGTTCGAACAAGATGGGGCGGAATGCGACCTTCTCATCACGGACATCGAGATGCCACAGATGGACGGACTCCATTTAACAAAACGCCTTCGGGAGATGGATCGTTATGCTTCCCTTCCGATTATCATCTTCTCTTCTCTCATCTCAGATGACTTGAAGCATAAGGGGGAGGCCGTCGGTGCCAACGCCCAAATCACGAAACCCGAAATCGGGATCTTGATTGCGACGCTCGACGAATTTGTAGGGTAACAAAAAAAGTTTGCGACTCCTCGGTCGCAAACTTTTTTACGTCAACTGTTCAAAATGATTGTTCCATTCAATTAAAAACCGCTTACTGTGTGACTCGATTGTCGCAAGGGTTTCATTTGCTCCATCAAGATGTGCATTCTCGCCCGCAACTTCAAGGTCATGAAAAAGAAGCGCTGTCTGTTCCAAGCCGACTGAATAAGACGCTCCTTTTAGTAAATGAGCGAGTTGTTCGACTTGTGAATAATCATTCGATTCAACAGCTGCTTGTAGTTCAGGATATTTCGCCTCGAACTGCTTAATATATGTGGTTGCAATTTTATTTAAAAATTCCATGTTTCCATTTGCGATTTGGTGGAGCTCCGCTAATTTATCTTCATTGAACAGAGCATCTTCGGGCATTCTTGTCAATGTAACCCCTCCTCAATAAACGATATCCAATCGTTCCCTTTCACTGTAACACGTTTTCGGGAGAAAACAAAAAAACTCCTGCTTTGGATTGCACTCTTCTTTTTGGCTACCTATAATAAGATTGAGTTAAGGTAGGAGGAAGATGCATGCTGACGATTTACCGTACTGACGCATCAGGCCATGTGGATGAAATCGAAGACTTTGATAAAGGAAGCTGGATTCAACTCGTGAATCCGACAAAAGATGAGGCCGATCAAGTCATCGAGGCGTCCGGCATTCCAGAAGACTTTGTATATGACCCACTTGATATTGAAGAAAAACCGCGTTTTGAAAAAGATGATGAAGGACTTCTAATGATCATTGACGTCCCATATGTGGAGGAAGATGATACAGGTCGAGCCTACAATACGATCCCGCTCGGTATCATCGTGACCGGACGACATTTCATCACCGTCTGCTCACGTGAGCTTGACGTCCTGAACTTGTTCGCAAACGGCAAAGCACGACTGTTCCGGACGAACTATCGAAGTCGTTTCGTCTTTCAAATTTTACATCGGGTAAGTATGACGTACTTACGCTTTTTGCGACAAATCGACCGGAGAATGGACGAACTTGAACAGGAACTACAACGTTCAATGCGAAACCAAGAAATCTTTCAATTGATGAATCTTCAGAAATCCCTCGTCTACTTCATGACATCTTTGAAAGCAAACGATAGCGTCTTAGACCGAATCGTCAAGACACCAAGTTTGGAGAAACATGAAGAAGATGAAGAACTGTTAGAAGACGTCTTCGTTGAACACCGCCAGGCTATGGAAATGGCATCGATTTATAACGACATCATTAGCATTAAGATGGAAGCATTCGGGTCAATTATCTCGAACAACGTCAACTTCGTCATGAAGTTCTTGGCGTCAATCACCATCGTCCTAAGTATTCCGACGATGATTTCTGGAATCTTCGGGATGAACGTGCAAGTCCCATGGGAAGGACAGCCGTTCGGTTTCATCATGGCGATTGCTATGATGATCGGATTTTCTGGTCTCGCCTTTTACATCCTATGGCGAAAGCGATATTTCTAACGAACAAGAGCCTGACGCATCATACGTCAGGCTCTTTCTTATGTGATTTTGACCGTGACGAGACAAAGGTCATCCTCAATTTCAATTTTCGGTACGAGTTGCTCTGCGACGTGACGGCTATAGTCGAGACCGTACGTGCCAACGTCCTTCTCAAGCCAACGAATCCCATCATCGATATCTTTGCTGTAACATTCCATCAGCCCGTCCGTGTACATGTGAAGTGTCATATCCGTCGTAATATCAATCTCTTTCGACTCATAGTTCGGTTCTTCAAACATGCCGACTGGTACGCCTGTCGTCTCAAGACGACAGTTGCCTTCTTTTGACGACACAATGACTGGGGGATGGCCAGCATTCACATATTCGATTCGACGCTTCGTTGTATCGATATAGCAATACACCGCTGTAAAATAACTATGCATATCATCACCTGAGAACAAGAACGTCATCTGACGATTTAACTCCGTCATGACGTCCACCGGATATTGCACATTTCCGACAAGTCCCGGTAAAATCGAACGAATTCCCATCGTGATGAGCGCTGAGGAGACGCCGTGTCCCATGACATCAAAGATGATGACACCATAACGGTCCGGTGCGACCTGGAACCATGCATACATATCCCCTGCCAATTTTTTTGATGGCAAATAGAGGGCACGTACGTCAATCTCTTCATTACTGATCGGTGGAGTAAGTGCACTTTGTTGAATTTTTTGCGCAAGATCCAAATCGTATTGAAGACGGGCCTCATAAATTTTCCGCTCGTCGACGGCCGCTTTATAGCGGAGAGCAGAGCGGATTCGCGCGAGTAGCTCCGTCACTTTGATCGGTTTCGTCGTATAATCTGACGCTCCTGCATCTAGTCCTTCTGCAATCTGCTTTTCATCTGTACGACCCGAAACCATAATGACTGGCATTTCTTCATAATCAGCCATCTGACGAATTCGTTTACATGTCTCAATCCCAGAAATTCCAGGCATCTCGACATCCAACAGGACGAGATCATACAGCGATGCGGCTTGTGGGGCCATCAATAAGTCGAGCGCCTCTTCCCCGCTCGAGACCGAGACCGTCTCATAGTCGTGTTGGTGAAGCAGTTGCTCGAGAACGAGTGTATTGACCGGTTCGTCATCCACAATCAAAATCGCCATGTCTATCCCTTCCTTCTCTACATAATGTTCTACATCGTATTGTACCATATCTTTTCATTTATCAGACGAAATTGCCGTTTGTTCATTCTAGTTGAAGAACTGGCTTACTATTTGGCATACTGAAGAGAGAAAGTGAGGGGTTCTTATGGCCTGGATATTTGCCGTCAGCGGCTTGATTATTTTACTCGTCCTCATCGCGTCCATCGTCGTCATCCAAAAAGGATATGCCTATAAAGATAACAAAGACGATATCGTTCTCGACTATGACGAAATCAATCGTCGCATCGAGGACGACCAGAAAAAAGAAACGACTGACAAAACAGAAGGGCCGCTCTAATTCGCGACCCTTCTTTTATTTGAACTCGAATCGTAACGTACCTTTTTCAAGATATAGAGAAGCATTGAACGTCTTCTCGCCTTTTTTAAACGTATGCACGTTCGATTGACCGCCATTGATCATTTGCTTCAACTCATCTTTGACGAGGCCTACGCCGAGCACCTGTTTCGAGACCGTGAAACGACAGCCTTCCCGGTAACCGCTGCAGCCGATGAACTTCGGATGTTCAACAAGGCCTTTACCACAATTCGGACAAACCCCGAACGACGCCTTCGGTCGAGTCGTCCCCTTCTTGCCGTAACGCTTCGCCTCAATCGTATAGCCTTCTGGGTTTGCCGCTTCGACCCGTGACTTTGCTTCTTCGACCAAATGAATCGACATCTTCTTGGCCTGTTCAATGAATTCAGCAGCAGATGCAGATGCCTGTCCGATTTCGTGAAGTCGTTTCTCCCATTTCGCTGTCATAACGGGCGATGCTAAAATACTGTCCCCAAGCACGTCAATCAGTAGACGACCTTTGTCTGTTGGGACGAGCTCTTTTTTCTGAAGTTGGACATAGCCCCGTTTCTTCAATCCATCGATAATGTTAGCACGTGTCGCCTCAGTGCCGAGACCTTCTACTTCTTTCATGATATGAATCAACTCTTCATCATCGAGCTGTTTTCCGGCGACCTTCATCGCCATAATGAGCGCCCCTTCGGTATACCGTTTCGGTGGCTCTGTCTGTTTCGACAACACTTCGACTTTCTTTTCTTTTACCTCTTCACCGAGAGTCAACGCCGGAAGTTCGACATCTTTTGATTTCATCTCGACGACTTGACGATAGCCGGGACTCACGACGACGGTCCCTTTTGCCCGATACATGTCGTTCCCATCAATCAAATCAACTGTCGTCTTCTCAAGCATCGCCGCAGGTGCAAATGCGGCAAGGAAACGTCGGTTGATCAAATCGTACAGTTTTGCCTCGTCTCCACTGAGTCGGGCGACGTCACCACATGCTTCAGTCGGAATGATGGCGTAGTGGTCACTAACCTTTTTCGCATTGACGTACCGACGATTCTTAGACGGGTCTTCGGTTAAGACATCGCGAAGTCCAGCATAGGCAGCAGACTTCAGTAGTCTCGCTTTCGTCTGAGGGAATAGCGTCGCTTCATCTGGAGTGACGAAACCTGAATCCGTCCGCGGGTAGCTGATCCAACCTTTCGTATAGAGCTTTTGAGCGATATCAAGCGTCTTTTTCGCCCCGAAACCGAACCGTTTTCCCGCTTCGGCTTGAAGCCCGGATAAACTGAACCAAAATGGGGGGTGCTCCACTTTTTCTTCTTTATCAATCGTTTTCACGATTGCGGTTCCAGAAGCGCGTTTGACGACCGCGTCTGCTTCCTCACGTGTTTTTAACTTCGTCGTCTTCCCGACTGTATATTTCGCTTTGAATGTGCCTCGACCTTTCGCGAGAGTCGCCTCGACTTCAAAGTACGGTTCTGGTACAAACTGCTTGATCTCGCGTTCGCGATTGACGATCAAGGCGAGTGTCGGAGTCTGAACACGACCGAGCGAGAACACGTCCTCAATTCCAATCGTTTTCAACAAGGTCGTGTACGCACGCGAGGCGTTCATTCCGACGAGCCAGTCGGCACATGCTCTGCTCATCGCTTCATGATAGTAAGGGACGGTTTGCTCACCCGGCAACAGTTGCGAGAATCCACGATCGACCGCTTGCTCCGTCAGACTCGAGATCCATAGCCGTGCTAACGGTTTATTGTTGCCTGCGAGTCGAAGAATTAAGCGAACAATCGCTTCTCCTTCCCTTTCAGCATCCGAAGCGATAATCACGTCTGTGATGGAACGGTCGTGTAACCATTTTTTTATGGCATAAAACGGTTTTGATTTTCCTTTTGAGATCCGATAATCAAAACGCTCTGGAACAATCGGAAGCGCCTCATATTTCCATGACTTCCATTCTGGACGATAGTGTGATGGTTCCTGTAGTTCGCACAGGTGACCGACCGCCCAGACGACGATTGCTCCTTCTGGGAAACGTGAGCAAGGTGAGATTTCAATCTCATCTTTTCTTTTTTTAGATGGGTAGGGAGCCGCCAACTTCTGAGCTTGTGATGGCTTCTCCGCGATGATTAGTCTCATAAGAACTCCTTACTTCGCCTTAAGTTTTATGGCAAGACGTACGTGGTTAGATTGCTTCTTCTTATGTATTTTACTATACCAAGTCGAGGATGGACACCGCGAAAGGGGAGCATTTGTTTGTGATTCATGAATCATGTCTTGCCTCACGGCTGTTTTCCGATATGATTAACAGAGAATATACATATGTGAAGGAGTGTCGTCATGTCTTATCTCATTTTATTCGCCGCTGTCTTTTTCTTGTCGACGAGCGTTTTGTTCGTCAAATGGACGTCCGCTCCAGCCGAGACGGCTGCGTTTTACCGCATGCTGATCACGTGTCTTATGCTACTCCCGTTCGTCGATTTCAAATCACTTATCACCACTCGACTCATGACACGATATGCCTTGTTACTGAGCGGAACATTGCTCGCGTTTCACTTTTGGCTTTGGTTTTTATCTCTCGATTATACGACGGTCGCCAGTTCAACACTCTTCGTCACCTCAAGTCCGATTTTCGTCTTGATTGGAAATGCGTTGATCTTTAAAAAGAACCCGACTCGAAAAGGATTGGCATACGCGCTCGTTGCCGTCCTCGGTGGTATGCTTGTCGCTGCTGGTGATATTCAACTTGGACGAGAAGCACTGTTCGGAGATCTGCTCGCGCTGATCGCCGCACTCCTGATCGCGGGATACTGGCTTGTCGGCCAACATGTGCGGACATCGATGAATACGAATACATATTCCTTTAGCGTCTATCTCGTCGCAACGGTCGTCCTTTGCTTCATGCTCCTCGTTCGCGGGACGACATTCACCGACTTTGAAACCGTCAACTGGTGGTATTTCCTTGCCCTCGCCTTCTTCCCGACGATTTTGGGGCACAATCTATTCAATTACGCTTTAGCCCGAGTCAGTGCCACTGTTGTCAGTATCACGATTCTCGGGGAGGCATTGTGGGGAATGCTTTTCGGGTACGCCTTCTTTGGTGAGCGTCTCGGTCCATTTCAATGGCTCGGAGCCATCGTCTTACTTGGAGGGATTTATTTGTTCCTAAAAGAAGACGCCCGCTCGACACGAGCGGACGTTTGATGATTTGATTATAAGTTTGTCGCTTTCGGATTAGCTTCATGCGTCTCCGCATTCTCTTCTGAAGGACGGAACAACAATTTACGATCCCAGAACGCCAAGGCGACCGCCGTCAAAAACGTCATCGCATCAGCAATCGGAAACGCCAGCCATACCCCAAATACCCCGAAGAACGATGGGAGAATGAAGACGAGCGGAATCGTATAGAGCGTCTGACGCGAAAGGGACAAGAACATGGCGACCCGTGCTTTCCCAAGAGATTGATATATACCGTTGACGAGCATTTGAACACTCGGTAAAAACGAGACCGCGAACAAAATGTGAATCGCCGTTACGCCTCCTGCGATTAATGCCTCATCTGTCGAGAACCACCCCATCAACGTATTCGGGAACAACTGCAAGATGAGCCAAATGATCACAGCAATCGCAATTCCTGCTCGCATCGCCGTCCAAATGGTTTCACGCATACGGTCAAATCGCTCGGCACCATAGTTATATCCAACAATCGGTTGCATCCCTTGGACAATCCCCATGATTGGCATACCGACGAGCGCCATAAATTTATTGATGATGGCGAAAATCGCCAGCTCCTCCGTCCCACCGTACGTTCCGAGCATCACGTTGACGCCGACGAATAAAATCGATTGAGACACCATCATGATGAACGAAGAGGAGCCGATTGCCATGATCTCTTTCATCTCATCAAATCGTATCCGGAACTGTCGCCATTTGAAGCGCAGTTCCGTTTTTGGTTTTCGTGCGAAGAAGAATCGAAGCATCAATACGGAACCAACGACTTGGGCGAGTGCCGTCGAAGTTGCTGCTCCGTACATTCCCCAGTCGAACGTAAAAATGAAAAGGGGCGTCGTCACGAGATTGACGAGGACGGTCGTCAACATGACCTTCATTTGATATGGTGCCTGTCCTTCAGCACGAACCATCGCACTTGAAGCAAGTGTGAACATAAAGAACGGTGAACTAATCAATACAACCGATAAGTACTGTCGACTGAGCTCCATAATCTCGGACGTCGCTCCGAACACCATTAAAATCTCATCTAGCATAAAGAAGGCGGAACTGACGGCGAGTGCCGCGAACAGACCGACGAGGACGAGCACATTCAAAAACGTGACAGCCGCCCCAGCATCGTCTCCTCTTCCTAACTTCCTAGAACTGATGGAGGCTCCACCGAGACCGACGGCACTCGACACGGCCATTAAGATCATCTGTATAGGAAACGCAATCCCGATGGCTGCGACGGCCGAAGCGCCAATGCCACGGGCGACAAAAATCGTATCAATGATGTTGTAGAGCGCCGTCACGAGCATCCCGATCATCGCAGGTAGCGATAATTTGAATAGGAGTCGGCCGATGGGCTCTGTCCGCAATTGCTCCGTATTTTGGTTCATCCTTCCATCCCTCCGTCTCTACCTTCTAGGGTAGCAGGATTGAATGGTTCGGGCGACTATGTTGGCTCGATGGATGTGTCAGACGAGAATGCGTGCCGGGACGCCTTTTCGCTTGCGCATGATGAAATCGGTCGCGACGGGTTCGTCCACTTTAACTCGAATGGTCATCATCGCTTGGTTGGCAGACTGAAGCGGCTGACCGTCTACATCTTCAATCGTCTCGATGACTTGGGAGAAACGGACGAATCCTGGTCCAAAAAATTCAACTTCTTCGCCGATGGAGAAGTGGTTACGTTGCTCGAGTGTCGCCATCCCGCTCACCCCATCGTATGAGATCACACGAGCTGCAAAAGCGTATTGAGGAATCGAACGGGGTTTTCCGAACAATTGCTCCTTTTCGGTCGGGATCCCGTAATAGAAGCCACTCGCCAGTTCTCGCTGTGCCGCTTTCCAAATCTCTTCTTCCCACGCCGGGTCAAACTCGAAGTTCTCAGGGTCTTCACAATATGCGTCAATCACCTGGCGATAGACGTTACAGACGGTTGCGACGTAATGGATCGATTTCATCCGTCCCTCGACTTTCAAGCTGTCGACTCCCGCGTCGACCAAGTCAGGAATATGTCGGACCATCGATAAATCGACAGAACTCATGGAGAACGGTTCTTCATCTCGTGCCTCCATCTCTTCCGTCAAGAGATCTCCCTCTTCGAAGAAACCATATTTCCAACGGCACGACTGGGCACACCCACCTCGATTGGCATCACGCAACGTCATATGATTCGACAGCGTACAACGTCCTGAGTATGAGATACACATCGCCCCATGGACAAACGTCTCGATCTCGACATCGACTTCTTGTTTCATCTGCACTATTTCATCCATCGATACTTCACGGGCCAACACAACTCGTTCGAGCCCTTCTTCTTTCCAAAAGCGAAGCGTCTCATAGTTCGTCGCGGAAGCTTGTGTCGATAGGTGAACCGGCAACCCTTCCGCCTCAGATAGACATGTCTCAATCATTGCAGGGTCAGAGACGATGACCGCATCAATCCCTATGTCACGGAGCGTGCGGAAGAAATCACCCGCTCCCGCGATATCCCCTTCATGCGTCACCATGTTTGCGGCGACATATACTTTTGCACCGCGAGCATGTGCAAAAGCCACACCTTCACGCATCTCGTCATAACTAAAGTTACCGGCACGCGAACGTAACCCGAACTGTTGCCCGCCGATATAAACCGCATCGGCACCATAATGGATTGCCATCTTCAATTTCTCTAAGTTTCCTGCTGGCGCTAATAATTCTGGACGTTGTTTCATCTTGATCCCTCACTTGATCTCTTCTGGTTTGCGTAACAATAATCCTGTACCGAGTCGAAACGCTTCCGGTTGTAATTCTCTAAGGCGATGCTCCATCTCGATTCGGTCGAATTGACCGTTCAACAGATTCGCCCGTGCTATGGTAAACAACTGCACAATCTCAACGAACTGTTCTCCCGCGTGCCACCCGTCGAGTTTCCATGTGTGAAGGCCATGTTTGACTAATGTCGGCAACTGCGCCATGAGCGTCAAATCTTCTGAGAAAATATGTGTACCATTCTCGTCCTCATAGATGGGATAACGACTCGACGCATCTGCCGGTTCACTCATATAAAACTCACGTTGTTTTGCCTCTTCAGAGGGACGCCCGAGCTCATTGAAATAGTTCGTCACGAGCGGTCGCTTCGAATGATGGATACATGTCGGACCGTATACTTGTACTTCTACCGGGAGTCCGATTTGTTGTTGAATCAAAACCAACTCCTCAAGCGTGACTTCTCGCGCGACAACCGCCCCGATTGCCTCACGCTTTGCCCAGAACTGAATCTGTTTGGAGGACGTGACGAGTGTTTGAGCATCGTACCAGTATGGGATTTTCGCTTGACGAATCAGACGGATAGCCCCGGGATCTCCAGCTGTCACATCATCGACTCCAATCGCTTTCAACGCTTGTAAATAGTCAGGCAATTCTTGAATGTGGTCGTTATGCATCAAGTTATTGACGGCCACCGTCACTTCTTTTCCATACCGATGGGCAAGTTGTGTGACTTCTCTCACAGCATCAATCGTCCAGTCTCCTTTTTGACGTAATCCGAACCGTGAATTCCCAATATATAATCGGTCCGTACCCGCTTTAATTAACGCTTCTGCTTGTTCGACGCTTTGCGCCGTAGTGACGAGCTGAATCATCATCATTATTCTTCTCCCTACTTTGTGAGTCTAATCACATTTTCTTGCTATACTTTAGCATAGGATTGAATGTGCAAACGGAGCAGGATTTTAACAACTCGTGAAGAATTCAGTAACAATGTATGACTTTTCTTAAAAGGAGTGGATCACGTTGTCAAAGACAGCTTTAATCACCGGTGCCTCGATGGGAATCGGTTTAGACTTGGCCGTACTCGCCGCTCGAGACGGATACGACTGTATTCTCGTATCGCGAAACGAGCCACGCTTACACGAACTAAAAAAAGTACTTGAAACGAGATATCGAATCAACGTCCACGTCTTCGCGCTTGATTTGGCAAAGCATGACGCAGCATCCCGCTTGACTAAAATGATTGATGAGGCTGGACTGACCGTCGACTTTTTGATCAACAATGCAGGGTTCGGCACGGCAGGAGCATTTGCCGACCTTGATGCTGAGACAGAGGCGGACGAGGTCCGATTGAACGTCAATACGTTGACCGAACTGACGAAAGCCTATCTTCCCGGTATGCTTGAACGAGACCATGGTTATGTATTGAATGTCGCATCCGTCGCCGCATTCCAACCTGGTCCGTATATGGCTGTATACTATGCGACGAAGGCTTATGTACTCTCACTTACCGAGGCGTTACATGCAGAAGTGAAAGGAAGCGGTGTCCACGTCAGTGTCCTTTGCCCTGGGCCGACAGATACGAACTTCTTTGATCGTGCTGGGAGTGAATTATCCTTCTCGAAAATGCCTTCACACCTCGTCGCCTTCTTTGGCTATAAAGGGGTAATGAATAATAAGCGCGTCATCGTACCAGGTCTCTCGAACCAGTTATTAGTCGGGTTCGCCAAGCTGATGCCACGCGCTCTCAGTCTTGAAGTCTTGCGCCGCGTTCAAAAACCGACAGACGGCAATGCCGCTGAATCAACGACATAAAAAAAGGAGCGCCCGGCGACGGTCGCTCCTTTTAATGTTCAGAATGTAATCGTGAAATGGTCACGAGCCGATATAAAAAGACACCTGCCGGAATGATCGTCATGAGCGCTGTCGAGAGGACGACTCCCCACGCGAGGGCAGCATCTAGCGTCCATTCACCAGAGGTCAATTGATCGATCACACTCAATTGCTCTACGGATAGAACAATCATCAATGCCGGCCAAACGCTCGCCGCAAGGATGCTCAGCATCGCAAAACGGGCTCTCGTATAACGCTTTACTAACAAAACAAGGTTTAACAGGATAAACAACAACCCTACGAGTAGAAACATACCGACTTCAGTGATATTGACATAGGCACTCATCCGTCGTTCACCTCACTCAACATGATAGGAATATTGTATATTTACCCGAGTTGATGAAGGAATATGCGCTCAAATAATGGACGAATCATGATTAAAAAGACGACGTTAGAAATCCCATGAGCAAAATCAAATGGAAAGCTAAGCAACAACAACTTCACGACATCCATGCCGACCACTTCAATTAATGCCAAATTTGTGGTCCATCCATACAGGAATCCAGATAGCAAACCGAGGATCAAGAAGAGGACTGTTGACTTCATTAGAATCGGACGAAATAAATGAACGAGCATTACGACGAGAAGCCATCCTAAAAATTGATAGAACACGAACGGACCAATTCCGAGCAAAAGTCCTGACAGAATCGGGACAAAGAGCGAAAGGATGGCTGCCCCGTTCAAGCCGATCAGTAAAGCGGTCAACATGATGATGGCCGTCGTCGGTTGGACATTTGGAATCGTCATGAAGAGCCAGCGACCGATGACCGCAAGTGCTAACAGTTGAACGAGCGGTTGAATCGGGGTGGAAGATTTTTCGAACCGATACAGAACGACAATTGCAATCAGGATGGCGAGGACGTATGTGACCATAGCGTGCTCCGATCTTGGAAAAGGATGCGATCTCCTTGAAAGACGATTTGACCGTTCGCCAGATAAATCACATCTGTCGCAGTCTGAATCAGCTCCATATCATGTGTCGCACAGACCACAAGGGCTGACTTCGCCTTCTGTTGCAATGCGTCGAGAAACGCGTCACGCTCTCCACTTGTCAAATCGACAGTAGGTTCATCGAGTAGAAGAACGCCCGACGGATCGTGTAGGACAGATTGAAGTTGAGCGACCCGTCGCTTCTCTGCTTTCGGGAACGGTCCAACTTCTGGGTCGGCAGGAAGGTAGACCGCCCGCTCCCCGCGCTTCATCCGTCCTTGGAGCGGTCGTCTGCTTCTGGCCAACAGTTCGAGCAATGTCGACTTTCCACTCCCGTTCGTCCCGACAATGACCGTGAGTCCAGGCTCATTCATCTGGACCGTCACATGATCAATCGCATACGTCGCTTGAAGAGGATGTCGATAAGACACGTCGGTTGCATCGATTGAAGGTAGCGTCGTCGATTCATTGAAGGTGAACGTCATCTCGCCCGAAGATTCTTTTGCCCGCTCGGTATAACCGATTTGTACACCGATTCCGGAGATCCGACGGAGCAACATCTTTAAATGTTCTCTTCGAAATGAATCTAAATGTCGAAACGGTTCGATGAGGACGATTGAATCTGGTCGATCTAACAAGGCATAGGCGACCCGCACAATTTGTTGTTCCCCGCTTGAACACGCATCAAATCGCTTCGGATAAAGCGCATCGATTTGTAAAAGCGTCGCAATTTCCGCCCCACGAAATGGATCAACACTTGATAATAAGTGTCCAACCTTTCCTGAGAAAGATTGATTCATCTCGATCACGCGGGGGCGATATCGTTCTACGAATCGTTCGAACGAACCGTCAGCGTATGATAACCATTGCATCACGCACCCCTCCTTTCGTGAGATATGGATAGATGAGCCAAAGTCCGATAAACAGATGAAGGGAAAGCGCACAAATGGCTCCAATGAGCACGATTTGGAAAAAATCCTCTATACGAAAGCGTCGCATTGGTTCGACCGCGAACTTCGGCTCATCTTGCTGTCGCTCAATACCAATTTGGACCGCGTCTCGCCAAGACGCTTTCGGATGACTTCTGATTGCCTGACGTACCGCCTGCTCCAATGCCGGGATGAGTGCCCATGCACCGTATAAGAGTGAGGACGAGCGGGGGAAGTTCGATAAGAGTGGGAGCAATCGTTCGAGACGAATGATTCGAGAAATCCATAACATGCCGAGTAGAAAAGCGGCTAATTTTAAAATCTGACGCCATATGTACGTAAAAGAAATCTCCCAACCAATGAGTATGGGTAAAATCGAAATGATTCCGAAAGCAACAAGTACAGATAACATCGGCCAAGGGAAACGACGCTCGATGAGGAGCAGAAGAATAAGCCCTATCACGAAAAACGTGGTTGTTTCAACATTCATCAGCACATATAAATGACAGAGTAGATAGAAAAGGAGCGTGACAGGATGTCTCCGCTCCCAATCTGCCTCATTCGAAGAAAGCCACTGCATCTTCTTCGAACCGCCATTGAATGACATCCGTCGACTCTACTTCTTTAGCGCCCGCTCCCTCATCTCCCGGAGCACCGTTAAAAGCAAATACCCATCCTGACGATTGTCCTTCTGATTTTTCTTCAATTCCTTCAATTGCCGTTACGTAAGACATGTCACCACTCCCTGTCACTTCAAGGTCGAGTCCTGTCGCTTTCAACGCATCGAGCACGGTCGCATCTTCTTCTAAGCAAACACTTTTCTCTTGATAAAGTGTTTCTTCGGTCGCTGCGTTATAGACGGAGATGGTCGGACTTACACCACACGATTCTTGCTGCGCTTCTTCCCCGCCACATCCGGCAAGTAGCGCCGTAGCTAATAGAGTAATGGTTACATACGGTTTCATTGATCTGTCAAATCCTCTCGTTGGTGTATCGAATAATTATATAGAATCGCATAGCGCTCGCCTGTACTACGGCCCTCCTGCGTCAGTCCGACGAGCTGGATACTGTTAGCAAGGACCGGTTCTCGCTGCAGCCAAAACTTAACGAGTTCATCGTCTCGGTTGATCATAA
Organism: Exiguobacterium sp. s34; assembly: GCF_018617435.1. Lineage (NCBI taxonomy): Bacteria > Bacillati > Bacillota > Bacilli > Caryophanales > Exiguobacterium > Exiguobacterium sp. s34. The sequence goes on along the minus strand of NZ_JACSKE010000003.1, from coordinate 84,304 downwards.
GCATCGACTCGTTTTCGAACGTATACATGTCGTAAAGCCCATCATAAGAGAGTTGTAAAATCGGCGCGGCGACGACATCTGTGTACTCTTCCCATGACGGTCCTCTCAATGTCGATAACATATGATCGAATTCGACGAGCTTTTCAAAAAACGCCTGTCCCGATTCTATTCGTAGTTCATCGACTTGTTCATAGGAAAGTTGTCCCTCTCCATATGTCACGCGAATTTGCTGGAACGATTCGGCTCGCTCGACCATCAGTAAATACTCAATCGTTTGGACGTTCCCTTCCCGATCAATTTGAAGCTTACCTCGGTCTAGCTTGATTGAATCACTATTGATTCGTTGCAATACCTTCTCCGTCATCTCATCGAATGACTCATCCGTGACGGAAACAGCACCGATTTGCTGGGATTCTGTACGAAATCCAGATTGGTCAAATAACGGTACGAATAATAAGACGATAAAGAAGAAGAATCCTAAAAGTGCTCCATACCATTTATAGCGACTATTCTGTTTCGGGAAGAATAAAAAAGACAATAAAAACCCGATTGGGATATGAAAACCGCCGATTGGAAACGAAACGATCCCAAGCAGTGAATAGAATAAGAACTTCGGAAAGAAATTGGCTTCCGGCTCTTTTAACTGGTTCAATCGAACACCTAACAAGATGCTGATTACTAAGAACGCTGCCCACACATAGAGTTGAATGGTCACATCAATCCCCCACTGTATATTCTAAAAAGTCGGTCGCAACTATACTCGACGGAAAGTCCGATACGACCTCTTGCTCAAACTCTTCCTCTCGCCCGACATAACGAGCTGAAATATGCGTGACAATCAATTGATTGACAGCAGACGCCTTCGCAAGCGTTGTCGCCTCACGCGTCGTCGAGTGACCATATTTCCGCGCGAGCGGCTGTTCACTTTCCATAAATGTTGCTTCATGAATGAGAAGGTCCGCACCTTCTGCCAAAATCCGAGCGTTTTCACAAGGGGTCGTATCTCCGAGAATTGCGACGACTTTACCCGGAGTCGGTTCAGTGACGTATTCTTTAGAGTCATACCATTTTCCTTCATATTCAAACCGTTCTTCTTCTTTGATTGTTTTATAGATCGGTCCACTCGGAATCCCGAGCGCTCTCACTCGATCAACGCAAAGAGTCCCTGGCTTTTCAGGTCCTTGAATTCGAAAACCGTAAGATGGGAAACGGTGCTCTAATTTTCGCACAGTGATGATGTGACCGTCTTGTTCAAATGTGTCTCCATCCGTGAACTCGATGACATTCAGCTCATAACCGAGATGAGAACCCGTGACACGAAGCGTCGCTTCAAGCCACTTTTTCAATCCTTTCGGTCCATAAACCGTGAGGGGTTCCGTTCCATCCAGTGCTGAACGTGTCGATAAAAATCCAGGTAATCCGAAAACATGGTCGCCGTGCAAATGCGTCACCCATACCGCCGTCACTTTTCGTGGTTTGACTTTCGTGTAGAGCATCTGATGTTGCGTACCTTCTCCACAGTCAATCAACCAGGTGACTTTAGGTAAGACGAGTGCGAGACCTGACACGTTTCGCTGCTTTGATGGCATACCTGATCCAGTTCCTAAAAACTGTAACTTCATAAATAATTTAGTCCTTTCTTCAAGTCCGTTCCATGCTATACTTGTGGTAATCGCTGAAAAGGATGTGATTTGTGATGACCAAGGCAGAACAACCCGAATCAATTTACGAGACGATTCGAGATCGCGCAGCTTTGATGAATCGCTTGCACCAACAGGAACAAGGCACCTCTATCCGCATTCACGACATAGCGATCGAACTTCATTGCACAGACGAGTTGATTTTAGAGTCTCTGGAGTTCGCAGCATAACGAGTACGAACACATACGAAGAGCCGACGAATGGTCGGCTCTTTTTTTATTTCTTAGGTGATGCAACTTCTTCAACGATTGTGACGACATACTCGACGAGTTTGTATAACTCTTCAAGAGGCATGCGTTCGTTCGTCGTGTGAATTTCTTCATAACCAACCGCCAAGTTGACCGTCGGGATCCCACCACCGGCGATCACGTTCGCATCCGAACCGCCGCCTGAGTGTAAGATTCGTGTCGGACGTCCGATTGTCGCCGCCGCACGTTTCGCGACCTCGACGACTTCGTCACCTTCTTCAAACTTGAATCCTGGATACATGATGTCGATGTCGACTTCAGCACGACCACCAAACGACTCCGCCACTTCGATATAGGCTTGTTTCATCGTTTCCGCCTGCTTTTCCATCTTCTCGTGAATGAGCGAACGGGCCTCAGCGAGTACTTCGACGTAGTCACACACGATGTTTGTGGCACGTCCCCCTTCGAAGCGACCGATATTTGCCGTTGTCTCTTCATCGATTCGACCGAGTGGCATCTTCGCGATGGCTTTCGCTGCGATTTGAATCGCTGAAATACCCTTCTCTGGAGCGACACCTGCATGGGCCGTCTTCCCGTAAATTTTCGCATTTACTTTCGCTTGTGTCGGTGCTGCGACGATGATGTCACCGACCGGGCCGTCCGAGTCAAGTGCAAAACCAAACTTCGCATCGATTTTTGATAAATCCAAGACTTTCGCCCCGACGAGTCCTGATTCTTCCCCTACCGTGATGACGAATTGGATTTGTCCGTGTGGAATCTGTTTTTCGTTCAACACGCGAACGAGTTCGATCATCGCCGTGAGGCCAGTCTTATCATCCGCTCCGAGAATTGTCGTCCCGTCTGTCACGACGTATCCGTCTTTGATGCTCGTTTTGATTCCCTTACCAGGAGTCACCGTGTCCATGTGAGCCGTGAAGTATATCGGATCGACATTCTCTTTCGTTGCAGGCAACGTGATGATCAAGTTATTACCAGAGTGCGCTGTCTTTGTTGATGCGTCATCCTCATAGACGTCGCAACCAAGCTCTGTGAATACGGCTTTCAAATGTTCACAGATGACAGCCTCTTCTTTCGTTTCTGAATCGATGCCGACCAATCCTAAAAATGTGTCGAGCACTCGTGTCTCGTTTACCATAAACAACATCCCTCCATCCAAACATTTCTTGACCATTATAACAAACTCCCTTAGATTGCACGAATCTTTTCCATTCTGTACAATGATGGCAAACACGTACATGGAGGCAAGTTATGAAGAAAAAGCAAAAAAGACGACAACGCATCATTCAAATCGGCGTCATCGTCATCGTCTCAATCTTTTTGATCAGCACGTTTCTCTCGAGCATGACCATGTTCTTTTAAGAGCAAAATATAACGCTCTTTCAAGATCAAATAACTTTTCACATCCGACAAAATATTCAACAAGGATGAGCGTACCTCAAATTCTTCACGTGTCGTGGGGAGAGGTACGTTTTTTCGATAGTGCTCAATCATCTCTTCAAGTTCTTGCAGAAAGACCGAAGCATCCGCTTGTTCATTCACATGGTCCCCGACGCGACGCAAAAATGTGGCAACAGGCTTTGCTTCATTGACGACCATCGTAATCTCTCTGGCGTTGTCAGCGACGCGTTTCAAAATATCGTATTGTCGCTCTCGCATTCGGAAGTAGAGATAGTCCATATCTTCATTCCGTTTTCCGATCGAGTTACCCATACGCCGAAGGGCCAAATCTTTCCCTTCTTTCAAATAGTCCCTCGTCTTGATCAGCATCATCGAATGGTTATTATACACACCTGTCTCTACACATGCTGCCACATCGTAAAAGAGTACGGCGAGCGAACGGTCGATATTGTCTTTGATTCGTTCGATTTCACGGTCGAGCGTCGGCATATACATGTTGACGACAAGTCCGACACCGACACCGATAGCGATGAGTAATAACTCATTGATGAACAATTCGAGCGAAAATTGCGCCTCGGTATAAAGGTGCGTCAAGATGACGACACTTGTAATGAGCCCATCTTGCAGTTTCAATTGTTGTACGAGTGGAATGAAGATGACAAAATAAAGTGTGAGCGTCACCGGTGAATAACCGAGTAACGTAAACATCGCGGCACCCATCCCAATGGCGAGAAGACTCGCCATGACACGCTCATACGAAGCGCGAATGGATTTTTTCCGAGTCTCTTGAATACTCAAAATAGCGATAATGGCTGCAAATACAAAATAATCAAGATGAATCGTCTCGGAAATGAGCATTGCGATACCCGCTGCGACCGCGGTCTTTAACGTCCGCGTTCCAATTTTCATACTGATTTCCCCCTTCTCCATCAAATTGTTGACTAAATCAACTCGTTTGGCAATTCAAAAGTTTGGAAGTGATCTGATTGAAACGAAAGAAAAAACGTACACTTTGGCCGATGGTCGCGACACTCAGTATTGCCATCGCCTCATTTTTATGGATCCAGTCCGAACGTCCTGACTCGTACACCGTCGAAACCGTCACGAACGGAGACCGTGTCACGAGATCGTTCGAATCCCTTACTGAAGCAAAACGATACATGGCGGCTGGAAACAACCGCACCTTATTCTCTCCTTCAGGAGAAGTCCTCGACTTCACAGGAACTGGTGTAGTCGTGACACCGAGCGATGCGATCACGAACCTATATGAAGATCAATCGTTCAAAAAACGTCAGTCCTATGTCGCTGGCGGTACGAGACTACAACTGCTCGAGCGAGGCGATGACCACTTGAAAGTACGCATCTCAGGCGCAGACGTCTATGTAAAGCCAGATCAGATGGCATTGTTCCCAGAAGCTGTCGTAGAGAGACGCGGCTATTATGAGATTCGGGATGGGGATGTGTATCACTCGGTCGAGGCGAATGCAAATCTCGCCGGCACGTTCCTCGTTGGACCGACAGAGAAGCGTTCAGAAGAGCGTTTCTACACGGAACGCGTCCGGGACGTCTTCGACTCTCCCTATCAATTCGCTTCGATTCAATCAACAACACCGTATTCCGCCAAAGCATTTGATCAGTATTTACAATCCATCGACTCCCCACTCGCCGGAGAGGGGGATGCTTTCAAACAGGCAGAAGAAACGTATGGCATCAATGCGTTATTCTTACTCGCCGTAGCCGGTCATGAGTCGAAATTTGGAACGTCCGACATTGCTCGAGAAAAACGTAACTTATTTGGATTTCGAGCGACCGATGACGACCCGAGCGGAAACGCAACATCGTTTGAAACGATTGAAGCGAGCGTTGATGCGGCTGCCGAATTGTTCGCCACGAAATATGTAAAAGGTCCATACGCACGCGGAGACTACCCGGGGAACAAGCAAGAAGGGATCAATATCTTTTACGCGTCAGACCCATACTGGGGCGAGAAAGTCGCCGGTACGATGTATTCAATCGATCGTGAACTCGGCTTGAAACAGTTAAAACAAATCCAATGAACAGTAGCCCGGCTCAAATGAGTCGGGCTGATTCACGTATTATTTATTTATAGAGTGCCCTTGACTTCATCCTCGTAAAGCTCGATGAGTCGATTGTTGTCGTGCACTTGCTCACTTGACTCTCCATACCGTTCCGTGATGATTGGAATCAATTTTTCCCATACGACCCATTTCATGTATTGATTGCGATCATAACCATGATTCAGCTCAATTTCAGGAACGGTCTTAGTTTCGACTTGAGAATTCGTCACCTTTTCAAACGGTGCGGACGAATCATCAGCATCTTTCATATTCGTAAAGATAAGCGCCATCACAATTATAAGACTGAAAATAGTTATCCCTAACATTCGCTTCATGTCTCATCTACACCTTCCATTGGATTGACGTCATCTCACTCACTTCAATCGTATCATATTCTATATACGCTTCTTGTCGAAGAAATGATTCAACATCAAACGATATCTCATTGAAGGAATTTTAAATTAGAAGACGAATAAGTAAAATGAACGACTATTCATTTTTGAGGGGGAATCAATATGAAAACGATTTGGATTACCGGAGGATCGTCTGGTATGGGGAAAGCGATGGCCTTAAAATTTAAGCAAGAAGGATGGAATGTGGCCATCAGTGGTCGAAACGAGGAACGACTACTAGAAGCGATGAACGAACTGAACGCAATCGAAGCAGGTCAGGCGATGAGTGTGCAACATGATGTTCGTGACTATGAAGGATGCGCTCAAGCACTCGCTGACATCGCATCCGCTTACGGTCCAGTCCACGCGCTCGTTAATAACGCGGCAGGTAACTTCGTCTGTCCGACACTCGATTTGTCACCGAACGGTTGGTCAAGTGTCATTGACATCGTCTTGAACGGAACATTCAACTGCACCCATGTACTCGGGAAACATTGGGAGGCAGAAGAACTACGTGGCGGCTCAATCATTAATATGGTCGCCTCGTATGCATGGCAGGCAGGACCTGGTGTGGCACCGAGTGCGGCAGCGAAAGCCGGCGTCCTCAATTTAACGAGAACGCTCGCTGTTGAATGGGGCTATCAATTTGGGGCTCGAGTCAACGCCATCAGTCCAGGACCGATTGAACGGACAGGCGGTGCGGAAAAACTCGTGTCTCACGTGAAAGAAGTAGAGCGGATTCGTCGGAACGTTCCACTCGGACGCTTCGGGACACCGGAAGAAATCGCTGACTTGGCTTACTGGATTGCTTCTGACGAGATGCGCTATTTAAATGGAGATTGTATCTCTCTTGATGGCGGTCATTGGCTGAATAAACATCCATTCTAATCAAAAGGACGACCGAGACATGTATCTCGGTCGTCCTTTCAATTATCCACGCCATCCCACTCTTCGTGAAACTGCTCTAGAAACTGTTGCATGAACGCATGACGTGACATCGCTAACTGTTTCGCTTTTGCGGTATGCATCATCGGCGCCAACTTCAACAATTTATCATGAAAATGTTGAATGGCACTCTCTTCCGACAAATCGAGCGGTGTTCCGCGAGAACCGGCGAATTGGAACGTGCGAGCAATACCGATTGCTCCGATTGCGTCTAATCGGTCGGCATCTTGTAAAATTTCACTTTCGCGGGTCGTAGGCTCTCTTCCTTTTGAGAAAGAGACTTCATCGATTAAGGTCAGCACCAAGTTTGCTTGCTCATCAGTGATGTCGATAGCATTCAGATGTTGTTTGACGAGCCCTTTCGGTCGACCAAGCTTATGGTCTTCCACGTCATGTAGATACGCAGCAAGGATGAGCACTGTCTTGTCGACAGGCTCATCCTCCATCAAGCGCTCCACCAGTCGAACGACACGCTCAATATGAGCGCTGTCATGCCCTGAATGGTCGTTTTCATGAATCTGTTCGACGAACTGCTTCGTCGTCTGAATCATCTCCATATTTAAATCTCAATTGTCGTGTTCGGTTCAATTAGAAGACCGCGACGATGTAACTGGTCACAAAACGCCTGAGCATCCTGCTTAATCGGTGGGAACGTATCGAAGTGGATTGGGACGACTCGTTTTGCTTGTAGCCACTGGGCCGCATCTAACGCGTCTGCAGGTCCCATCGTGAAGTTATCACCGATTGGAAGGAAAGCGACATCGATTTCAAAACGTTCTCCGTACATCTTCATATCGGAGAAAAGACTCGTGTCTCCTGCGTGATAGAGCGTCAACTCATTCGTCTCGATGATGAATCCGGCCGGCATTCCCATATAGATCGGTGTGTCCCCCATGTCAAAACTCGAACTATGGAAGGCTTGCGTCATCGTGACGCGCCCGAATGGGAAGGCGTGTCCACCACCGATATTCATTCCATGTACAGAAAAGCCTTTCTTCTCATAATAGGTCGCGAGCTCATGCGTCGCCACAATCGTTGCCCCTGTCTCTTTCGCAATCAACTCGACATCTTCGATATGATCAAAATGAGCGTGGGTGAGCAACAAATAGTCTGGTCGCAGTGTAGAAGGGTCTACTTCCGTATGAGGGTTACTCGTCAAAAATGGATCGATCAACACGTTTACGCCATCAATCTCAAATCCAACAGTCGCATGTCCATAATAGGTGATTTTCACGTGTATTCATCCTTCCTTCGTAAGTTCAGATTACAACACTTTTTCTAAGAAACGTTTCGCACGATCGGTCTGGGGATTTAACAACAAATCGGCCGGTTTTCCTTCTTCCATCAAAATTCCTTCATCAAGGAAGAGAACGCGGTCTGCCACTTCACGAGCAAACCCCATTTCGTGTGTGACGACAACCATCGTCATTCCGGTCTCAGCCAACCCTTTCATGACATCAAGTACTTCGTTGACCATCTCTGGGTCAAGTGCCGAAGTCGGCTCATCGAACAACATGACGTTCGGTTCCATCGCTAACGCACGCGCGATGGCGACACGTTGTTTTTGTCCACCCGAGAGTTGGCTCGGATAGGCGTCGATTTTCTCAGAGAGCCCAACACGTTCGAGCAATTTTTTTGCGCGCTCGAGTGCTTCAGTCTTGCTTACTTTCAAAACGTTGACTGGTGCGTACGTCAAATTGTCCAATACGCTCATGTGCGGGAACAGATTAAACTGTTGGAATACCATCCCGATATTTTGGCGCGCCTTCGCAACGTTCGCCCCTTTTTTCGTGAGTTCGAACCCATCCACACTGACCGTCCCGCTTGTCGGGATTTCTAGCATGTTCAAGCAACGCAGAAATGTCGATTTACCAGACCCAGACGGTCCGATGACGGCGACCACTTCACCACGTTCAATCGTCGTCGTGATCCCCTTCAGTACTTCTAAGTCACCAAATTGTTTGTGTAGGTCTTTTACTTCGATCATCTTCCATCACTCTTTCTTAACCGTTTTTCTAGACGTTGTCCAAGATACGTCAAGATCATCACTATCGTAAAGTATATCACACCGGCGAATAGAAGCGGTTCGAAGTAGATCGCCTTCTGCCCACCGACAATCTGTGCACGGCGCATGATGTCGAGTACCCCGACCGTCGAAACGAGGGCCGACTCTTTCGTCAATGTAATCATCTCGTTGACGAGGGCAGGCAAGATATTCTTGAACGCCTGTGGCAAGATGATTGAACGTAATTGTTTTACATATGGAACACCTAAAGCATCAGAGGCTTCCCATTGCCCTTTATCGACCGCTTGAATACCGGCCCGGATAATCTCAGAAATATACGCTCCTGAGTTTAATGAGAAAGCGATGACCGCTGATTGATACGGTGTCGTGATATAGCCGGTCAATTGCGGTAATCCGAAGTGAATAATGGCGAGTTGTAAGATGAGCGGTGTTCCACGGAACACTGCCGTATACGCATGCCCAATAAAGTTGATGAAACGATTTGGGACAATCTTTAGTGTTGCCACGACAATCCCAAGTGAGATCCCGATCAATGCCGAGACGATGACCACTTGGAACATGACTGGAATCCCTTCAAGTATGTAAGGGATAGAATCATAAATCCGGCTAAAATCCATTGTAAGTTCCTCCTAAAAAAGGGCTGACCGATTCATCTTCAGTCAGCCTCGTACGATTCATTATTCGGCTGGTGCAGCCTCTTCTTCAAACCATTTTTGTGCTAACTCTTCGATTTCTCCACTGTCGATCATCTTTTTCAACTCTTCGTTGAATTGATCACGGAGCTCATCGTCTTTACGGAAGGCAGCAGCAGATCCTGCTTCTTCTTCGTCTACGATTTCGAACGTTGTCAATTCGCTGTCTTGCTCGAGGTATTTCTTCGCGACCGTATCTTCGATGACCATTGCGTCAATACGTCCCGTCTTGATTTCTTGGATGATCTCAGGAATCTTGTTCAATGAGACGATTTCAGCGTCAGTGATTTGGTCCTGTGCGATTCCTTCTTGGATTGAACCGAGCTGAACACCAATCTTTTTGCCTTTCAAGTCTTCAAGTGATTGGAGAGAATCATCTTTCGACAAGATCAAGTTCACCGCTGTGAAATAGATATCCGAGAAATCGGCATTCTCTTTACGCTCTTCCGTCGGTGTCATACCAGCCATGACGAAGTCGACACGACCCGCGTTGAGTGCTCCGAGCAAGCTTCCGAAGTCCATATCTTCAATTTTCAATTCATATCCCATGTTTTCCGCCACTTTTTTGGCGATGTCGATATCAAATCCGACGATTTCGTCGCCGTTCGCTGTGTCGACGAATTCATACGGGAAGTAATCGGCACTCGTACCCATGACGATGACTTTGTCATCCTCACCATCGGTCGATGTCGATCCTCCTTCGTTCACGTCTGCCCCACATGCGACTGAGAACGCGGCAAGTCCTGCTAAACATAATGCTAGAAAACCTTTTTTCATCTTCATCTCCCTTTCGTAGTTGAATGATAATTATCAGAACTTTAACAAAATTATGACATATGTGTGAACGTAGCTCAACTGTTCTATGACACATCAGTTGTCCGACTTGTGTCTTCAACCACTATATACACATAATTATTACTTGTAAAGTATATTCATGCAATTTATTAAAAAAAAGAAGGTCACATTCGCTCGAAAGCGAAATAAGTGACCGTTCCGTTGTCGCGAGACCCGTAAGGTTGGACCTGTTTGACTGAAGACATCGGGATGGCGCTATACACGTGCGGATAGCGCTCTCCATCCTCATCTAACTCATAATGTAACAACTGTCCTAGTCGATTGACGTGAAGGGAGACGAGGACGACTGCTTCTCCTGGATAGGACGATTTGACGACCTTACCGATTTGCTGCGGTGTGCAACATTTGATTGTCCCTTCCGATTGAAGTGACGGCTCATTGATTTCACCGCGTGACAGGGCAATCATATACTCTGCCTCCGTCATAATTTTGATGACTGGTTCCATATACACTGCCCCTTTTCACAAAAGCGCAAAGGCAGTGCCTTTGCGCCGATGCTTGATTATGCGAAATAAATATCGAACAATGTTTGCAATTGGTCGACGAGTTCTTCAGCCGTTGAGGACTCGATTTCACTGCGCTCTACCATCGTCACGATGTTTCCATCCTCGAGGAGAGCAATCGAAGGTGAAGACGGTGCGTATCCTTCGAAATATTCGCGTGCACGATCTGTCGCTTCACGGTCTTGACCTGCAAACACGGTTACGAAATGATCAGGCTTGGTGCCTTCCATCTTGTTTACGTAAGCAGCTGCCGGACGAGCGATTCCGCCTGCACAACCACATACCGAGTTAACGAGTACAAGTGTCTTTCCTTCTTTTTTCAGTGCTCCGTCTACTTCTTCTGGTGTCGTGAGCTCTGTGTATCCTGCAGCACGTACTTCGTTACGTGCTTGTTCGACTACATCTTGAAAATATAATTGAAAATCCATGTTGTTTCCCCTTTCGACATTTCGTCTGTACTCTCTTATTTTACGTCTTGTTCTACCCCGAGGACAAGTCTATCGCTCAATTCCCGTTCTAAGAATGGATCTGCCTGTAACATTTGTTTAAAGGCGAGGTAACGTGCTTTCGTCTCGGCACTCGCCTTACGATTCGTCAAATAGGCACGAATCATAATATTCTTTGGCGTATGCTCAAGATCGATGAACTCAAGCAATTGTGCATCATAGCCGACAAGTCCGAGGAGTTCAGCCCGAATCGAATCGGTCGCGAGCGAAGCGAACCGCTCTTTAATCAACCCATGTTGAAGCATCACGTCTAAATTAGGTGCTTGCAGTTGGCGATTCAATTCCTTTTGACAGCAAGGGACGCTCAAAATGACTTTCGCTCCCCAGCGCACGGCGCGTGCTAACGCCATGTCTGTCGCCACATCACAAGCATGAAGGGTCACGACCATATCGACAGCCGTCTCTCCTTCATACTCATTGATGTCCCCGACTAAAAACTCAAGCCGTTCATATCCCAAATCTTTTGCGATTGACGCGCACTCTTCGATAACTTCTTTCTTCAAATCGAGCCCTGTGATATGCACGTCATACCCTTTCATCTCATGAAGGAAGTGATAGAGCGCAAACGTCAGGTACGACTTCCCTGAACCGAAGTCCAAAATTCTAACGGTCCGGTCTGTCGGTAAATGTTTGAGCGAATCCTCAATGAACTCAAGGAAACGATTGATTTGTTTGAACTTGTCGTACTTTTGTCGCTTCACTTTGCCGTCACTCGACTGGATGCCAAGTCGAATCAAGAACGGGACCGGCTCATCGAGCGGGAGTACATACTGCTTCTCCCGATTATGGCTCAACTGGATTTCTTTTTGTGCCGTTTGCTTTTCTTTCAATGTCACTTTGAACTTTTTCGATAACTGGAATTGGAGGTCAGATTCCTTTAGTTGGAACTGTCCTTGTCTAAACGTTTCGAGAAGTTCGAACAATTCTGTCACGGCTTCATCCGGTGTCAGATTTTTATGATTCATGACCCGTTCATACCGGTACTCGAACTGGATATGATACGCATTCCGAAGCATGACCGGTTTCAATTTGACCCGTTTGAGATCACTTGATTTTTGACGGGGTTGACTGATTGTCGCCGACACGAGATGATTTGATTGGATCACGTCTTCTAGACGCTCTTGTAACGCTTTATATTCCAATGGATTCAATCCTTTTTTAGAAATTTTGAAACATATTGTTTCACCTGTCCGTACATACTATTACACGAAGACGACGTTACGTCAAAGGAGGATACACATATGTTTAAAAAGATTTTATCATCAATCGGAATTGGTGCCGCAAAAGTGGATACACGCCTGAATGAAAGCCACTGTACGCCTGGTGGAGAACTCAATGGGGTCGTCCATATTGAAGGTGGTTCGGTCGAACAATCAGTCGACAGCATCTATCTTTTCTTCAACACGCTGTATAAACACGAAGTCAACGACAAGTCGACATACTCGACGTTCACGATTGAAAAAATCTTGTTGAATGAAGCTCCGTTCATGATTGGTCCCGGAGAAGTGAAAGAAATCCCATTCACAGTCAACGTTCCATTCAATACGCCACTCTCTGTGAGCCAATCGAAATCATGGATTGAGACAGGACTCGATATTGCCCAAGCCGTAGATCCGAAAGATGAAGATGCGATTACCGTTCAACCGAACGCGGCACAACAAGTCATTTTAGATGCGATGGACGAGCTCGGTTTCCGTCTGAAGAAGGCTGATACAGAGATGCTCCCGGCACGTCATCGTTCAGGTCGTCTTCCGATCGCACAAGAACTTGAATATTCTGCGAACGGTTCGCGTTTCGGTCGTCAGTTAGATGAGGTCGAAGTCGTCATCTTACAAGACAAGGACGCAATCGAATTGCTCATCCAAGTCGATCGCAGCGTCCATGATCTCGGTAGTCTGTTTGCGGACTTGACGGGGACGGACGAATCGACACATCGTGTCCGCTATGATGTCGCACGTTTGTCACCAGCTGAAGTTCGTCGCGACATCGAATCGATGATTGAACAATCGATATAATGAACTTACCGACACGCCATTTCTATGAATGGCGTGTTTTTCTGAGATGTTGAATTTCACCATCCATTATTTTACAATAAACACATAGAATCAACTCTTTTTTGGAGGTGACTACATCTTGTTCGCTTTAATAATCATCGGGAGTCTGGGTCTTGCGACGCTTGCCTCACCGATTCTAGAAACCAGCTTCTCTGACTCACTCGCTTTCTTCACGCTCGGTGGGCTCGAAGTGCTGATTGGTTTACTTGCCATGTGTCTCATGCGCAATCCGTCGACAAATGCCTTATCATTTATGAAGTTCATGCCCTATCTTGTACTATTAATTCATTTCCCTACCTCACTCCTTTTGCTTTGGCTTTCTTCAGTCAGACATGATGGGATTCCCGCGTTTGCTTTAGACTATTTCTTTGTATATTGGATGTTCCTTCTAGTGTATGTTGTAATCAACACATCGATGTATCGTGTCCATCAACGTCGATTTGCGAAAGTGCATGACTAGTAAGGATGATTTAACTTTGGATGTACTTTACCTTTTTTACAGAATTTCCGATCGGGAAAGCCCACTCCTTTAGGGGTGGGATGAAAGCTCGGCAGGATGCGGAGTGTCAGTAAAAAATCCGAAGGTTTTGGCGCTTCAAGTATCTGGAAATCTTCTTGTTGCAGTTTGTTGGTTAAACTGACACGATATTAATATGGAAACCAACTATAGAAGAACTCATACTACTGTTTCTCTAATCAATTATCACTTCGTTTTCTGTCCTCGATACAGAAGAAAGATATTCCTTCGTAACGATGTAGAAATACGTTTCAAAGGTTTGATGTCCGAAATATGCGAAGAACTGAATATCAAAATTATAGCCTTGGAATGCGATACAGATCATACGCATATGTTCCTTAACGCCCCTCCAACACTGAGTCCTGCTGACATCATGGCAAAAATAAAGGGAGTAACGTCTAAAAAGTTAAGAGAAGAATTTCCTCATCTTCAACATTTGCCGAGTCTCTGGACACGATCCTATTTCGTCTCCACCGCTGGAAATGTATCGAGCGAAACGATTAAACGTTATGTCGGACAACAAAAAACAAGGGGGTGACACCGTGTCTCAGACGCTGACAGTTAACATTAAACTGAAGCCGACAAAAGAACAGGAAGTTGTTTTAAAAAGCATGGCAGAAACATATATCGAGACGGTCAATCAACTTATCTCTGATATGGTGGATGCTAAAGCGATGCTCAAATTGACAAGTAAAAGTGTTTGCGCTCATTTGCCTAGTGCCGTCAAGAATCAGATAATTAAAGACGCCCAAAGCGTATTTAAAAAAGCGAAGAAATCGAAATATGAAATAGTCCCAATCCTAAAGAAACCTTACTGCACATGGAACAATCAGAACTATTCGTTTGACTTCGAGTCAATCTCTCTTCCTATCATGGTAGATGGAAAAGCAAAGAAAACACCAATTAGAGCAGAAATGGTCGACAAACACAATCGCAACTTCTCGCTTCTTAATAACAAGTTGGGTGCGGTGCGCATTACGAAAAAGTCTAATAAGTGGATTGCCCAAATCGCCGTTACAATCCTCACAATCGAAAAGACGGGCTCAAGGATCCTTGGTGTGGATTTAGGCTTGAAAGTCCCGGCGGTCGCATCGACCGATTGCGACAAGGCGAGGTTCTTCGGGAACGGTCGCGAGAACAAGTACATGAAACGAAAGTTCCGGGCGAGACGAAAAGAGCTCGGACAAAAGAAGAAGCTGGACGCAATCAAGAAGTTGGACAACAAGGAACAGCGTTGGATGAAAGACAGGGATCACAAGGTGAGCCGTGAGATCGTCGACTTCGCAAAAGAGAACAATATTTCTGTCATTCGCCTAGAGAAGCTGGCGAACATCCGACAGACGGCAAGAACAAGCCGTAAAAACAATAAGAATCTGCACACATGGTCGTTCTACCGCTTAGCATTATATATCAAATACAAGGCGAAGCTAGAAGGGATCAAGGTCGAGTATGTCGACCCGGCATACACATCTCAGACATGTCCCTCTTGTGGCGAACGAAACAAGGTGAAAGACCGTGCTTATGTCTGTAAATGCGGGTTTAAGAAACATCGAGATTTAGTCGGTGCGATGAATATCCGAACCGCACCTGTGATTGATGGTGACAGTCAATCAGCCTGAGAACCTATAGGGTCTGTCTCAGGAGGGGTGATGACACACCCTCATCTGAAGGTTTGAGCAAAACAGAAATGGACTGCGCTCGCACAAGCACTTCAGAATCCCACTCATCCCGAAGGTTGAGCTTGCGGCTTTAACCGTGGGAGTGTCAAGACCGAGCAATCCCGCTCACATTATTCACGACGCTCGGCGTATTCAGTCTCATGTTTGCGTATGCGCTCCATAGATCCAAACAACGACTTTCTAAATGGCTCGTCTCAATCGGCATGTCATTCTCACTTTTCCTTTTACTTGTCTCGACCGTCAGTTTTCTCTTCACGCTATTCTTCGGCTATAATTCATAAAAAAATGGAGGCATCCCGCTGGGAGCGCCTCCATTTTTATACATCAATACACTGTATATGTGTCCGGGTCGATCGATTCGAGCGACTGCTTGATTGCTTGCAAGAACTGACCTGCGACGAGACCGTCGAGGACACGATGGTCGACCGACATACAAAGGTTGACCATGTCGCGTGCCGCAAACATGCCATTCATCCAGACCGGACGTTTCACGATTGATTCGACCGATAAGATTGCCGCTTGCGGGTAGTTCAAGATTGGTGCCGATTGGATTGAACCAAACGCACCCGTGTTGTTGATGGTGAACGTCCCACCACGCATCTCTTCAGCTTTCAAACGGTTCTCACGCGCACGTGACGCCACATCTTGAAGGGCCACGGCAAGGCCTTTGATGTTCTTCTCATCCGCTTGACGAATGACCGGTACGTAGAGTGCCTCATTTGCCGCGACAGCCACAGACAGATGAATGTCTTGGTGCACTTTGATGTGATCACCTGCCCATTCCGAGTTCATCATCGGATACTTCTTCAGCGCCTCGATGGCCGCTTTCATGAAGAATGGCATGAATGTCAATTTGACACCTTCCCGTTTCATAAACTCATCTTTCAATTTCGCACGCGCCTCGACGAGGTTCGTCACATCGACTTCAATCATGAGCCATGCGTGTGGCGCCTCATGCTTCGAGCGAACCATATTGTTCGCAATCGCTTGACGCACACCAGCTGTCGGAATCGTTTCGTATCGTCCTGTAGAAGTCGAAGCAACTGGTTGTGAAGGTTCGACGGCAGGACTTGGCGCTTCAGTCGGAACGTCCATTTTCGTTTGTACCATCGTCTCCTGGACAGGTGCTTGTGTCGCTTGCTCAGGAGTCGATGCCGGGCGCCCTTCTGATAAGTAACGAAGAATATCTTTCCGCGTGATCCGTCCGCCTAGACCGCTTCCGCTCAATTCATTCAAATCGATATTATTCTCATTGGCGAGTCGGATGACCGCAGGCGAGTAACGACCGTTTCCACTCTGTTTTTTCGGAACGGTCGCGACAGCTTGCTTCGCTGCAACCGGCTCTGGTGGTGCAGTTTCGGCGACCGGCTCCGTCTTCGTCTCAGCCGCAGCTTCCTCTGCGCTCTCGACTTCCATCGTCAGTACAGGCGTCCCGACACTGACCGTCTCACCTTCTGGAATGAGGAATTCTTTCACGACACCAGCGCTCGTTGCCGGAATTTCTGCAGTGACTTTGTCCGTCATGACTTCGGCGAGTGGTTCATATTCTTCCACACGGTCGCCCGGCTTGACGAGATAGGTCGTAATCGTGCCTTCCGTTACACTCTCACCGAGTTGGGGCATTTTAATCGTTTGTTCCATGGAGACGCCTCCTTAAAACGCGGCGAGCTGACGGGCCCGCTCGGCAATTTTTTCTGGGGATACGATAAAGAATTTTTCCATCGGTGGTGCATAAGGCATCGCCGGCACATCAGGACCTGCTAAGCGTTCAATCGGTGCATCGAGCTCAAAGAGCGCTTTCTCTGCAATAATCGCCGCAACTTCTCCGATGATACTTCCTTCTTTGTTGTCCTCTGTCACGAGTAACACCTTACCCGTTTTCTTGACTGACTCAATGATTGCGTCCTGATCAAGCGGATAAACTGTACGAAGGTCAAGGATGTGCGTGCTGATACCTTCTTCTTCAAGTGTTTTCGCGGCTTCTTGAGCCATATGGACGCAAAGACCGTATGTGATGATTGTGATATCGTCCCCTTCACGTTTGACAGCTGCTTTACCGATTTCAACCGTGTATTCGTCCGTCGGCAAGTCTGCTTTTAATAGACGATAGGCGCGCTTATGTTCAAAGAAGAGGACAGGGTCGTTCGAACGGATTGCTGCCTTCAACAATCCTTTTGCATCAACTGGGTCTGATGGAATGACGACTTTAAGACCAGGCGTCGAACTGAACATCGCCTCGACAGACTGTGAGTGATAGAGTGCACCGTGAATACCACCACCGAAAGGCGCACGGATGACCATCGGACACGTCCAGTCGTTGTTTGAACGATATCGAATTTTAGCGGCTTCTGATACGATTTGGTTCACTGCCGGCATGATAAAGTCTGCGAATTGCATTTCTGCAATCGGTCGCATCCCGTACATAGCAGCCCCGACCCCAACACCTGCGATTGCGCTCTCAGCGAGCGGTGCGTCGATGACACGGTCTTCTCCATACTTTTCAATCAGTCCTTGTGTGGCACGGAATACACCACCACGTACGCCGACGTCTTCTCCGACGACGAAGACGTTCTCGTCGCGCTCCATTTCTTCATGAATCGCTTCATTGATCGCTTCGATAAACGTTTTCATCATTTTTCCTCCTCGTAGACGTAATCCAATGCAGATTCAGGCGATGCGTATGGTGCTTTGTCCGCATAAGTCGTCGCTTCATTTACTTCAAGATCGATTTTTGCATCGATTTCAGAGAGAATATCCGCTGTTGCGATTCCATCGTTCACAAGTCGTTGACGGAACATTTGAATGCCGTCCCGTTCTTTTAATCCTGCCAATTCTTCGGCTGAACGGTATGCTTTATCGTCATCATCTGATGAGTGAGGCACGAGACGTTCGACTTCTGCTTCAATCAGCGTCGGTCCTTCTCCACGAAGGGCACGTTCACGCGCTTCCTTCACGACCGCGTATACGGCAATCGGATCTGTCCCGTCGACTGTCACGCCAGGCATTCCGTAACCTTTTGCACGGTCTGATACGCGCTCACACGCCAACTGTTTTGAAAGTGGGACGGAGATCGCATATTTGTTGTTCTCACAGAACAAGATGACCGGCAACTTATGGACACCTGCAAAGTTTGCGCCTTCATGGAAATCACCTTGGTTAGAAGAACCTTCACCGAACGAAACGAACGTGACGAGTTCTTCCTTTTTCATCTTCGCAGCAAGTGCGATTCCAACCGCATGAGGGACTTGGGTCGTGACCGGAGATGAACCTGTCACGATCCGATGCTCTTTCGAGCCGAAGTGACCAGGCATCTGACGACCGCCTGAGTTTGGGTCTTCCGCTTTCGCAAATGCCGACAGCATCAAGTCTCTTGATGTTTGGCCGAAGTGAAGGACGACCGCCACGTCACGATAATAAGGCAAGACGTAGTCAATTCCTTTTTCTAAGGCGAACGCTGCACCAACCTGCGCTGCCTCTTGTCCTTGACACGAGACGACGAACGGGATTTTCCCGGCACGGTTCAACTTCCACATGCGTTCATCGATTTTACGCGCACGCACCATCGTTTCGTACATCGCCAATAAATCTTGTTTAGTTAATCCAAGCTCTTCATATGAGTTCACAGTCATCTGTTCCATCCTTGTTCCTCCTTAGGCGTGAATCGGTAATCCATCGACAGCGAGTGCTGCCTCCTGGAAGGCTTCGCTTAATGCAGGGTGTGGGTGTACAAGTTGCCCCATCTCCCAAGCAGTCGCGTTCAAGACGAGTGCCAGTCCACCTTCAGTGATCAGTTCAGTCGCTTTTGGACCGACGATATGAACACCGAGAAGGTCGTCTGTTTCTTTGTCCGAAATAAGTTTGACGAACCCGTCGGCTTGCCCTTCAATTCGTGCTTTCCCGAGACCGTTGAAACGATAAGTCCCTGTCTTCACATCATGTCCGGCATCTTTTGCCGCTTCCTCTGTCAAGCCAACCGATGCAACTTCTGGGACGCTATATACGCAACGCGGGATAAGCATGTAATCGAGTGGTGTCGGCTCAAGCCCAAGAATCGTTTCGACCGCCTTCACTCCTTCGGCAGACGCGACGTGGGCAAGTTGTAACTTCCCGATGCAGTCTCCGATCGCGAAAATATGACGTTCTTTCGTACGATACTGGCTATCGACTTGAATAATTCCGTTTTCCACGACGATGGACGTGTTTTGAAGTCCTAAGTCTTCCGTATTTGCGACTCGGCCAACCGAGACGAGCACACAGTCTACCTTCAACGTTTCTTCACCTACAGCAAGCTCCACTGCATCTTCATGAACTAACGTTCGTTCGGCATCGACTGTCACGCTTTTCTTCACACGGACGCCGCGCTTCTTCAATAAGCGTTCCACTTCGCGAGAGACCGCCTTGTCCTCAAGTGGGAGTAAACGATCTCCAACTTCAATCAACGTTACATTCACATCTAAATCGACGAGCATGGACGCCCATTCGACTCCGATGACACCGCCGCCGACAATCGCAATCGATTCAGGAAGCGTTTCAAAATTGAGGAGATCGTCCGAGTTCAAAATCCGCTCATGATCGAATGGCAACCCAGGAAGTTCACGTGGAATCGAACCTGTTGCGATAATCAATTGGTTCGGCAAGATAAGTTCTGACTCTCCGTTTTCGTCTTCAACAGAAACGGTCCCTGGTTGTGGCGAGAAGATACTTGGTCCGAGAATCGAAGCTTTCCCGCGAAACACTTCAATCTTTCCTTGTTTCATCAAATGCTCAATTCCTTTTTCAAGGCCGGCCACGAGATCGCGCTTATACGTTTGTGCCCGTTCCATGTTAAACGTCACATCTCCCGTTTCTACGCCGTACGTTGCACCTTGTTTCGCCGTTTGATAGACATGGGCAGCTTTTAAAAGAGCTTTCGTCGGGATGCATCCTCTATGTAAGCAGGTGCCGCCTAATTTTCTCGCCTCAACGATTGCGACAGTTTTACCAGCCTGCGCCGCTTTGATTGCAGCCACATATCCTCCTGGTCCTCCGCCGATGACGACAACATCAAATTCTCGTGCCATGTGTATCCCCCTCATATTCTTTTGCGGCCTCTTCCTTCTCGATGACGCGAAGCGCACCTTCTGCCAAGGCTTTCAATTCATCTTCGCCCGGATAGACGTGAACCGGCGCAAGGAAAGAGACACGCTCTTTAATCTTGTCTGTTAGCCATTCTGAATAGGCGATTCCACCTGTCAATAAGATGGCATCCACCTGACCACTGAGCGTCGCACCATGTTTTGAAATCTCTTGTGCGACACGATAAGCCATCGTTTCATAAAGGAGTCTCGCCTCATCGTCTCCTGATTCCATCCGTTGCTCAATCTCAATCGCATCAAACGTACCGAGATGCGCGAACAAACCACCTTGACCGACAATTTTCTTTTTCATTTCCGATTCTTTATACCTGGTACTATAACATAGTTCTACTACCTGTCCAACAGGAATTGAGCCCGCTCGTTCTGGCGCAAGCGGTCCGTCACCATCAAGTCCGTTATTTACATCAATGACGCGACCAAGTGAATGAGCGCCGACTGTGATCCCGCCGCCGAGGTGAGCGACTATCAAATTCAGCTCATTGTAATCGCTTCCATTTTCGGCCGCAAAACGTTTAGCGACTGCTTTTTGATTTAAGGCATGGAAAATACTACGGCGATTGATCTCAGCCATCCCAGTCTTCCTTGCCAATTCATGCATCTCATCGACAACGACCGGGTCAACGATAAAGCTCGGGATTCCTTCGTTCTCACCAATTTTTGATGCAATCAATCCCCCGAGGTTCGAAGCATGCATCCCGAAGCGACCGCTCGTCAAGTCTTCTTGCATCAGCTCGTTAACGGTATATGTCCCTGACGTCATCGGTGCGAGCAATCCACCACGACCGACGACCGCGGTCAAGTCATTGACCGCGATGCCAGTCTCTTCTAACAAGGCACGTACTTCTTGCTCACGATGAGGTAACTGCTCAGGAAGGCTGAGACCGGTCACGTCCATCTCGTGACGGACCGTACGTGTCAGCACTTCTTCCTTCCCATCAAACAATCCAACTTTCGTCGAAGTCGACCCTGGGTTGATCGCAAGAATTAGCCGTTTTGTCATCTTAGCGTCTCCCTAGAATGCTTTTTTCGACTTTGAGGAACTGACTACGTGAACGAGACATCATATGAATACGTTCTTCTGCCATCTTGTCAGCCGCCACATGCGTCGGTACGCCGTCACGCTCTGCGATTTCAAAGACACGCATCATGTTGTCATAGATGAGTTCGACCTTTTTCATTGCGCGTTCGCGATTGTATCCTTCGAGTTCGTCCGCGACGTTGATGACACCACCAGCGTTGATGACGAAATCTGGTGCGTAGAGGATGCCGTTCTCGTCAAGCACATCCCCGTGACGATCTTCAGCCAATTGGTTATTCGCGGCACCAGCGACGATTTGCGCTTTCAACTGTGGAATCGTTTTGTCATTGATGACTGCACCGAGTGCACATGGAGCGAAAATGTCACACTCGACCCCATAAATCTCATCTGGTTTAACAACCGTCGCACCAAAGTCTGCTTCTGCACGTTTGAGCGCTTCTTCGTTGATGTCCGTCACGATCAAATGTGCACCCTCTTCATGAAGGTGGCGGCATAAGTTGTAGGCTACGTTTCCGACACCTTGCACTGCAACCGTCTTCCCAGCGAGAGAGTCTGTCCCAAACTTCCATTTCGCAGCCGCCTTCATACCGCGATAGACACCATAAGCTGTCACCGGTGAAGGGTTCCCGCTTGAACCGAACGCTGGGCTCACACCCGTTACATAGTCTGTCTCCATATGGATGAAGTCCATATCAGCGACCGTTGTGTTCACATCTTCAGCTGTAATGTAACGTCCGCTGAGTGATTGTACGTATCGACCGAATGCACGGAAGAGGGCTTCCGATTTATCCGTCTTGGCATTTCCGATGATGACAGCCTTCCCACCACCGAGGTTGAGACCGGCGGCCGCATTTTTATACGTCATTCCTTTAGCGAGACGTAAGACATCGGTGAGTGCCTCTTGCTCTGACTCATAGTTCCACATGCGAAGCCCACCGAGTGCAGGACCAAGAGTTGTATCGTGAATCGCAATGATTGCTTTTAGTCCAGACGCTTGGTCTTGGCAAAATACGATTTGTTCGTAATCCTCAGATTGTAAGACGTCAAAAATACGGAAGCGTGGTTCTGTGTTTGTTTCCATCATGATCAGTTCCTCCTGTTAAGTACGATTAGTTTTTAGCATGTAACAATGCGAATGCGAGAGAATAAAGTTTCGCCTCCGCTGTATCGGCACGACTCGTCAATACGACAGGGGCAGACGCGCCAACGACGATCGCCGCTACGCTCGCCTCTGCGAAATACATGATTGATTTATAAAGGACGTTGCCGACCTCTATGTATGGCACGACTAATAAATCAGCTTGCCCTGCTACTTCACTATTGATTCCTTTTTGTTTCGCTGCGACCATGTCGACTGCATTATCAAGGGCGAGCGGTCCATCTACGATACAGCCTTTGATTTGTCCCCTACGATTCATTTGACTGAGCAATGCGGCATCGAGCGTCGCATTCATCTGTGGATTGACAACTTCAACAGCTCCGATTGCTGCGACTTTGGGCGATACGTAACCGATGTCATGCATCGCTTCTACCGCATTATGAATGATTTCTACTTTTTCTTCGAGCGTCGGCGCGATATGGATTGCGGCGTCGGTCACACCGATCAATTTTTCCCGATTCGGAATCTGAAATAGCGCGATATGACTGAGTGTTCGTTTCGTACGAAGTCCTGCCTCCCGATTAAGGACGGCTTTCATGAATGTCGATGTCGACACCATCCCCTTCATGAGCACATCTGCCTCTTTGTTTTTTACGGCTAGTGCGGCACGTCTCGCAATCTCAACGTCACCTTTTGCATGTAAAATATCGACGGCTGACTCGTCGATTCCATACTGTTCACATAACTTTCGGATTTCCCGAGCTTCACCAAATAAAATGAATCGTGACAATCCATGATCCGTAGCGAGTTTTACGGCTCGAATGACCTCTTCGTCCGCTGCCCCCGCAATGGATACTGTACAACCCTCAAGTTGTTTTGCGTTTGTCAGCATCCGTTCAAAATTCATCGTTGTCCCCCCTTGCACTCTACACTATACCATAAGCAAGTTTGTTTCCTAAATTGTAAGCGCTTTATAAAGCGGGAAGCCATGCACATAATTGCTTAGTGCGCATATAATTGCATGCACTTTATTGCATGGCATCTAATTTATTATATAAAGTCCGGATTGAAATTTTTAACCGCCGGGCAGCTTCTGACTTATTCCCACCGGCTTCTTCAATCGTTCGTTCAATCAAATCACGTTCATATTTCGCCACGGCTTCATGAAGTGTTCCAGACTCGACGACTTTCTGGCTCGGTGTACGAGGTGATAATTGTAAGTGATGTGGAGCAATCTGTTGTTCCGTGTTCGCCATATAAATCATTGCGCGACCAATCACATTTTCAAGTTCGCGGACATTCCCCTTCCAATGCTGACTTTTCAACAGAGTCAACGCATCTTCATCTACCCCTTGTACACTTCGGCCATACTCTTGATTCAACTTTCGAACGATGCGGTCACAGAGTGCCTCGAGTTCATTTAACCTTTCTCGAAGTGGCGGGATATGGATGGGCATCCGGTTGATTCGATAGTATAAATCTTCACGAAATGTTCCGTCCGCCACTTTTTGTTCAAGATCCGCATTCGTTGCGGCTATGATGCGGACATCAATTGGAATCGCCGTTGTCCCCCCGACTCGCACAATCTCATTTTCTTGAAGGACACGAAGGAGTTTTACTTGGACATCGAGTGGCAATTCTCCGATTTCGTCCAAAAAGAGCGATCCACCATCCGCCTCCTCGAAGTAACCCGTCTTCCCACCACGCTTTGCACCACTAAATGCACCATCTTCATAACCGAACAATTCACTTTCGAGAAGCGTAGGCGAGATGGCCGCACAATTTACTCGGATGAACTTTTTAAATTTTCGTGGAGATTCTCCGTGGATAGCGTGGGCAAACAGTTCTTTTCCTGTTCCCGATTCTCCACGAATCAATACCGTAACTGGTGTCACCGCTGCCAATTTTGCTTGATCGATGACAAATCGCATCGTATCACTCGTTGCGATAATATCAGCAAATTGATATTTAGCTTCTAAATTTCGAATACGTGTTTTCGCTTCTTGCAATTCATCACGAAGTGCACGGATTTGAGACACATCACGGATGACGCCGACCGAACCTCTCAATTTCCCCTCTACGATGATCGGTTCTGCATTCACAAGTATGTCACGTCGCGTCGCCCCGATTTGCATCCGAATATCTCGGACACCTTGACCCGTCGATAGAACTTTCAGATGCACACTCTCCTGCATACCGATATCGGCCGTGGCAGGCTTATCAACGACGTCCTCTTTTTTAAATCCCGTCAACCGGGTATATGACGGATTGATCAATATCGTATTGCCGTGATGATCGGCTACCGAGATCGCCTCACTCGTACATTCGATGATTGCTTCAAGCATCTGTTGATTTTGTTTCAATCGCTCGACAACGATTCGAATAAATTCTCCCGGCAACACAACCGCATCTTTGTAATGATCTTTCAACTCTTCGAACGTTTGATGCTGCCCTGTCGTCTCAATAACAAAGTCTAATGCTACCTCTGCATATTTCGTCCAATCGTCCGTCACGGCGATGCCATAACTTTTGGCGAGGGCAATCCCTTCAGCCGATGCATCGGAGTCGACGACCGCAACGATCGTCGCGAGCGGGGAGTCCATCAACATGTTCAAGACTTCCGTCCCTCCTTTGCCCGCACCGACAATCATCAATCGTTTATTCATACGAATTCCCCCATCTTTCTCTCTTCTCTTCTTCATGCTACTGAATCCCACCATGATGCGCAAGCCGCCTAAAAATAGACAGTGTGGAATGAACAGATTTCTGTTAAAATAATGTATGGTAAAGGAGGAGATTGCATGCGTTTCATCGCGCTTCTAATCTTAATCGTCCCTGGTTTATTAGGTGTTTACGGAATCAAATTGCTTCGCGACAGCTTCTTTTTGAAGACGAGCGCACCGTTCACATGGATCGATTCACTCGCTGCCGCCTCCATGTTGCAGGGGACTTTCGGACTTCTGCTCGCCATGGGCGGGATCGGATTTGTAGCTGGCTATATATTTAACCGCGACAAAAAAACAGGAAAAGTTCAACGACTCGACTCATAAGCACACAAAAAAAAGGTTCCCTAACTTGACTTCATTTCAAGTGCGGAACCTTTTATTCGTATTGAATTGTGATCACTACGGATGATCTCCTTTCCAACTGCTTTACTTCCTTTGACATGATATCCAACGTCTTCTTAATGAAGAAGTATGAAAGAACTTTAGTAACTGCCGTCTTGCGTGAACGGAACATTTCCATTCGAGTTACTAACATTTTTTATTATCGGATCATGTCCAACCATCCATCGTGAAGTCGAACGCTTGCCATAAACTGTTCAACGGTTGACAACACTCCTTTTGGTTAACTGAACGATTTGTTTTTCCTATATCAACCCCTAGCTTCGAGTTGATGATAGAATCGTCTCGCAAATGAGCGACTGTCGCGACCTCACGTCGGGACATTGACGACTTGAGATGTCGTTCCCACCTCTGAGCTATTGTCGGATAGCGAACCGAGATGATTTTGTTTCTTCAAACATTGCTCCGGAACAAGTTTGAAAAGCGTTCATCTGACGCTTGTCCAAGTAACTTGGTACACCTTTATTATAACAAAGTACGACGGTTTTGCAAGCGCTTTCTTTCATAAAGTAAATAAAATTTTTTATTGATTATTTTAAAAAAAGGACTAAGTCATTTGATGACTTAGTCCACCTTTAAAGATTCAATTACTTTTAAACGACAAGTACGTGACGAAATATGAAATGAACTCCGAGTTCTTTGGACTACGTTCACGCTCAGGTCGCCCTTCAAACATCTCATGGTCGCGCATTCCATTCTCCCATGCTGTCTTGATCGCGTGACGCATCGCCCGTTCCACACGTGATGAAGTCGTATCATGCTCTTTTGCCACCATCGGATATAATTCCTTGGTGATCAATCCAAGCAAATCTTGACGCTCGCGCACATAGATGACGGCTTGGCGGATATATTTGAATCCTTTGATTCGAGGAGAGATCCCAAGTTGTTGGAGCAAGAGCGAAATTTCAATTTCATCTGGAGACATTCCTTCAAACTCGCGATTAGCACCGTCCGACAGTTCACGAATTTTCGTTAACAATTGTTGAATATTGAACGGTTTGACGAGAAAGTAAGAGGCACCTAATTGAACCGCTTGTTTCGTCACTTCATCTTTTCCAAATGCACTCAACATGATCACTTCCGGCTTATCATCACCGAGTTCTTCATGTAGACGTTGCAAGACTCCGATTCCATCCAAATGAGGCATGATTATGTCGAGTAAGAGTACATCCGGTTGGTGTGTCTTGACGACATCCAAGCACGCTTCACCATCGTGCGCTGTTCCAACGACACGGAGATCAGGCTCAGATTCTAGTTGTCGGCTTAACAAATCGACGATTTCTCGATTGTCGTCCGCAATACATAATGTAATCACTTATGACACTCCTTTGATGAACTTCTGTTTTACTTGCTGTGACATTTCGAGCAACTCTTCCACATGTTGCTTCGTCAAGTCGGTCATTTGTATACCTGCGATCATTCGGCCGAGCTCGTCAATTCGGCTCTCTCGGTCGAGAGTGGCAACATTCGTCTTCGTCCGATCATTCGTCTCCGTCTTGGTGATGTAAAGATGTTGATCCGCCATCGCAGCGACTTGTGCTAAATGCGTGATACATAGCACTTGTGAACCGACAGACAAACGGAAGATTTTTTCTCCCATCGCTTGAGCGACGCGTCCAGATACTCCTGTATCAACCTCATCGAAGATAATCGATGCGACACCAACCGTTCGGGAGAAAATTGACTTAAGAGCTAACATGACCCGGGAAAGTTCTCCACCTGAAGCCACTTTCGCCAGCGGTTTGAAAGGTTCTCCGACGTTCGTCATCATATAAAATTCGACGTCGTCAAGACCGTCTTGTTTTAGTGTCGTCGTTCGGAATCGAACTTCAAACGCCGTTTTTTCCATATACAGTTCTTTTAGTTCTCGATGGATGGCGTGTTGAAGAGACTCGGCCGCCTCTTTACGAGCCGCGGACAGTCTTGTACCCGCCTCTTTTGCAACTTTTTCTAATCGGACGAGATCCTCTGACAAAGTTTGAAGAAGTTCCTCTCGATTAGTCATCGACTTCAACTCGTCAGATACTTGCTCTCCATAAGCGATGACTTCTTCAATTGTCGTTCCATATTTTCGTTTTAACTGTTGGAACAATGCCAGACGCGACTCGATTTCATCTAAACGAATTGGATCAAACTCGAGTGAGTCTAGTTGATCACGCAACTGAAACTTCGCATCTTCGAGTAAATAATAAGCATTTGAAATCGTTTCTGATACAGATGCAAGGGATGAGGATAATTGAGATGCTTCTTCCATTTCACGCATCGCGACCCCGATATGGTCAAGTCCATTCGACTCTTCCGCGACCGCTTCATAAGACAGACGAATATGTTGATGAATCCGTTCGAAGTTAGCCAGTTCATCACGTTCTTCTGTCAGCGCCTGTTCTTCCCCTGCTTTTAACTCAGCTGCCTCAATTTCTTTCGTTTGGAACGATAACAAATCCATTCGTTGCGCGAGCTCTTGTTCACTTTGACTGAGTCGTTTCAGTTCATCCGCGACTTGTTTCCAGGCTGCATAAGCTGTCTGATACTCCTCTAATAGTGGCCCGACTTCTTTTTCGGCAAAATGGTCGAGAATGCCTAAGTGAAATTCTGAGTCCATCAAGTGTTGGTGTTCATGCTGTCCATGAATATCCACGAGAAGTCGTCCGAATTCTCTCAACGTCGAGAGTGGCATCATCTTCCCATTCACACGACAGACACTTTTCCCGCTACTATGTAAGTCTCGGCGCAAAATGACTGTCCCATCTTCGATTTCGATGCCGTATTGTTCAGCCGCCTCAATCACCGGATGATCCGATTCCACCATGAACATCCCTTCGATTTCGGCCTTATCCTGACCATAACGAACGAACTCACTCGACCCACGTCCTCCAACAAGCAACCCAATCGCATCTAACAAAATCGATTTACCTGCACCCGTCTCACCTGTAAGAACGGTCATGCCCCGATTAAACGGAATGTTTAATTCGTCGATAATCGCAAACTGTTTGATTGATAGTTCTGCTAACATACGTACTTTCACCTCATAACATTCCGAGTAGTCGATCAATAATCTGCTTCGCTTTGTCCTCATCGCGAGCAATCATGAGAATTGTGTCATCTCCACAAACCGTTCCAATCAATTCATCCCATGATAGATGATCAATCAAGACACCAATCGCATCCGCATTACCAGGTAACACTTTCATGACGACCAAGTTTTGAGCTGAATCGACTGAGACGAAACTGTCACTGAGGATGCGCTTCATTTTACCGTATGGGTTAAAGCGCTGATCCGCAGGCAAGCTGTATTTGTATCGCCCATCGTTCAAAGGTACTTTGACCAAATGTAACTCTTTAATATCCCGAGATACAGTAGCCTGTGTGACGGGATACCCTAAACGACGAAGCTCGTCTACTAGTTCATCTTGCGTTTCGATTTCACGATTCGTCACGATGTCTCGAATTTTAATCAATCGCTGTCCTTTATTCATAAGCGCTGACACCTCATTCTTCGTTTCACATACACATTATCATTCTAAAGTATTGTCGAAAAAAGGTCTAGCATTCCAGAGGTGATTTCCACCATTCTCCATCTCTTCTTCTACAATCATAAAAAGCTACAGACAAATCTGTCTGTAGCCATCGCTTACCCTTTTAATTTGGTGTGGGCCGCATCCACAACATCTTCGACTCGGAGTGATGGCGTGACGCCCCCTACTCCCGTATAACGGGCGAATAACAGGAACTCAATGTTTCCATCTCCACCCGTAATCGGGGAGTAATCCAGTCCTTCGACAAAGAACCCTTCCGATGCGAAATAGCGAACCATATCGCTCGCCACCCGCTCATGAACATCACGATCTCGCACAATCCCCTTTTTCCCAACGTCGGCTTTACCGGCTTCGAATTGAGGTTTTACGAGGGCCATGACGACACCGTCCTGCTTTAGAATTTCTTTAAGAGGTGGCAACATGAGACGAAGTGAGATGAAAGAAACATCAATCGTCGCAAAATCTGGCTTGGTTGGGAATTGATCGACTGTCGCATGACGGAAGTTCATCCGCTCCATGACAACGACTCGATCATCGCTCCGAAGCTTCCAGGCTAGCTGATTGTATCCGACATCGACCGCATACATTTGCGTCGCACCGTTTTGAAGTGCACAGTCTGTAAATCCTCCGGTAGAGGAGCCGATATCAATCCCAACACGTCCTTCGACGTCGAGCGGGAACACTTGTAGTGCTTTCTCGAGTTTCAGCCCTCCTCGTCCGACATACGGAAGCACTTGACCTTTCACTTCAAGAGGGATATCGTCAAACACTTTATCGCCCGCCTTGTCTAGGCGCTCGGTCCCACTGTAGACGAGACCGGCCATGACAGAACGTTTCGCCTTCTCTCGTGTTTCAGCGAGTCCGCGTTCGACGAGTAGTACATCTAATCTTGTTTTCGTTCTTTTTTCCATAATCCCTCACACATTCTGTCGATTTGTCTCCATGACGAACCGTTCAATCGATTCTGCCATTTGGTTTGGTCGGAGACCAATCTCTTCTAAGAGTTGATTGACACCACCGTGCTCGATATACCGGTCCGGAATCCCGAGACGTTGAATCCGCGGGAACGCTCCTGCTTCATTCGCATGTTCGAGCACACTGCTCCCAAAACCACCTGCGAGCGCCGCTTCCTCAAGCGTCACGAGCGGAATACCTTCTGCATATAAAGAGGCGAGCATTGCATCATCGAGCGGCTTAATCGTGCGACAATTGATGACGCGTACACTGAGCTTGCCTTCTAACAATGAACGTACTTCCAAAGCGTCTTGAACTTGTGGTCCGAACGTCAGAATCGCGACATCTGTCCCTTCTGCCTCGACTTCCCAATCATCAAGAGAGATTTCTTGGAGCGTATCACTCATTGGTACGCCAATCCCTTCCCCACGCGGGAAACGGATTGCAATCGGTCCACCATCATAGCGAAGCGCTGAATAAACGAGTTGTTGCAACTCTTCTTCATCTTTCGCCATCAAGATTCGAATGTTCGGTACGTGACGCATGAAAGCGATATCGAATACACCTTGGTGTGTCTCTCCGTCTGCTCCAACAAGTCCTGAACGGTCGATTGTGAACACGACGTTTAGATTTTGACGACAAATGTCATGGACGAGTTGGTCATACGCGCGTTGGAAGAACGTCGAATAGATCGAGACGACCGGTTTTAGTCCTTGTGTCGCCTGACCACCTGCAAGTGTTACCGCATGTTGTTCGGCAATCCCGACGTCAAACATGCGTTCCGGGAATTTCTTCGTGAAACAGTCGAGTTTTGACCCGACACTCATTGCCGGCGTGATCAATGTGACGCGCTCATCCGTTTCTGCCACTTTCGTGATTGTCTCGGCAACGACTTTCGAGTAGCTCGGGCCTTTCGGTTTCCCTTTAATCACTTCACCTGACTCGATTTTATAAGGTCCTAATCCGTGCCATGTTCCGACACCGTCTAACTCAGCGGGACGATAACCCTTCCCTTTTTTCGTGATGACGTGAACGAGAACAGGTCCATCGATTTTTTTCGCATACTCAAGTGTTTCAAGTAAGTCTTTCAAATCGTGGCCGTCAGTCGGTCCGAAATAAGTGAAGCCGAGTTCTTCAAAGAACGTGCCCGGAATGAGTGCGGATTTTAATAAATCTTTCACTCGCTCCCCACTCCGTTCGAGTGAGTTGCCGACGAGTGGAATGTGTTTAATAATGGATTCCATCTCTTCACGCGCGTGTTTCAATTTACGCGAAGCACGGATTCGGCCGAGCATATTATGCATCGCCCCGACATTCGGTGCAATCGACATCTCATTATCGTTCAAGATGACAATGACATTTTGCTTCTCGGCACCGATATGGTTCAATGCCTCGAGCGCCATTCCTCCAGTCAATGCCCCATCGCCAATGATTGCGATGGCACGGTCGTTCGCACGGCTTTTTAATTCATTCGCGATCGCAATCCCCATAGCTGCTGAAAGCGAAGTCGAACTATGCCCGGTTTCCCACACATCATGTTCACTCTCACAACGTTTTGGGAAGCCACATAACCCATTGTATTGTCGAAGGGTATCAAACTGGCTCGTACGTCCTGTCAAAATTTTATGAACATACGCCTGATGACCGACGTCCCATACAAGTTGGTCTTTCGGACTGTCAAATACACGGTGCAAGGCTAGCGTCAACTCCACAACTCCTAAGTTTGGCGCCAAATGCCCTCCCGTCACTGCCAATTTTTCAATCAAGAATCGTCTAATGTCTGAGCCGAGTGATTCGAGTTCGGTTACAGACATCCTTTTCAGGAATGACGGGTCTTGAATGGATGTCAAGTCCATAATGACCATCCTTTCTCCTCACATTTTACTGATTCGTACCTTACATTTTACAAGAATGTGACGGTAGATGCCACACATTCCCCAAAACAAAGGTGACACGATGTGCTCATCGTGTCACCAGAGGTCAATGATTTCGTTTCACTACAAACGCCAACAAGTCCAATAACAGGGGAGCTGGAGTTGAGAGCGACTCGATTGCAAAGGTCGCCGCCTCAACTTCTGCATCGAGCGCACGCTTCGCTCCGTCCAATCCGAGTAATTTCGGATATGTCGTTTTTTCATTCTCTTCATCCGAACCGACACGTTTCCCGATTGTCTGTTCATCTCCGACGACATCCAAAATATCGTCTTGAATCTGAAACGCAATGCCGAGGTGACGACCGAACTGTTTTAATTGGGACCGATCTTCTTCCGATACGCCGGCAAGGATCCCACCCGCTTCAAGTGCATAGACAAGAAGGGCTCCGGTCTTCCGCTCATGAATGGATTGAAGTTCCTGTAACGTGACGTCATTCCGCTTTTCAGCGAGCATATCGTCCAGCTGACCGCCGACCATACCTGAGCTACCGGCTGCTAGACCGAAAGCCTCGATGATTTTAACTTTTTCTACGGCAGGGAGCGACATGTGTGCGAGAATACGAAACGCATCTGTCAGAAGCGCGTCACCCGCTAAAATTGCAGTCGCCTCATCAAACTGTCGGTGATTCGTCGGACGACCTCGGCGAAGGTCATCATCATCCATCGCCGGTAAATCGTCATGAATCAGCGAATATGTATGGACCATTTCGAGTGCCGCCGCAACCTCATTCCCTCGTTCGAGTGGTACACCGTATGTTTCAAGAACAGCATAGACGAGTGCAGGACGAATTCGTTTCCCGCCCGCTTCTAAGGAATATGACATCGCATCGCGAAGCCGCGTTGGCATATCACTCGCCTCAATGAGCAAACGCATCGATTCTTCGACAGTTCGCTTCCACTTGTTCAAGTCATCCGTTCGGTTCATGAGGACCCTCCTTTTTCACGCAGGGTGCCATCTAGCTCTAGAATTTCGTCCATCTTCTTTTCAGCGGCCGAGAGTTTTGTCTGGCACAAAGCAGATAACCGGACACCTTCTTCATATAAAGTCATCGCTTCTTCTAGCGGCACATCACCGGTTTCGAGTTGCGCGACAATCTGTTCAAGTCGTTCAAGCGCTGCTTCAAACGTCTGTTCTTGTTTCGTCACCAACAATCCTCTCCTTCACTTCAGCGACAGCATGACCGTCCCGAAAACGAATCGAGATGTTCCCATCTCGTAATTCTTTCACATTTTGCACGTATGCCCCGTCTTGTTCGATAAACGTATAACCTCGTGATAAGACGGCGAGCGGGCTGACCGCATGCAATCTTCCAACCTGTTGTGCAAATTGTTGCTTTGACTGTTCTATCGGTTTTGTCCGACGGAGTCGATCGACCATTTGATTGACCTGCTCACCTTGCTTAGACAATTCTTTTGAGAACCGCTTCACATCAAGCTGTTGTGATAACTGACGGAGTTGATGCGTGGCTTCGGTGAGGTGTCGTTTCATTCCTTGCTCGAGCCGTATTTCTGACTGGGCAAACCGCTCTCGTTTCTGAGAAATCGTATATCGTGGTGATTTCAGCCCATAACTGTTAATCATACGTTCTACACGAGTCCGTGAATCATCGAGTTGAATTCTGACGGCTTTGTGCAGATGATTATCCAAACGTTCTACATCTTTCCGCTGTGCGTCGATCATCGCTGTAGCGAGTTCTGCCGCCGCTGTTGGGGTAGCAGCCCGAACATCTGCGACAAAATCAGAAAGTGTATAGTCTGTCTCGTGCCCGACAGCAGAAATGATTGGGATCGTCGATGCATAGATGGCATCTATCACGACATCTTCATTAAACGCCCACAATTCTTCAATCGAACCACCACCGCGACCGACGATCAGCACATCACAGTCGGTCCGTTCATTCATCCAGCGAATGGCAGAAGCCACTTGCGGGGCAGCCATCTCACCTTGTACGGCTACAGGGGCAAATGTGATGGCAACATGGGGCGCCCGACGCCGAAGCGTGGTCGCGATATCATGTAGCGCTGCACCTTTTGGAGATGTGACAATTCCAATGCGCTCCGGAAACGTCGGAAGGGGTTGTTTCTGTTCTGCATCAAACCAACCTTTTTCCTCAAGTTCACGTTTTCTAGCTTCATACCGTTCATATAACAAGCCGATGCCATCTTGGCGCATCAGTTCAACGTACAGTTGTACATCCCCGGTCGCTTCATACATCGTCACTCTCGAGACAGCGATGACCTTCATCCCGTCTTTCGGTTCGAACTGAAGTTGTTTCGCATCTCGAGAAAACATCACAGCTTTCATCCGAGACACATCATCTTTCAAGGTGAAATAACAATGTCCGGAGGAATAACGTTTGAAATTTGAAATCTCACCGATGACCGCGACTTGTCGAAGCAATACATCATCATCGAGTTGCCGTTTCACATATCGGACAACTTCGGAGACCGGAAGTGGATTAGCCACGTGACGCTACCTCGACCGTGTTATGCATGAGCATCGTGATGGTCATCGGACCGACACCGCCAGGAACCGGCGTAATCGCACTCGCCTTTTCTTTTACAGCCTCATAATCGACGTCACCAACGAGACGCCCTTCGACACGATTGACGCCGACGTCGATGACGAGCGCTCCAGGTTTGACCATGTCCGCTGTTACAAGCCCTGCACGTCCAACCGCGACAATTAAAATATCAGCTTGTCGTGTCATGGCTCCTAGGTCATCTGTTTTCGAGTGACAATACGTGACCGTAGCGGATTCATTTAAGAACAGCATGCCAACTGGTTTTCCTACGATTTGACTGCGCCCGACAACGACAACATGCTTCCCAGCGATCTCAGTTTGTGTCTTTGCGAGATGCAAGATGCCGTGAGGTGTACATGGCAGCAATGTGTCCAGACCGAGCATCATCTTCCCGACGTTCTCCGGGTGGAACCCGTCTACATCCTTTTCAGGAGAAATGCGCATGATGACTCGTGATTCGTCGATCTGTTTTGGTAGTGGGAGTTGCACGAGAATCCCGTGAACTTCCTCATCCTCATTCATCAAGTCAATCAAGTCGAGTAATTCTTTCTCGCTAATCGTTTCATCAAAACGGAGCACTTGTGAATCAATCCCGATTTCCTGTGCCGCCCGTTCTTTCCCGCGTACATAGCTATGACTTGCAGGGTCATCCCCAATCAATACTACTTTCAATTTCGGTACGATGCCGCGTGCGCGAAGTTCTGTCACACGCTCTTTTAACGTTTCTCGATATGATGCTGCCACTTGTTTCCCGTCGATCACTACTGCCATCTCTCTCATCCCCCGTTGTCTTTAGGTTTTTCTGTAGTTGGTCTGGTGTCTTATCTCTATTTTTTAGTCTTCTTTAATGATGTTGCCAAGTACGCCATTCACGAGCTTACCGGCTTCTTCGTCTCCGAACGCTTTCGCGAGTTCGACTGCCTCGTTGATGGTAACGTTCTCCGGAATCGTTTCGACATACAATAATTCGAACGTCGCCATTCGTAAAATCGTGCGTTCCACATTTCCTAGACGATCCAAGCGCCAGTTTTTCAAGTTATCGACGAGTAAGGCGTCGATATCCTCTTGATGCTCTAGCGTTCCTGTGACGAGTTGTTCGTAAAACGGATCCGACTCTTCACCGTCCAACGCAAACTCGATTGCTTCGTCTACCTCTAATTTAGATACTTCGATTTGAAAAAGCGTTTGAATCGCTTTCTCTCGTGCTTCATGACGTTTCATTCAGTTACTCTCCTTTTACATGCTTTCATTGTGATAGTTTAGCATAAAGCACTCATAAATTCAGTACAAAAAACCAGGAAGCCGAAATAATGTTCGGGCTTCCTGGTTGTTGTTATTTCGCCAATGACATTTCTTTTTCGACAAATTTCGTGTCGAATGTGCCGATTCGGAACTGCTCGTGTGCCATGACTTGCTGATGGAACGGAATCGTCGTTTTGATTCCTGAAACCGTAAACTCGTCCAAAGCGCGCAACATCTTCAAAATCGCCTCGTCACGCGTCGGTGCGTGCACAATCAACTTGGCGACCATCGAGTCATAAAACGGAGGAATCATCGCTCCTGCATAGAGACCGCTATCCACCCGAACACCCATACCGCCGGGAACGATATACTGATCGATTTTCCCCGCCATTGGACGGAAATCCATGAATGGATCTTCGGCGTTAATTCGGCATTCAATCGAATGCCCGGAGAAGGTGATGTCTTCTTGTGAGATGGCGAGCGGATGTCCGAGCGCCACCTCGAGTTGTGCTTGCACGAGATCAAAGCCGGTGATCATCTCCGTGACAGGGTGCTCGACTTGAATCCGCGTATTCATTTCCATGAAATAAAATTCATTCGATTCCGGAACGTAGATGAACTCGATTGTCCCTGCTCCAGAATATTGAATCGCTTTCGCTGCCTTGACGGCCGCATCTCCCATCAATCGACGAGTAGTTTCGTCAATTGCAGGTGACGGCGCCTCTTCAACGAGTTTTTGCATACGTCGTTGAATTGTACAGTCGCGTTCCCCTAGATGAATCACGTTCCCGAATTGGTCAGCGAGGACCTGTACTTCAACGTGACGGAACGACTCGATAAATTTCTCAAGATAGACGTCTCCGTTACCGAACGCCTGCTTCGCCTCTTTGCGCGTCGCAATCAAACCTTGAATAAGTTCATCTTCGTCGCGGGCGACACGAATACCGCGTCCACCGCCACCTGCCGTCGCCTTAATGATGACCGGATAGCCCATCTCGCGTGCGAGTTCGACTGCCTCTTCATCTGTGACGACACCGCTAGAACCTGGGACGACCGGGACACCTGACTCAATCATCGTTCGTTTCGCCTCGTCTTTGATTCCCATTTTACGAATGGCATAGCTACTTGGACCGACGAATTGGATGCCACACGCCTCACACATCTCGGCAAATTCTGCGTTTTCAGCTAAAAAGCCATATCCCGGATGCACCATCGTCGCGTCTACGGCGCAGGCGACCGATAAGATGTTTGGAATATTCAAATACGAGTCTTTTGATGGGTTTGGTCCGATACAGTACGCCTCATCAGCCAAATGGACATGTAACGCTTCACGATCTGCTTCCGAAAAGACGGCGACCGTCGGAATATTCAATTCTTTTGCTGCACGTATGATTCGAACCGCGATTTCTCCGCGGTTAGCGATTAATAATTTCATAACGACCTCACTTCACGCTGAAGAGCGGTTGACCGAATTCGACGAGATCGCCATCGGCGACGAGCACTTCGACGATTTCGCCACTGATTTCCGCTTCCACATCGTTAAACAGTTTCATCGCCTCTAAAATACAGACGATTTGCCCCGACTCCACTCGATCACCTACGTTGACGAAGGCTTCCTTATCCGGAGCTGGACGTGAGTAAAATGTTCCGACCATCGGAGACGTGATTGTACGATAAGACGCTTTTTCTGGCGCCGATTGTTCTGTGTTTTCTTCTACTTGAGGAGCAGGCGCAGGTGGTGCGATTGCTTGTGTCTGCATCACTGGCGCGCTCATGACCGCTTGCGCTTCTTTCTTTAATGACAGTTTGAAATCAGATGTTTCAAGCTCCATTTCATGGACCGAAGACTGGTCCAACAGTTGAATGAGCTCTTTAATTTGATCGATTTGCATCTTTCTTACCCCCTGTTTATACCTGGTACTAATCTCCTCTTCACTATAACTGGTCAGACCAATGAATGCAACGAGAAAAAAAGAGCGCTCATTCATTCGAATGAACACTCTGTCTGATTAACCGTTGTAACGACCCATGAATTCTCCAGTACGTGTATCGACTGTCACTTTTTCACCTGGTTCGATGAAAAGTGGTACTTGAATGACATGTCCTGTTTCGACTGTCGCGTTTTTCTTCACGTTCGATGCTGTGTCCCCTTTGACGCCCGGGTCTGCTTCGATAATTGTTAACACGACGCTTGTCGGAAGCTCGATTCCAAGAATCTCGCCATTGTAGTCTGCGATGCTAACTTCCATGTTTTCGAGCAAGTAAGGAAGCGCTGCTTTCACTTGTTCGCTCGTCAACTCAAGTTGCTCGTACGATTCATTATCCATGAAGACATACGTGTCACCCATTGGATAGAGGTATTGCATACGCTTACGTTCGATATGCGCACGTTCGATTTTCTCTCCACCACGGAACGTCGTCTCTTGAATCGCTCCGTTGCGCAAGTTACGCATTTTCGTACGTACGAATGCCGCACCTTTACCTGGTTTTACGTGTTGGAATTCGATGACTTGCCAAATCGAACCGTCAGACGTTTTGACTGTCAATCCTGTTTTTAAATCGTTAACTGATACCATGTTGATTTCCTCCTAAATTCAGACGAGACTCAAGCCTCGATCGTAATTAATTCTTTTGGCGACTGCGTCAGACGGTAGCATCCGTCTTCCGTAATGACGACATCGTCCTCAATTCGGCAACCGCCGACACCGTTGATGTAAATACCCGGCTCAATCGTGACGACCATTCCAGGTTCGAGTACCGTTTCCGAGCGGAAAGATAAACCTGGCGCCTCATGCACTTCCATACCGAGACCATGACCCGTCGAGTGACCGAAGTATTCGCCATATCCCGCTTCTTTGATGATGTCTCGCGTCAATGCATCAGCTTCAATCCCTGTAATGCCAGCGCGTGTCCCTTCGACACCAGCAAGTTGGGCACGAAGGACTGTATCATAAATTTGACGCAACTCGTCCGAGATCGGACCGACTGCGAGAGTACGCGTAATATCTGAGCAGTACCCTTTGTAGTATGCACCAAAATCGAGTGTGACAAGTTCACCTGATTCGATGACTTTATCGCTCGCAACTCCGTGCGGAAGTGCCGAGCGAAGACCAGAGGCGACAATCATATCGAACGATGATGAATCAGCACCTTTAGAGCGCATGAACATTTCAAGTTCGTTCGCGACTTCTCTTTCAGTGCGACCAGGACGGATGAACGTCTGGATATGTGCGTATGCCGCATCAGCGATTGCCGCAGCTTCCTTCATAATCTTAATCTCTGATTCATCCTTAATCAAGCGCAGTTTTTCCACGATTCCAGATGTCTCGACAAGATTTGCATCCACTTCTTTTTCATACGTGCGATATTGACCGACAGTCATCGCGTCCTGTTCGATCCCAAGTCGTGTGATTGACTCACGCGTCACGACATCTGCCACCGATTTAATGAGTGATGTATCGAGTTCGATGATGTCGAATCCGTTTACTTGATCGTTCGCTTGTTCCGTGTAACGGAAATCTGTGATGAAGCTTGCCGATTTCGCCGTGATGACGATGACACCGCTTGATCCGGTGAAACCAGATAAATAACGAATATTCTCACGTTTTGTAACGAGCAATGCGTCAATCTCGTTTGCCTCTAACTGTGCTTGCAGTTTGTTTACGCGTTCAATCATGTCGATTCCTCCAATGTTCGATTAGTGCATGCAGTGCCAACGTGTAGCTGGTGAGCCCAAACCCGGTAATGACACCTAAACATACGCCTGCGAGTTTCGACTCGTGGCGAAACGCCTCTCGGGCATGCACGTTCGAGATATGTACTTCAACGACCGGGGCAGCGATGGCGGATATGGCATCTCGAATCGCGATCGATGTGTGCGTATAAGCACCCGCATTTAAAATGACACCTTCATACTCATAGGCATCATGTAACGCGTCAATCAATTCTCCCTCGTGATTCGATTGTTTGAACGTAAGTTCGACTTCTTCCGGTGCAGCGAGCATCAATTCGGCAGCTAAGCCTTTTAACGACACATCCCCATACACGTCCGGCTCACGGCGACCGAGTAAATTTAAATTCGGTCCATTCAATACTAAAATCCGCAATCTTCTTCCCCCTCGTTCGTCAAGTCTTATCTATTGTAACAAATTTCTCGAAAGAACGTGAATCGAGCCTTCCGCACTTTCGTTTTTTTGATAAAACACGGTATAATTCAAGTACAACTCTGTAAGAATCGAGGAAAGTGAATGAATTCTAAACCAACCATTCCTGTCGGAGGACAGGCACTCGTGGAAGGCGTCATGTTCCAAGGCCGCTCCGAGAGCGCATCCGCCATTCGGCGAAAAGACGGTTCCATCGAAACGTTCGAACAAGCGCGAATCCTCGTCCCATGGGTCCAATCATTAAAAAAAGTACCGTTTCTCAGAGGGATTGTCGCGCTTTATGAATCACTGAAGAACGGATCGGCGCATATGAACTTTGCAAGCGACCGATATGATGTCGACCCGAGTGAAGATGTCAGCACAAACGAGGAACAGAAGCAGAGCATCTGGATGATCGCCTTCATTGCAATCATCGGTGTGATCTCTTACGTCTTCGGCAAGTTGATTTTCAACGTGACTCCAGCACTTCTTGCCGCAATGTTTCAAGATGTGCCGTTATTTTCTGGACACGTGGTTCAAAACCTCCTTGAAGGGGGAATAAAATTAGTATTGTTGCTCAGTTACCTCTATTTGATTTCGTTGACGCCACTCATCAAGCGCGTCTTCCAATATCACGGAGCTGAACACAAGGTCATCAACTGTTATGAGTCCGGACGTCCGATCACGGTCGAACAAGTTCGTCAAAGCTCACGTCTTCATTACCGTTGCGGGTCGAGCTTTATTTTGTTCACCGTCTTTGTCGGGATTGGCGTGTATATGATCGTCCCAATCGATCCACTTTGGCTACGACTCGTCAGCCGAATCGCGCTCTTACCTGTCGTCATCGGAATCTCATTTGAAGTCCTTCAATTCACCAATCGTTTCCGTGAACATCGCTTTCTGTCTTTCCTAGGCAAGCCAGGTCTGTCTCTCCAGTTATTGACAACTCGGGAACCAAGCGATGAACAGATCCAAGTCGCAATCGAAGCATTTGAGACATGGGAACGTAAAGAGTTAGGAGAATCGGTCATTCATAGAGAGGGATAAGAGGAGGAAGCACCATGATCAGACAAAGAGTAGGTTCGATCGCTGCAACAATCGTGTTTATCCTAGGCTTCATAGGGGTCGGGCATATGCTTGCCACCGATCCTGGTCGCTTATTTAGACAATTATTGTTCATCGGGATATTCGGGTTAGTCTTTTATGTGATCTATCGCGTTTTCATCGGGCGTCGTATGTCTCCAGAGGACATGCGCTATCGTAAAACTGCACAAGCCTCTAAAAAACGGATGCAAGGTAACCGTGGTCCTCAAGTTAAACCATCTGCGGCCACAAAGAATAAGAAGAATAGAAAACCGGGTTCGAACGTCACGAAGTTGTCGAAACGCTCGAACGTACATCGGAGCAATCCCCCACACCTTACGGTAATCGAGGGGAAAAAAGGGAAGAAGAAAAAGAAAGCAAACATGTAAAAGGAGCGCCGCGGCGCTCCTTTTATGTTGTCTCCACATACCCGATGTATGGTAAGTTACGATACTGTTCCGCATAGTCGATCCCATACCCGATAACAAACTCATCAGGGATTTCAAAGCCGACATAATCTGCGTCCAATTGTACGAGACGGCGTGCCGGTTTATCGAGGAGCGTACAGATTTTTAGTTGTTTTGGTTGATGAAGCTCCATATGCTTGCATAAGAACTTCAACGTCTGCCCTGTATCGATGATGTCTTCGATGATGACAACATATTTCCCTTCCACATCCAAGTCAAGGTCTTTACGAAGTTGTACACTGCCACTCGAAACAGTCTTTTTCCCATATGAAGACGTCGCGACCGTGTCGAGCTGTACACTTCCTTTCATATAACGCATTAAATCAGCAGCAAACACCATTGACCCTTTTAAAACTGCAACGATGACAATAGGAGTCCCATTTGCATCTTTCTCAATTTCTTCTGCTAATTCTTGTACCCGATCTCGAATTTGCTGTTCATCAAACAGCTTACCTTTAATTTGAATATCCATCAGTTCGGCGAATGTTCGCCGTCACCCCCTATTTCCTGAATCCACGATTTATCTTATCATATTTTATGTAGAAAGTTATACATTACACAATAAAATGTTATTTTCGTTCGTATTTGAGGTGGATATACCCTATAAAAAAACGTCAATCGTTTACATTGACGTTTTTTTAGTATGTTATTCTTCCGCAGCTCGCTCTTGTTCACGAAATTCTCTGAATTGATCCATCAGTTCTGGCTTGTCTTCAAAAAATTCCACAAACTGCGTCATACAATCGAGCGTGTTTGAACTGAGATGATGCTCGATCCCTTCGACATCTTCGTATACATCTGCTTCGTCGACTCCAATCAGACGTAAAAAAGACTCGAGCATCGCATGGCGCTCGACTAATCGTTTTCCTACTTTTTGACCTTTTTTCGTAAGCATGAGACCTCGATATTTTTCATACACGAGATATTCTTCACGGTCCAATTTTTGAACCATTTTGGTGACTGAGGAGGGATGAACCCCTAAATGTTCAGCGATGTCAGAAACACGTGCGTATCCTTTTTCTGACATGAGTAAATAAATGCGTTCTAAATAATCTTCCATACTCGGTGTCGGCATGGGCACGACCTCCCCTAATGTTCCGGTTTCCACTTTATATTTTATCCTAACTAACCTGAAATCGAAAGGGATAGCTCCGATTCAGTCAGTCAATCATTGTCTCGTGACCTTAAATTCATTATAATGAGATATGGTAACTTTGAAAGAGAAGGGAAGAACATCTATGGGAATTGAAACAATCCTCGTCATCCTCCTATGGGTTGCCTTGATCGCCTACATCGTATGGCGCTTCATGCCAGCTCGCGGGTTGAAAAAAATGAAACAAGAAGAATTCCGCGCTTCACTCCGCAAAGGACAATTGATTGACGTACGTGAACCGAATGAATATAAGGGTGGTCACATCGTCGGTGCACGAAACATCCCGGTCGGTCAATTGAAGATGCGCATGAAAGAATTACGTAAAGACCAACCAATCTTGATCTACTGCCAAGGAAGTTCACGCTCTAACCAGGCTGCAAAACTTCTCATGAAGAACGGATACAATAATATCTATATGCTTGATGGCGGCTTCAAGAACTGGAAAGGCAAGATTAAAAAAGCATAAAAAATGGCGGGTCGATTCAAATCGACCCGCTCTTTT
Source organism: Exiguobacterium sp. s34 (assembly GCF_018617435.1). Lineage (NCBI taxonomy): Bacteria > Bacillati > Bacillota > Bacilli > Caryophanales > Exiguobacterium > Exiguobacterium sp. s34. Next base: position 40,814 of record NZ_JACSKE010000003.1, on the reverse strand, counting down.
TATTTCACTGATGACGCCTCACGACGTTCATATTTTAAGACTGGTTTACGAGCAGCAAGCGTCTCATCCATGCGTTTAACGACCGTCGTATGTGGAGCCGTCTGTACGATTTCTGGATTTTCTTCCGCTTCTTTCGCAATCTGAAGCATCGCATCGCAGAACGCATCAAGCGTTTCTTTCGATTCGGTTTCAGTCGGTTCAACCATGATACATTCTTCCACATTCAACGGGAAGTAAATTGTTGGTGGGTGGTAACCAAAGTCGAGCAGGCGCTTCGCGATATCAAGCGTGCGAACACCAAGTGCCTTTTGTCGTTTGCCTGACAAGACAAATTCATGTTTGCAATACGTATCGTATGGCACATCGAAGGCATCTTTCAATCGGGCAAACATATAGTTCGCATTGAGCACGGCTTCACGAGATACGCGTGTCAAACCTTCTGCGCCCATCGTCTTAATGTAGCTGTATGCTCGAACATTGATCCCAAAGTTTCCATAGAACGGCTTAATTCGACCAATCGAGAGTGGTCGATCGTAGTCCAAGCCAAATCCTTCATCAGTCTTCGTGACGATTGGTGTCGGCAAGAACGGAATCAAATCACGTTTCACGCCAACCGGACCTGAACCCGGACCACCACCACCGTGAGGACCAGTGAACGTCTTATGCAGGTTCAAGTGAACGACGTCAAAGCCCATGTCTCCAGGACGTGCGATTCCAAGAATCGCGTTTGAGTTCGCGCCGTCATAATAGAGCTTTCCGCCAGCTTCGTGAACCACTTTAGAAATCTCGAGGATATCCGCCTCGAACAAACCGAGTGTGTTCGGGTTCGTCAGCATGAGGGCAGCCGTATCCGCGCCAACTTTCGCTTTCAAATCATCCAAGTCAACAAGACCACGCTCATCTGACTTGACTGTTACCGTCTCAAATCCAGCGACAACGGCAGAAGCCGGATTCGTTCCGTGTGCCGAGTCTGGAACGAGTACTTTCGTACGAGCCGTATCGCCATTCCGTTCGTGGAATGCTTTGATCAACATGAGGCCCGTCCATTCCCCATGTGCTCCTGCCGCAGGTTGCAATGTCACTTCGTCCATGCCCGTGATTTCGGCAAGTTGTTCTTGTAAGTCGACCATCAATTCAAGTGCACCTTGAATCGTCTCGACCGGTTGCAGTGGATGAATATGCGCAAATCCCGGAAGACGCGCCATATCCTCGTTCACTTTCGGGTTATATTTCATCGTACAAGAACCGAGTGGATAAAACCCTGAATCTACCCCATGGTTTCGAGTAGAGAGCGCCGTGTAATGGCGAACGACATCGAGTTCAGACACTTCAGGAAGTTCAGCCACTTCTTTCCGAATCATCGTCGCTGGTAGTAATGACTCGAGGTCTACTTCCGGAACGGTTGGCGTCGGTAAGTTATATCCTGTTCGTCCTTCACGTGATACTTCAAAAATAAGTGTTTGTTCGTGTTGCATCATTTCATCCCCCCGACCACTTCGACAAACTGATCAATCTCTTCTTTTGTACGCAACTCCGTCGCACATACTAGCATCTGTGACTGACGCTCCGCTTCATATGCCCCAAGCGGAAGGCCACCAATCATTCCATGTTCAAGCAAGTGACGTGATACTTCTTCTGCATCGCGAGCAAAATCGACAACGAATTCATTAAACATCGGACCTTCATCAACGATTTTGAATCCTGCCGTCTTTAAGGCCTCTTTCATATAACTGGCAGTTTGAATATTTCGAACGGCCATATCACGAATTCCATATTTCCCTAAAGCAGACATCGTGATGGAAGCCGCCAGCGCGTTAAGTGCTTGGTTCGAACAGATGTTTGATGTCGCTTTATCACGACGGATATGTTGTTCACGTGCTTGAAGCGTTAAAACGAACCCACGTTTCCCATCTTCATCGACTGTCTGTCCAACAAGTCGACCAGGTAGTTTACGCATCAACGACTTTTTCACTGCGAAATATCCACAAGACGGTCCACCAAAACTTTGTGGAATCCCGAACGGTTGAGCATCTCCAACCGTAATGTCCGCTCCAAGGGCACCCGGCGATTCCAAAATGCCTAGCGCAAGCGGGTTACTTGAGACAACGAAGAGCGCACCTGCATCATGTGCTTGCTTCGCCAATTGCTCCAAGTCTTCAATGCGACCATAAAAGTTCGGATATTGTACGACGAGACACGATGCATCTGTCAAATCGAGGTCCGACACATCCGTTACCCCGTCTGTTACATTTGTATACTCGACAGAAAGTCCAGGTCCATCCGCATACGTGCGAATGACATCTTTCGCTTCAGGATGCACCGCCCCGGAAACGACAACACGTTTTTTCTTCGTCTGTGCACTCGCTAAATAAGTTGCTTCAGCAAGAGCCGTGATTCCGTCATACATCGACGAGTTTGCGACGTCCATTCCAGTCAACTCACAAATCATCGTTTGGAACTCGAACATCGCCTGAAGCTCACCTTGTGAGATTTCAGGTTGATATGGCGTATACGCCGTATAGAATTCAGAACGTAAAAGCATATGGTTCATCACGGTCGGTGAGAGATGATCATACATCCCCGCTCCAAGGAAACTTGGGTATGATTTCGTGTGCTTGTTTTTGTCCGCTAATTTCGTCATGTGACGAACGAGATCGACTTCCGGAAGTGGCGAGCCGATTGCTGCAAGTGACGCTTTTTCACGAAGCGACTCTGGGATATCCGCAAGCAAACCTTCGATAGAATCGACTCCAATTGTTTGTAGCATGTCTCGCTCATCTTGTTCGGTCATCGGTAAATAACGAAATTCCATTCTGTTCATTCTGAATCCCCCTGTTTCATTTCGATCGTTTATAGAAAGGTGTCGGTACGCGCTCGGCTTCAATCTTTTTGCCGCGGATGTCGATGACAAATTGCTCTTCATCTTTATAGCGTGCATCAACACGCGCCCATGCAATCGACTCGTTCACCGTCGGAGGCATCGTACCAGTAGTAACGACACCAACCACATTCCCATCAATTTCAACTTGTGCTCCTTGACGTGCAATTCCACGACCAAGTAATTTCAAGCCCACCATCCGGTTCGGGATATTTTCTTTTTGTTGGGCGAGCGCTTCTTTTCCAATAAAGTCAGTGTCTAATTTAACCGCAAAATTAAGGTTCGCTTCGAATGGAGTGACTGTTTCATCTAGTTCATGTCCATAAAGCGGGAGGCAAGCTTCAAATCGAAGCGTATCTCGTGAACCTAATCCACAAGGTGTGACACCTTTTTCTTCAAGCGCTTCCCAGATTGCCGAGATGCCTTCTGCCCGCGCATAGATTTCAAATCCGTCTTCTCCTGTATAACCGCTACGCGAGATGATTGAAGCTACGCCCGCCACATCTCCGTTCATGAATTTAAAGAAGCCGATTTCGTCAAGCGCCACATTCGTAATGGATTGTAGAACAGTTTCCGCATTTGGACCTTGAATGGCAATTTGACCGTATTCGTCAGATTCATTCGTCACGGTGACGTCACCAGAGACAAATTTACGGATGTGCGCCTCATCTTTTTCGATATTCGAGGCATTGACGACGAGCCAATAAGCATCTTCATCTAACCGATAGACGAGTAGGTCATCCACTACGCCACCATTTTCAAGACAGAGAAGATTGTACTGAGCTTGACCAACTTTAATCTTTGATACGTCATTCGTCACAAGATTCTGCACTTGTTCTAAAGCATTCGGGCCTTCAATCCGAATTTCTCCCATGTGAGATACATCAAACATCCCCACGTTTTGACGTACAGCCTGATGTTCTTCTTTAATCGAAGAGAACATAATCGGCATTTCGAATCCCGCAAAATCAACCATCTTCGCCTTCGGTTCAATCAAATCGAACAAAGGCGTACGTTTCAAAGTAACCTTTTCCATAATATCCCCCAATCCCGAACGTAAAATGCTTTTGTTTTTGAAATCTTTCGTTTTCCATTCCACTTTAACAAGTTTTATTCTTTCTGCATAGTGAAAAAAGCGAAAAAGAAAAAGGATGAAAAACGAAAACGTTTTCATCCTCATTATTTCATATTTTTGTCTCTGTGGAAACGTCAGAGCGTTCGATTCCCGCTGTCCGTTTAATTTCATGTGTCAGCCCAACTGCAGCCTGTTTCAACTCAATTGATTCATCTTTCGCCTTGATGCCGAAATCTTTGATTTGAGTGATTGATCGATTGACTGCATCCACATGCTCTTTGATTTCAGTGACTTGTTGGTTAATGACGTCGGCACGAATCTTGAATCGTTCCGTTAATCGATTCAATCTCCCAAACGTCGGCTTCAGCTGTTTTTTGAATAACAAATAGCCATATACGGCAAGTCCGATAATGGACAGTACAAGAATTGCAAGGTTAATCCAAATCATGCTTTCCCCTCCTTCATTCGGATAATCTGTTCTGCAATACAACGAGGTGCTTGGGACGCATCAACCTTCTCATCCGCTTCTTGATAAAGCGTGACCCGTCGATTGTATAACGCTCGAACTTCCGACTCCCCTTTTCTAACAAGCGGCCGATTAGAATCTTTAATCCGTGCCCAACATTCCTCAAATGGTAAATCTAAATGAATGATTTTGCCATGTTCGCGCATCCAACGTATGTTTTCAGAGCGCTCGACAATACCACCACCCGTGAGAACAAAGTCAACATCTATCCCCTGAAGCACTTTTGTTTCCGCATCACGGAACGCCGACTCCCCATATCGGTCAAAATATGTAGCGATATCGGTTCCAACTATGGTTTCGATTTCCCGGTCAAGGTCCACGACTTCACCAAATTCTCTAATAAAAGTGAATAAGGTAGACTTACCTGTACCCATAAATCCCACGATATAAAACGGTTTCTTATTCATAAGCAATCACCTCTCTATGACGTTCACCAGATTTTAACACCATCTCCACTTCCGCTCGATTCGGTGCAATCGGACGACACGTCACAGTGCCCGTCGGTTTGTTAAGTGTTACTGGTTGATTGCCACAGCGTTCTTTCGCCAATAACAAATGGGATTCAAAACGTATGGCTAGAATTTCATCCGAGATTCGTCTCGTCGTTCGTTCTACATCAGTATACCAAAATAGTGCGGCACCAAGTAACCATACGACGATTGTCAAAGTGGTGATTAGAAAGAATCCTCGTTCATACACATGACGTACCGCTCCCTCTCGAAAGACGAATCGGTCCAAGAGATACGAAACCCTATACCGACCGTTTCGACGCGATACTGATCGATTCCTCTTAAAAATAACAAGTTCCCTCCTTCGTCTCCAACCATGACTAGGTTTCCATTCAATTGTTTAATCGTCCATGACCATATTTCTTCATCAGTTTTAAGAAAATCACCTCTCAATCGTCCTGCATCGACGCGACAATTTTTGCTGTTCTGCAAACGACGCACAATGAGTTGAGGGGTCGTATGGTGATCCCATTTCGGTTGTTCGTAAAGGTGTTGACCGAGCGCAAGCAGTTCGACTAACAATAATAAAAAGATGGGGAGAATCAATAACACTACAGTCATTTCTATCATAGTAAACCCCGAATCAAAGCGTCGGTAAGCAAAAACCCTTTTCACACACTTCTTCACGCCCAGTTGGTTCAGTGGCTTCAAGCAGCACCTCTCCTTGTAATCGTTCATAGATAAACAAGGTATCACGCAACCTTGCGACTTGATTATTCCCTTCTGTGACAAACGATGTCAGAATGAGTACCCAGCCCATCACGACCGCTAGGCTCACACTCACCTCCCATAATGAAAATCCTGTCTCATCCACCTTCATGGATGATCACCTCCGGTTCATATGTTCCGAGCCGAAATTTTAAAAGTACGGATGTTTTTCCACTTACAAATTTCCACTGCCCTGCATAGGAAGCCGTGGCCTGAGAGAAGGTGATTGTATTATTAGTCGGAAGATATACATCGATCCCTTTCGGTACGTCCACCCTCCGCACTAAAGTCATTCCACACATGATCAAGTATCTTTGTTGTTTCGACACCCAAATTAATTTCGGCACACAACTTCCGTTTTCCGATATATATGGATATTGCCCCGCTTCTTGAATATTTGTCACTAACGTATCCGTAAAATCATATAGTTCTAGTCGCTCAAAAGGCTTTACAACAGGACTACTGATTAGTAGTAAGAACGAGATGATCACAAGGACCCACGCCATCTCAACTAACGTATAGCCTTTCATTGTTTTTTAAGTGAACCATCGAGTGGAGAATACAGGTAGGCTGACGATTGACAACTATAAACGAGCGGATCTGATGAAGAGGCACGCTCAATCACTTCTAATGTGGCGGGATACGATTTATGTTCGGCATAGTGTAAATTGATTTCTGACTCCACGATGCGTACACTCCCCTCACAACTCACCTGGTCTGCACGTGACTTTCCTTCTGTCAGCGTTGGGACGAGCAATAATAGTAAAATCGAGATAATGAGTAAGACTGCAGCCATCTCAACGAGAGTGAATCCTTGTTCTTCCTTCATATAAATGTCCCCTTTCATAATTGAGCCATAATGAGTTTTACCGGTAAGTAGAGCGTATAGAATAAAGTGGCGACCATCACACTGAGCACCCCATATAGTGCCGGTTCTACCTTTTCAATCAATCGGCGACTATACTGCTCCATCTCTTCAAATACGAGCTCTCGATGGAGCGACATCAATTCACCAAGTTCCCCGCTCATCGATCCCACCCCTAACAAACTGACCACTTCATGGTCGATAAACCGTTCACTTTTGACCGCCATTTCAATCCCTTCCCCGTCAGATAAGCGATTGTGAATCCGATTTGCCATTTCAGCCATCTCCCCTCTCTCATTGGCGAGCCGACTGATGATTTGCCTAATGTTCGTCTCAGTTTGTTGGAGCAACGACAACTCACTGACAAATACATACGTTAAATAGAGTGTCTTACCACGGTTCCATATGTAAAACGGTAGCTCAACACCTTGTCGATATAACACGTAAACGATGATACCTAGGATCACGAAAATAGAGAATAGCGCTGGAAAGAACCACTTCGATAGTAAAAGCGAACCTGCTCCATCATACGTGGAGACATCGACCATACCCATCAGTTTCGGAAAAATATACAACGCATAAACCATTCCAAGACCGAGGAGGATAAAGAAAATGATCAAAGGATATCGAATGAGTCGCTTCAATTCCTCCTTCAATCGCATTCGCATTTCCAAAACTAAAACGACTTGAGATAACCCATCCATAAATCGGCCATTCCGTTCGGCTGTCATCAATATTTCTTGCATTTGTCGATTCGTGATGATTTTCGAGAATACGTCTGCTAAACTTGTGCCCGTTTCAAGACGCGCCCTCATCTGTTGAACATCAATTTTCCTACTTCCTTTTTCATGATATTCGAGCGTTTCCATTGTGGCTTTTAACGAAACACCTCGAGACTGGAGACGTAGAAAACGGTGAATCAATTGAATTGGTGGATTTACTGAAGCGTTGCCCATTCACAAGTCACCTCCTGATCACGCGTAAGTACACACCAATGCCTTTTCACAGATGTTTTCCCGAGCAATTGTTCGATCCGCTTCTCCCCATCTTGAATTGTCGCAGTGTGAAACGTAGTAATCGTCAAGTGCCCACTGAGAGCAGCATCATAGGCGACAATCAGCTCTTCTTCCGTCCGCACTTCCCCGATTACAATGATGTCAGGGTCGGCACGTAACGTTTCTTTCAGCAACTGTCGATGGTTCAATCCTGCTTTTGCATTCACTTCAAGTTGGATCACTCCATCAATTTTTTGTTCTGGAGGATTTTCAATCGTGACGATCCGCTCCCGCTTTAAATAATTCAATAAGGCGTACAACATCGTCGTCTTGCCCGCCCCAGTAGCCCCGCCAATCAACAACAAGCCGGTGCGCGATGCAGTCATTTCTTGGAACCGCTCAACATCTCTAGGTCGTAATAACCGATGAAGCTCAAACGCTTGATTCGGGATCCTCCAAGACATCAATGTCTGTTCGAATGAAGGGAGAAATGTAACTCGGATGACTTCCTGATCGAGTTCGTACACGCCTGACTGCGGCACACGTTGGTTCGTGTCCGGCAATGAACACCAATATCGCATGTGAAGCGTGAGACGATCGTATTGCTCTACATCCATCGACTGCAGTTCAAGCAGCTTCATATCTGACCGGATCTGGATCTTCACTCCATCGGCGCTCGGAATAAAATGGAGATCGCTCGCTCCTGCATCTCGAGCCACAATCATCAGTTGTTCAATGAGTTGTTTCATCTCGTTCACCTCGAGAAAAGCATAAAAAAAAGCCCACCTTGTTTAAAGTGGACTTGTATTATGAAACTTGTGTCGAAACGACATGATGACGACGGGCATATGTTTCAATTGAAACTTTGTCATATCCGACAATCACTTCTTTTCCATCCGTTAAAATTGGACGTTTTAACAACTTCGGATTTTCGCTCATTAGTTTGAGGAGCTCACTCAACTTCAAATCTTCCACATCAACGTCGAGTTGTTTGAAAGCTTGGCTTCTCGTAGCCAATAATGAATCGACACCTTCTTCACTAATCGCAAGGAGTTGTAATAATTCGTCAACAGTTGGTGCATCTCTGAAAATGTGACGTTCACTCACTTGAAGCTCTTGTTCCTGTAAAAACGCTTTCGTCTTCCGGCAAGAAGTACAGCTCGGGTACGTGTAAAACATTAATTCTGATGCCATTTTATGTTCCTCCTCATTTCAACTTTTTAATTCGCTCATTTTGTATAAGTTGATTATACATCTCTTATACCCCGTTTGTACATATTTTGTACAACTTTTTTATAAATTTTGTACAAGTTTATTTTCCGTATTGATTTCACATATTTTTCACGATTATTTTGCTCAATTCTCACGTTTCCATAGCATTTTTTCGAATGTGTTGGTAAAATAGTGAATGAGAATGGAATAATGCACGTATGGGGGGATTAACATGGCAAGAATGTTTCGTGTCCTAGGCTTCTGGACTGGGCTAGTGGCGGCACTTGCTTTCGTAGGCGCACTAGGCGGCGACCAAAGTAGTAGTGAACATACTGGTGACTTTATCGTTATGGGACTTGTCTTCTTAGCACAAACGATTTTCTTCGTTGCACTTGGCTACTTAAAGCTTACTGAAAAAACATATGTATACGTCTTCGGCGCGTATTTGACAATTTTCTTCGTTGTCTTTACGTATTGGAGCAACTTCCAAATGTAAAAAAGATTGTCTCGTCGGAGACAATCTTTTTTATTGCTTGAAGAATGGATTCGTTTGCTTTTCTTCCTCAAGCGTCGTCTTTGGCCCGTGACCTGGGTAAAGGACCGTCGCACCCGGCATCACGTGCTTCATTCGTTCAATGGATCCCATTAACGTCGCCTGATCGCCTCCGAATAAATCGGTACGACCGACTGATTGTTTAAATATCAAGTCCCCACAAAATGCAATACCTTCATCCGCCAAATATAATACGACACTACCAGGAGAATGACCTGGAGTGTGATATAGATGGAATGTGAAATCGCCGATGACCAACTGATCACCTTCGTATACTTTCTCTGCCCGTTTCATCGCAGGTACAGGAAGATTGAAGGCTGTTGCACCGTTCTTTTCTCCATCAATCAACCAATCGCTCTCAAGACGATGCACGTACACAGGGATTTGATAGCGTTCACGGAGTGAATCAATCCCCCCGATGTGATCGAAATGCGCGTGGGTCAACAGAATCGCCGCAGGTGTTCCGAGGCGATCGATTGTCTCGAAAAATCTTGGGTCATCCGTCCCTGGATCGATGATGATGACAGTCCCTTCTTTTTCAAGAACATATCCGTTCTCTTGCGCTAAGCCAGACGTAATCTTCTTTACTTGCATGTGATTGATCCCCCTCTCTTATTCAAAACAATATTGTGGCAAAATTGTATCGATGTCAACCTTTGCTCGACAGCGCCTCAATAATCGGATAAAATAATAATGATATTTCAGTGAAATTTTTATGAATTTCATGACGTATAATTAAAGGGGGAACTCGTCATGCATTTGTATGAACCGTTCGGATGGATTTCTGTCATCGTCGCGATTGTGGCTGTATGGGGAATGATTCGTTCATTCAAAAAACGCCAATTCTTTCCGCTCGCAGTTGCAGGTTTAACTGTACTCGTATTCGGATTCTTTGGTGTTGCCACGTTGATCTACGGTGGTATTCCAGGTTAATGGATTCGCATCAAGCAATCATCAAGCGACTTCGGTCGCTTTTTTTGTGCCTAAAAACGAATCAACATTTTATGAAAGTGTGCTAAAGGATAAACATTCTACGTTGTTTAAGAAAAAACCAAAAAAACGAACCAAATCACATTGTGGTTTGGTTCGTCATTACGTTATTCATTCGTTTGTTCTTTAAAACGGAGCAAGTCAGAGTAAATCAAATCATCATTCATTTGTAAGATTTTTTCTGCTTCTTCCGTCATTGGGCCACAAAGTGTCGTGTCTTCCACTACTTCTCCAGATGTAGCATTGTAACACGTCGATTGTGTCCACACATATTCATCGGTCACGACCGTACCATCTCGGAAGATTGCACGGCTGTTTCGGTTTTCAGAGAATAAGTCATTCCCGAATCCAATTGTGTCCGACGTGTCAATTCCAAGTAAATGCAGGATTGTCGGTTTCATGTCGACATGACTTCCGATCGTTTCATGCACTTCACCTTTGTCTTGACCTGGCAAGTGAACAGCGAACGGTACTTGTTGCAATTTCGCCACGTCATATGGCGTCAACTCTTCCTTACCGAGCAACTCTGCCATCGCATTGTTGTGGTTCGTCGAGATACCATAATGGTCACCGTATACGACAAAAATCGTATCATCCCACATTCCGTTCTCTTTCAATTGATCGATGAAGAGACCGAGTGCATAGTCTTGATAAGCAAGCGCCTGTGGGAAGTTGTTTAACGTTGTTGAACTTGTCTCGAACTTCGGTACGAGTTCATAGTCTTCGCTTGGCATCGTATATGGGAAGTGGTTCGTCAATGTGATGAACTTCGCATAATACGGCTCAGGCAATTCTTGAAGCATCGGAATCGATTGTTCGAAGAAACTATCATCTAAGAGACCCCATTCTGTCATGTCTTCTGGATTTCCAAGATCGTAGCTCTTCTCATCGAAGAATTGGTCGACACCAATATTTTTATACATTTGGTCACGGTTCCAGAACGATTTATTGTTCGCATGGAATACGGCCGAATAATAGTTATCTTCTTTAATCAACTCTGGAAGTGCTTGATATTCGTTATCCGCGTTCGTAAAGTACACAGCACCACGCGGTAAGCCGTATAGTGAGTTATCGAGCGCGAACTCCGCATCCGATGTCTTCCCTTGACCTACTGTATGGTAGTAGTTTGGCCAATAGTGAGACTCTTCAATCAGCTTGTTCAAGTTTGGCGTGATATATTCACCGTTCGGCGCTTTCATGTTATGTGTGAAATTCTGTGCTGATTCAAACGAAACAACAATTACGTTCTTCCCTTTATACTTACCAAACAAATCTGGGTTCGGTGCAGCATAGTTTTGACGGGTGAACTGTTCGATTGTTGCGAGCTCAGATTCATCAGCCATCGCTTTTTGAGCAGATGTTTTCGTTTGAAGCATCGCATCATATACATGGAAGTTAAATGTTCCGATGTTTTTCACTAATAATTCACGGTCGAATGAACGAGTCAACAATTCAGGTCGTTCTGTTTCAGCCAATGAAAGGTTGAACAAGAATACCGATACAGCGGCAACGAACGTGACGAGTGCGCGTCTATGTGAAGCGGCATTCTCTTTCATGTTCATACGCCACAAGATAAATGGTAAGACGAATACATCGCCAAGAATGATTAAGTCTTTCCATTCAAGAAGTGATGTGAACGATGTCGACAACGTCTCCATGTTCGAAGGTTGCATAATGACTGGCATTGTTAAATAGTCCGTGAATTCACGATAGTACACGGCATCCGCAAACAAGATGAATGAGGCGAGCGCATAAAGTGTGTAGAGCACCCATTTTTGTTTGTTTCCTTTAAAGAAGAAATGGAAGGCAAACAGGAATAGTGTCGAGCTGATCGGGCTGATCAGCAAGATAAAGGCTTGCGCGGTATTTTCAATCGGAATGTTAAAGAAAAATTGATAGACGATATACGTCTTCGTCCAAAGCAATAACGTAAAAATCCAAAATAGACGATATTCTTGAAACGAAGCGCGGACCGTATCGTTCAGTCTCGTCGATAGCTTCGAGAAGCGTTGAGATGAATTCATCTGACGGTCTCCTCCTCTTTTCAGTTTTCGGCATGTTTTTATTAGCCATTATTTTTTTATATTTGTTCAATCGTTGTACAATTCAATATGAATAGTACACGTCCAGTATCAAGTCCAAATCTTACCCCTTTTTTAATAAAAAATCAACTGTGACGTTACAAATTTTACAATATCCCATACCCTTTCCCACAAGAAAACACGCCTGCAATGTGCAGACGTGTCCGTTTTATACGCGAGTCGGAAGGAAGTGTTTGCGTGCGAGCCAAGCACATCCAATCACACCGGCATCATTTTCGAGTTCAGCAATTTTAAACGACGTCGACTCATATACACGTTCGAGCGCAAAGCGCTTGAACTGAGCATCAAGCGGTTCAAGCAATGCTGCACCCGCTTTTGAGACGCCACCACCGATGACGATCATTTTCGGGTTGAGCGTGTTTGCGATATTCGAAATCGTCAATCCGAGGTATTCTGTCATCTCATCGATGACTTCTGTCGCTATCGTGTCTCCGGCTTTATATGCTTCAAACACGTCACGTGCCGTTACTTCTTTCAATTCGTTCAATGTAGTATGTTGATTTTTTCGTTTTTGGAGGGCTAAACGAGAAATACCTGTCGCAGAGGCAATCGTTTCGATACACCCTAGACGACCACAACCACATTTCACTGCTTTCGCCTCATCTCGCTCGACGGTAATATGACCGATCTCTCCGGCCATTCCAGCCGTACCATGAACGATGTTCCCGTTCGTAATGACGCCTCCACCGACGCCTGTTCCGAGCGTGATGGCGAGTAGTTCTGATGCACCTTCTCCGGCACCCTTCCACATTTCACCGAGGGCAGCAGCATTCGCATCGTTTTCGAGGACTGCCGGAAGACCGACCGCCTTTTCGAATTCACTCACGAGTGCGAAATCTTTCCACCCGATGTTCGGTGAATATTCGACAACACCCTCTGTGAAACTAATGAATCCAGGTGCCCCGATTCCTGCACCTGCGAAATCTTCTTTTTTCTTCCCTGATGTCTCTAAATACGTTTCAAATGAGGCTGCGATGTCTTTTGGAATATGTACACCGTTTTCTCGAATATCCGTTTTAACTTCCCACTTATCAGAAATGATGCCATTCATGTCTAAAACAGCCATCTTCACCGTTGTACCACCGATGTCGATTCCTAATAACCATTTCATACCGTTCACTCCTCATCTCAACTAAATCGCTTTCATTGAATAGTGTACACTATTATCACCTTAGTGCAACCCTTTGCACTAAGGGGATTTCTGTCAATCTGTTGAATTTTTTAATTCGTGGGTCAAAATGATTTTCGCTGTGTCATAAACACGCTGTTCGATGATGCCCCCCTCATACAACTCGTCGAGTTCCATCATCATCAGTGAGATTTCTGCATCCCGTTCCCCGATATAAATAATGGTTCCGAACGACTTTAAAAACTGTTGGACATCATAAAAGTTTTTCATGCTTCTTCCTCCATCGTGGACTGGACATAACGATTTAACAATTCTCTTGTCGCTTCCATAGATGACACATGTGTCCGTTCATAGCTATGACTCGACTCAATCCCTGGACCAATCAAAGCATGTTTTACATCGTAGCCTGCGCGAATGGCAGCCGATGCATCCGATCCATAATAAGGATAGATATCTACCTTATATGCAATGTCATGCTCCTTACATAATGAGGTAAACTTTCTGCGAAGATTGATGTCATATGGTCCAGATGAATCTTTGGCACAAATTGAGACTGTATATTCATCTGAATGTTGACCATCTCCGAGCGCTCCCATGTCGACGGCAATGTATTCCACAACCTCTTCCGGAATGCCTGCATTGCCCCCGAATCCAACTTCTTCATAATTCGAAATCAAGAAGTGAACCGGGTGAGGCAGGTCGTAGCTAACCAAATCTTTAGCCAAGTCTAATAAAATAGCTACGGATGCTTTATCATCCAAATGACGTGATTTCACGTATCCGGAAGTCGTCACCTTGAATCGTGGATCAAATGATACAAAGTCACCGATTTCGATTCCAAGTGCCGTCACATCTTCACGAGAATGAACTTTCTCATCCAACCGAACTTCAATGTTTGATGGAGAGCGCTCTGCAGAATTCGTGTCTTTATAGACATGCACACTCGATTGATGGATGAGGATAGTCCCTTCGATTGCCTCGCCTTCCTCACGATGAACGAGACAGTTCTCACCTTCAATTGCCGTCCAAGCGTACCCTCCAACTTGAGTGAGTCGTAGGCGTCCACTTGGCAAAATGTCCTTGACCATCGCTCCAAGTGTATCGACATGCGCCGTCAATAGACGCGCCTCCTTCGAACGACCCGGGAATGTGGCCAGTAATGCCCCTTTATGTAGCCGAGACGTTTTAACACCGATTGACTGAAGCTCTTTTTCTGCAAAACGAATCGCCTCCTCCGTCATACCAGACGGACTTGGAATTTCAACTAATGTTTTCAGTGTATCAATCATCATATTCTCTCCTTACCAAGAACCGTACCCATATAGTAGACCAAATAACACGGTCGCGAGCACAGAAAATAAGATACGTTGCTTGCGATTTTTTTCATCGGGCAATCCGACGACCCCAGAGACGACGAATCCACCAAGTAACCCACCCGCATGCGCGAAGTGGTCCAAACTCGCGCCTAGTACAAACGCAAGTCCCACATTTAATCCTAACATAATAAACAGCGGAGGTCCGAGCGTCTTCATAAAGAGGGAGCGATCACGAAGTCCAAAATAGAGTAGCGCGCCGACCAGACCAAATAATGCTCCTGATGCCCCGGCTGAAATCGATTCACTGAACGCATACGATGCCGTCGTCGCTAGAATGCCACCAACCACGTATATGATAAAAAACCGGATCGACCCATACATCCGTTCAACGAGCGGACCAAGTGACCAGAGCGCAAACATATTGATGGCAAAGTGAAACCATCCGATATGCAAAAACATCGGCGTAATCAACCGCCACCACTCTCCCTCGTCGATGAGTGGGTTCACTTTCGCACCGAATGCAATCAAAGTGTTCGGATCGAGCGTCGAACCGACGGATTCAGCCAGCCACATGACTAAAAACGTAATGAACATCAACCCGTACACTACTTGTGGTTTTCCGAACGAGAATCGTTTCTTTAACTCCGCTTTCTTCTTTTTATCCATTGCGACCGCGAGCATTCGAAAACGATCGTCTTCCATCGTAGGGCTACATATCGAGCGAGATAACGTCACTCTCGCTGGAATCGGGAAAGTCATGCTCTCAATCCGCTCTTCATCGACAAGACGTTCACCATATATATGAAGCGTCAATCGCTTTCGCCCGATTCGAGATAGACGAAATGCGCCCAGGATGGCGTTCACATCGGTACTGACATGATTCGCCCACGCTTTTTCAGTTTGAACGTATAGGTCATAGCGGTCACCTGCTTTTGTATCAAACAAGATGACCGCACGAGACGGCTCTAAGATCCCTTCGATTCGGCCACCGTCCTCGACCGCCTGATAAATATCTTCCCAAAAGCATGTCGCCACCAATACCCCTCCTCTCTTATTCTATTGTAAATCACGTGACATCTCACCACAAAGTCGTGACTTGTTTCAAACGTACAAAAAACCCGCAACCTCTACGGCTACGGGTAAATCAGTATTTAGATTACAAGACAGGCTCCATCGTTTTCATGAGGACATTCGCAGAATGTTGCATTTTTTGATGCTCTTCTTCTGACAATTCAATCTCAACGACTTCACGCACACCTTGACGGTTGATGATGGCCGGTACCCCGATATGAATATCGTGTAATCCGTATTCCCCATCGAGGTGAGCACCGACTGTCAACAACGTGTTTTCATTACGAAGAACCGCTTTGACAAGGCGAAGTAATCCGAGTCCGATAGCATAGTATGTCGCACCTTTACGTTCGATGATGTGATAAGCCGCATCACGTACGTTCACATAAATGTCCTCAAGGTCTTGCCAGTTATATTCATCATGCTCTTCAAGCAACTGTTCAACAGACTTCCCGTAAATTCGGGCATTGCTCCATGCAGCGAACTCGGTATCACCATGTTCACCCATGATGTAGGCATGACAGTTACGTGGGTCGACGTTGAAATAATCGCCGAGCATGTAACGTAAACGAGACGTATCAAGCACTGTACCTGATCCGAAGACGCGATGTTTTGGAAGTCCAGAATATTTCCATGCCAAATGTGTCATAATGTCGACTGGGTTTGAGGCAATAATGATGATACCATCAAAGCCAGAATCCATAATGTCTGAAATCATCGATTTCATGATCTTCGCATTTTTTTCAACGAGGTCAAGACGAGTCTCCCCTGGACGTTGTGGTGCACCTGCAGTAATGACGACGATATCTGCTACACCACAGTCTGCGTAGTCTCCTGCCCAAACACGCATTGGTGAAGATGCGAACGAGACACCGTGGTTCAAGTCCATCGCTTCCCCTTCTGCTTTTGCCTTGTTGATGTCAATGATGACAAGCTCTTCACAAAGACTTGCTGTCGTTAACTGGTATGCGAAGCTCGCTCCAACTGCCCCTGCCCCTACGAGTGCAACGCGCGTTACTTTAGCATGATTTAATGTTTCCATATTGTTTCTCCACCCTTCGAACAATCTGTTTCATGTATTTGTTATCTCTGTTACAACAAGATTGTAACATCATTCACAAACCCTAACTACAGCGGAAACCGTTTTCACTTTGGCAATATTGTGACAACTTTCACATTCATTTGAAACATCTTCATTTCCTGTACTACCCCTCATCCGAATACGAAAAAACAAATCATCGCCGCTCCAAACACGGACAAAAAATTGACTGCATCATTTCCAAGAACCCGCCATCCCGAAACATATGTTGTCGGAACTTGATGATGAGTGTTCTTCTCGGTCAACTTCCCACACACCGTACAGCGAAACTTTCGTTGTACCGTTGCACCGAGCAATGTGTCGATGACGCTTCCACTTAGTCCGATTCCCCAAAGTGCCAATAGTAATGCCAAGTCTAATTCGACAAACAAAAGAGACGAGCAGACAATCATAAATGCGCCTAATACCGACATGACCGTTCCAAATGTCGAGACAGCGCCACTCGTTCCCGGCTCAACTTCCCTGAACGAGAACATGAACCGAGGTTTACGTTTTGCGAGGACACCGAATTCAGATCCCCACGTGTCACTCGTCGCTGCTGCAATGGACACGATGTACATATATAGATAGACGACATCGTCCGTCAGCAAATAACCGAGGGCACAAAGTATCCCTACCCCTCCATTGGCTAACACTTGGATGGCGTCTCGAGCCCCCGTTTTCTCGACGATTTCATCCACACTTACTTTATCGCGAGATCGATATTTTGATGCGAGAGAAGACGTCGAGAAGAAGACGCCGAGTAAATAAAGTCCGAACCACCCAAACGACAATCCAATCAATACCCCTGTTATCACCGTCAAGATTGCTCCTGAGAGAGTTAAGGAGCGCAACCGATATCCGAGAAAGGCGACGATACAAGTTACAACAAATATGGCGAACATTGAATCATCTCCTTTTCTGTCACAATCCACTGCACAGGAAGATCGTGTGGTTCTGTCGGCACTTGATCGACAAGTTGAACGGAATACGCTAACGAAACCGTTATCCCTTCATATGTACGTAAAAAGCGGTCATAGTATCCTCCACCCCAACCAATACGGTATCCCGATCGGTCAAATACCCTTCCCGGTACAAGACATAAGTCGATTGCTTGAGTCGTCGGTGGAGTGGTCGGCTCCAAAATATTCATGACACCCGTCTCGAGATCATTCACAGAATGAATGATATGAAACGTCAACCCTTGTCCCGTTACTTTCGGGACGCACACCGTTTTTCCTGCTTCAAACGCCTCATGAATGATTGGGGACGTATCAATTTCGAGCGGAAGTGAAGCGGTCAATGCAATTGTCTGGCTTTCCTTCCATATATCTGTCGAGAACAACCGTTGATGGATGGATTGATCGACATGTGGTCGATTATTCATTTGCTTAATAGATTGATGGACAGTCTGTCTTAACGCTGCTTTTTCTTCCACAACGCATTCCTCCTTACAAAAAAAGCCGCCACATATGTGACGGCCGGTCCCTTATTACTTCACTTCGCGGTAAAGCGTGTGACGACGGAGACGTGGGTTGTATTTGCGCAACTCAAGGCGCTCAGGGTTGTTACGTTTGTTTTTCTTCGTGATGTACGTGCGATCGCCTGTTTCTGTGCAAGCTAATGTAATTTTAACGCGCATTTCTTTCACTCCCATCTTAATGATGTTGTATCAAGTGCTTTTGCTTTACAGTCTAAGCATACTCAATTATCCTACCAAGTTTCTTGTGAAAAAGCAAGATTATTTCACGTTCTTTTTCATTGATTCCTGTCCATATGGAGAAGTTTCAAGGGGTAGGCATGTGTTGACATTCTCGCTTACCTTATACCATTGTTCTAGGTCATGCATCGAGAGCTCTTCGCCGACATATACGCACTCCGCTGCAGAGAACACACTGTTTTCAATTCGATGGATCGCATCGAACAAACCACCATGACCGTGCGGGTTACGTGTCGCTTCAAAGGACAACATAGTTGAGTATAACGGAAGCGCAAGGGATTGCGCAAGTTCTCTTGCAGCAGGAATCGTCATCCAATCAAAATGATGAATCACTTTGAACGATACTCGTTTTGAAAGTTCATGAACGAGTTTTACATACGCAATATTATGTGTGGCGACCTGATTCATGACGTGCTCTAAAAATGGGCTAGTCGGACGGACCCGATATACATGAACGTTTCCATGTCGTTCGTATTCCGGCAACTCATCGTGATACGGTGTCAACACATAGACGGTTTCTCCCTCATTCGCTCTCGCCTCTACTTCCTCGACGACACGATGCCCAAGTCCACCGACGATATGACCGTGATATTCCGGTGTGATCATGAGAATTGCCGGATCTTCTACATCCCGCTCAGTCGTCACATAATAATCGTGAGGAGACAGGAATGAATCGACATCAAGGTCTTCGTCTTGTAGGAATGGGTACGCCGCATAATGATCATCGAGCAGTTCACTTGATACCCCACCTTGATAAAGCGCCGTCTCAAGTTCGGCAAAGAGGCGTGTATGCTCACGGAAGCGCTCAGCCGCATATTGTGCCGTCGTTTGACCATCTAAGATAAACGCCCAGTCACTTGATACAGCTAACACATAATGGCGAATCAATTGCTTTAAGGCACGATTCGTCAAATCAGACTGATCACGATAATCGGCTACGTCTTTGACAAGCTGCATTTCCATCATATGAAGATGACGGAGCATCCATTCATTCCGTTCATTGATCCACACTTCACCGTAGCCTTTTCGTCCCCATGTGTTCATGGAAACATGGACGGTTTGTAAATCTTTGAAGTGACGCTCTAGGAAGATCGCCGGCGTGATCGTTTCGATTCCAAATTCCTCGAGTCGCTCTGCGACCTTCCCGAGAAATTCAGGACCTTCAAACCACCAATGACCAAACAATTCTGCATCAAACGGTGCCGTCACCAAGAACGGCGGGAACGTTTGACCTCCATGGGCCTCGAGATGGCCCTCTAACGTTTGTGCGAAGTCTGTCGCATGATTCTCAATTTGATGTTCAGCCCACTCACGTACATAGAAGTCTTTTTGATCGGTGTCACCTGTGATGCGGTGCATTTTTAATCCTGTGTCGAATCGAATGCCTTCCGGATGCATGAACGATTGGATATAATCCCAATCTCGGTCGTAGGCCAAATCTCGATAGAATTCACGATAATCAGGGTGACCCGGATATCCAATCATCGAACTCCAAATTTTACCCGAAATGATTTGATCTCTCGGGAACAATGCGACTCCGTGTGGAGAATAGACGGGAGCTCCAATGCCCTTCTCTGGAGTTGGATCCGCATCGAGCAATGCATGTTCGTCGACAAATGTGTATCGAATCCCTTCTTCGTACAGGATTCTGTCTACACCTGGCGTGTAGGCACACTCAGGCAACCAAATGCCGGTCGGACGGAACCCGTAATGACGTTCGAAGCAGTTAAGACCTGTCCGAATTTCAGCACGAGCTGCCTGTTCCGTAAAGAGGTGCGGGGTGAAACCATGGGTCGCTGTACAAGTCACCATGTCAATATAACCCGCTTCTCGATATGTACGGAACGCCACATTCAAGTTTTTATTCCAATGAAGGAACGTATTTTTCAAATCACGATAACGTTGCTCATAAAAATGTAGCGTTGACGTCTCTTCATCCGTTCTCCCCTCAGAGAGCTCCAACGCGATCAACTCAAGCATCTCATCTAAGTGTTCGACGTATCGATCTTGGATGAGGGGGTCCGCGAGCATTTCTACGACAGGTGGTGAAATACTAACTGTCCAATGCAACGGACGCTTCAAGCGATCAACTTGCCAAAGGATTGGAATATATGTTTCTGAGATGGCTTCGTACACCCATCTTTCTTCTAAACGATGCTTCTCTTCATGCCTAACGTACGGTAAATGAGCATGAAGGACGAGTGAAAAGTATCCTGGTTTCATGTAGAAAGTCCTCCTTAACGTACGTGACGGTATGCCGCATATTTTGGTAATGTATCTAATAACTCTGGAGATTCAACTTCTCCGTACTGCCAACGTCTCACTGGCTCCGCGAAGCGTCCGATACCAACTGGTTCTGCACGTGGTGTATCAAGTGGTGCCGATGCCACAATTGGTAAAAACTCTCCCTCCATCGTGCGAATCCCGAACTCAAACACGTAGGTCGTATTCGGATCGAGAGGTCGAACGAACCAACTGTTCGTCATTTCAGGGAGATCGAACGTATACGAACGATTCGCGTGACCACTCGCGTAATCGAGCAAGGTCACATCTAAGATACGAAACGCTTTCGGTAGCTCTTCCCATCGTCTCATAAACTGGAGCTCTAACGTTTCTTTCACTAAGTCAGACACTTCCCAGCACACATATACCGAGTTCGGTGATTGAACGACCGCATGCAAGAAGTCTACGTTATATCGTTCTGGCAATTGCCAATAACCTTCAGGACTCTTTTCAAGGAGTGGAGAACGTTTCACATCAACCGTCTCTTTTGCTGATGCGACTTGTTTACGCGAAGTTGATCCCGACGCTTTAGCTTTAGCTTTCTTATTACTCTTTTGTTTCACAGGGACAACTTCCTCCAACTCTTGTTGCTGATTTCTCCATTTTCGCCATGCGTATTGGACTTTGCCAATCGGGACGTCTAGTTCTGCCGCAATCTGTTTCAACGTAAGTCCTTGTTGCTTCAAGGATACGATTTTCTCTTCCATCTCTGTATGGCTCCCTTCATGTAAAAAATCCATGTAGACTAGTATTCGCTCATTCTTTATGAATTCCTGCCCAAAAAAATAAAGAACAACAGCACTGTTGTTCTTTACCACTAATCTTATTGATTCAAATCATAATGTTTCCCTTTTTCGAGGAAAATTAAATGTTCTCCGAAGTTTGTCACGTGATCGCCCATCCGCTCGAGATAACGAGCGATGTTTGAGAACTCGTACACATCGTTCGTTCCGACTGTCATCGCCGGAAGAGAACCGATGTATTGTTTAATCACCGTTAGATTGATTTCATCAATTACACGGTCCATCTCATTGAGTTCACGGACACGACTCACTTCTCCTTTACGATACGCACGTGTTGCCAACTCGAGCATGTCAATCAACTGTTCAGCCATCTGTTTAAGTGGTTGAATGTCATGTAAATAAGGAACATGTTCAATTCGCGTCACAGCTTTAGCGATGTTCGTCGCGTAATCCGCAATGCGTTCTAAGTCCGTCGCCGATTTCATCGTTACAATCAGACGACGTAAGTCGGTCGCAACCGGTTGCTGCTTGGCAATTAATAAAATTGCTTCATCGTTAATTGTTAATTCCAAATCATCTAGTTCGTTGTCATTATCGATTACCGTTTGCGCTAACTCTAAATCATGCTTTTCTAACACTTCGATTGCGGTTGCCGTCTGACGCATCGTCAAATTTGCCAAACGGACCACTTTATCTTCTAATTCAGTTAATTTCGTATCAAAAAATGTGCGATTTTGTGCCATCAATCTAGTCTCCTCCTTAACCGAAACGGCCAGAAATATAGTCTTCCGTCCGTTTGTCAGATGGATTCGAGAAAATCTTATCTGTTACATCGAACTCGACAACTTCTCCATTCAAGAAGAAGGCCGTTTTATCCGAAACACGGGCAGCTTGTTGCATGTTATGCGTCACGATAATGATCGAGTATTGCTCTTTCAACTCTTGAACGAGTTCTTCCACTTTCAACGTAGAGATTGGGTCAAGGGCAGAAGTCGGCTCATCCATCAAGATGACGTCTGGTTCGATCGCTAGCGTTCTAGCGATACATAGACGTTGTTGTTGTCCACCAGAAAGTCCATATGCGTTCTCGTTCAAGCGATCTTTCACTTCATCCCAGATGGCAGCGCCACGAAGCGAACGTTCAACGATCTCATCGAGTACTTTCTTATTTTTAATGCCATGCGTACGAGGTCCGTAAGCTACATTGTCGTACACCGATTTCGGGAATGGGTTTGGTTGCTGGAATACCATCCCAACGGATGTACGTAAATCTTCTACTTTATATCCACGATCGAAGATGTTACGTCCATGGTACAAGATTTCACCATTTGTACGAACAGATGGGACGAGTTCGACCATGCGGTTCAACGTTTTAATGAATGTCGATTTTCCACATCCAGAAGGTCCGATGATTGCCGTGACTTCATTCTTTTTGATGTCGAGGTTGACGTCAATCAACGCTTGGTCTTCTCCGTACCATAAGTTCAAGTTATTGACGACATAAGCGCTATCTTTTTTCATCTCAGTAATTGTCGGTTCTGTCGTTGTTGTGTTCACGATTTGATCTCCTTTATTGAGCTCTTGTTGTTTCATCATCTCGAGCTTCCTCCTCATTCATCTGCAAAAACGACTTAATGTCGGTTCGTATATTTGTTTCGGATATAGATCGCTACAGAGTTCATCGCAATGAGCATCGTCATGAGTACGATGATTCCTGCCGCGGCCAAGTTTTGGAATTCTGCTTGTGGTCGGCTCGTCCAGTTATAAATCTGGATTGGGAGCGCAGTAAAGTCAGAAAAAATACTGCTTGGTGTTGTTGAAATAAATGTTGCTGCGCCGACCATGATCAACGGTGCTGTTTCACCGATTGCACGGGAAACGGCTAAAATAATCCCTGTAATAATCCCAGGAATCGCTGATGGCAAGACGACATTGAATGTTGTCTGCCATTTTGAAGCACCAAGTGCTAAAGAAGCGTGACGTAACTCCATTTTGACTGCCCGCAATGCTTCTTGTGAAGCTACGATGACAATCGGTAAACTCATGAGACCGAGTGTTAACGCACCGGCCATAACTGAGTTTCCTAACTCCATCACTCGGACGAATATCGTCAAACCGAGTAATCCGAAAACAATTGAAGGTACACCAGCCAAGTTCGAAATGTTAACCTCGATAAATGAAGTCATTCGATTTTTCGGTGCATACTCTTCTAGATAGATGGCTGCACCGACACCGATGACGAACACCATTGGCACGATGAGTAACATCAACCATAGCGATCCAATCAATGCAGGATATAACCCCGCATCTTCAGGACGACGTGACGGGAAGTTACGCAAGAAATCAAGGTCGACCCATCCTGCCCCTTTTGAAACGATGTCATAAATCAACGTCGACAAGACGACTAACGCAAAGACGAGCCCTGCCAAAAAGATATACTTAAAAATTTCATTCAGTTGTAAACGGCGCTTAATACGTTCAGACACCGTCTCACGATCCATCAGGTTCTTCGTATTCTTGAACTCACTGTTCGGTAAAGCCATATTAGTACTCCTCTCTGAAGCGGCGCGTCACCCAGTTGGCGAACAAGTTCATCAAGAGGGTAAAGACGAACAATAACGCACCGACCGCATAGATACTGTAGTATTCGATTGTGCCGTAACCTGCATCACCTTTTGCGATTTGAACGATATAAGCTGTCATCGTTTGAATCGCATTGAGCGGATTGAACTCAAAGTTTGGTTGCGATCCACCAGCGATCGTCACAATCATCGTTTCACCAATCGCACGGCTCATTCCGAGAACGATTGAGGCAATGATCCCAGAAGTCGCTGCAGGCATGACGACTTTCGTCGCCACTTCAAGACGTGTTGCCCCAAGACCGAGGGCACCGTCGCGAATTTTCTTCGGTACCGCACTCATCGCATCCTCAGAAATCGAAGCAATCATCGGAATAATCATAATCCCGACGACAATCCCCGGACTAAGCGCATTGTAAATTTGGAGTCCTGGAATCAAAGCTTGTAAAATCGGCGTAATGAATGACAATGCGAAGAAACCAAAGACGATGGTCGGTACACCTGCCAACACTTCTAAGATTGGCTTTAACACACGGCGAGCTCGCTCAGAGGCGTACTCACTCAAATAAATCGCAGACGCCAAACCAAGCGGGACGGCTACAATCATCGCAATCACAGTAATTTGGAGCGTCCCCATCACAAGCGCCCATACCCCGAAGCGCTGATCTGCACTAAGCGGGTACCATTCTGTCGATCCTAAAAATTCAGCGACTGGCACTCGTTCAAAGAACTTAAATAGCTCAAAGCCAAGTGTGAACGCAATACCAATTGTCGTTACGACTGATACAAATGCGCTCAAGAATAATAAGAACGGCATGATTTTATCAAACACGTTCGTCGTACTATATTTCTTTTGTTTATTTTGTTGAATCATCTCTCGAATCGAGAGCTTTTTGTTTGGTTCATTCATCTCGTGTATCGCTCCCTACCTCTTCATACTAGAAAGCATGGCGAGAAGGTGAGAGCTAGTCTCACCTTCTGCCACGTATCATCTTATTCTCCAGCGATTTCGTCGATCATCTTCATGTTTTCGTCGTAACGCGCTTGCTCCATTTTCACGTAACCAACCTCTTCTGAAAGGTCAGCTGCATTTTCATTCATGAAGCGTGCGAAGTCAGCCACTTGCTCTTTGTCTTTCAACGAAGCGTTGTTGACGTACGTGTAAATTTCACGTGAGAGCGGGTAAGACAAATCGTTGATTGTGTCATGAGTTGGCTCAACTCCCTCAACATTTAATGCACGAAGCGTGTCTTGGTTCTCGAGGTAGTAAGCGAACCCGAAGAATCCGATTGCACCTTCCGTCCCAGCTACACCCGTTACGAGTACGTTGTCATCCTCTGACAATTGTGCATCTTGACGAATGTCCGTTTCATCGAGAACTTTCTCATCGAAGAAATCGTACGTACCTGAATCTTTACCAGGTGCGAAGAATGAGATCTCTTCATCTGGCCAGTCAGAGCGAACATCTTTCCACGTTTTCACGCTTGTGTCAGTCCACATTTTATTCAATTCTTCAATCGTGATATCTTGTGCCCAATCGTTCGCTGGGTTGACAACGAGTGAGAGACCATCAAGCGCGACTGAGAGTTGTGTAAATTCCACACCATTTTTCTCAGCTTCCGCTGCTTCTTCTTCTTTGATTTCACGTGATGCGTTCGAGAAGTCTGTCTCGCCTGTCACGAAGCGTTTGAAGCCACCACCTGTACCAGAGACACCGACCGTCACTTCAACTTCTGGTTGCTCAGCTGAATATTCTTCTGCGACTGCTTCCATGATTGGGAATACAGTTGATGATCCGTCCATGACGACTTTTCCTGAGAGCCCTTCGCCTTCAGCAGCGCCACCTTCTTCATTGTTCCCACAGGCTGCACCTACGAGTGCGACCGAAGTGATTGAAGCGAATAAAGCTGATTTTTTCATCCAAGACATTTGTGACGTCCTCCTTGAGTTTGCTTTGATTTTTGTTGTGGATCTGTTGTTCTGTCCTACAATTAATATCCTAATGAACTTCTATTAACGAGAAATAAACGGAACGTAAAAGAATTGTAAAGACAAAAAAAGAAGCCACCGAAGTGACTCCTTTCATTGAAGCATTGCATTCACATCTTCTAAATTAAAGTAAGCTTTCATAATATCGTGCGCGACTCGAGTGTTGATTCCTTCCGCCTCAAGTCCAGGCATGATAATCGCCCATGCGATTTCAGGATCATCAAATGGTGCCCAACCGACGTGGTTCGAGTTCAGCGTCTTGATTGGTTCCCCTTTTGCGTTCCGTTTCGCCTGACCGTCTGCACCTTCAGCAATGGCCTGCGCTGTTCCGGTCTTACCGGCCGCAGTCATCCCTGTCTGTTGCAAGATCCGAGATGAACCAGACGAAGATTCAACCCCTTGACGATACCCTTCACGAACCCGCTCAATATACTCGTCTTGAATATCCACTTTATTCAACGCGTTTGGTTGGAACGTGCTGACGACTTGCTTCTTGTTTTCATCGAGCGAACCCGGCTCAATGATTTCTTTTAGTAAGTGTGGCTGAATGCGATAACCGCCATTCGCTAACGTAGACGTATATTGTGCCAATTGGATCGGCGTATACGAGATATACTGTCCGATCGACATATCCATGAGGAGCGTGACACGGTCGGGAACGCTACGGAATCCGATCGACTCGAACGGTAAATCAATCCCCGTCTCGATTCCGAGACCGAACTGTTTATAGTAATGTTCCATCGTTTCAAATGCTTGTGTGACATTATCCCCGACGATTTGTCCGGTAGAATAATAGTCAGCCAAACGTAACGCGATTTGGAACATATAAATATTTGACGACATCGCAAGTGCATCTAAATCGTTAATGTTCCCCATATTGCGGTAAGAGGCTTTGGTAGATGATCCAATTTTTATCGGCGCATCATAAATATACTCTCCTGGCTCGACGACGCCTTCTTCAAATCCATAGG
The DNA here is from genome assembly GCF_018617435.1 of Exiguobacterium sp. s34. NCBI lineage: Bacteria > Bacillati > Bacillota > Bacilli > Caryophanales > Exiguobacterium > Exiguobacterium sp. s34. The sequence goes on along the minus strand of NZ_JACSKE010000003.1, from coordinate 13,522 downwards.
CGACGGTCGCCCCTTTGATGGTTGACCCGATTTGGCTGGCACGAAGCACAGTCCCTGTCGAGACGTCTTTGAACTCGTTCGTCTCTAAATCAAGCTCCTGTCCTGACAAGGCGAGTAGTTCACCCGTCTGCGGGTTCATGACGACAGCAAACGCGCGGTCGAAATGAGGACTTCCAGAACGTCCGGCACGAATCGCTTTTTTCAAAATCTCGTCGACTTCTTTCTGGAATTCAATGTCAGTCGACAATACGATATCTTTCCCTGGGTTCCCACTCACGCGTGTCGGCTCTCCGACCGGTTCACCTTTATATGTCGTGAACACATCGTAGGCAGGCGTCCCGCGAAGGACATCTTCATATTGTTGCTCCAAGTAGGACGTCCCAACCCGGTCGTTCAATCCGTATCCTTTCGCCTGATAAGAAGCTCGTTGCTCGGCCGGGATTTGTCGATAACTTCCTAAGAAGCTCTTGAACGTCTCATCGAACGGATAGTCGCGTTGATAGTATGGCTCGACGCTCACGCCTGGCAACATTTCTAAGTTCTCTTCAATGACCGCCATCTCTTTCGGGCTTGCGCCGATTTTGATGACTTGTGGATCAAGAGCGTATCCGCTCTCCATATTATGCTTAATCGCAATGATTTCTTCGGTCGCATCATCGAACGTGATTTCTTCTTCTGTGATAGAGTCGAGCAAGAGACGATCCACGTCCTGGTTGGACAACGCAGCTCGCTCATCTTCTGGCAACTCTTCCAACAATGCCTGCGTGCGTTCTTGTGCCAGTTCAGGATTCGTCGCGATCCAGTAGTCTTTGCGGTCACGTTCCGTCATTTTGCGATCCTTTTCTGGAATATCGACGATTTCTGACAATTTTTTGGCGACATCTAAACGTTCATCCGCTTTCGTCACTTGCGAACGGCGATACATGATCGAGTAGTTCGAAATCGTATCCGCGAGCACTTGACCGTTACGGTCATATATTTTCCCTCGTGGTACCTCGTATTTAATCTTACTTGACTCCGTTTTTTGTACTTCACGTGCAATCAATTCCCCATTCACGATTTGAACGACACCTAATCGAAAAATCAAGGTCGCAAATAGAACGAAGACGATGAAAAATAACAAATTCAAACGTAACGGTAAGTGGTTTCGCCGTTTTTTCGGCACTTTCACACGATTTTTAGCCAAGTCCGTTATCTCCTTCCACAATCGATTCCTTCTATAGTATAGAGTACATGGTCATCTATTATTTTGTCCGTTTTTCACTATATCATAATTTGTTTACAAATTAATGAAAGACACAAAAAAACCCGAGACTCTATGAAGAATCTCAGGGTTTGTCGGCTTATTTTGCGTCAGCGTACAATTTCGCAACATAATCCCAGTCGATGACGTGGAAGAATGCATTGATATAGTCAGGACGACGGTTTTGGTAGTTCAAGTAGTAAGCGTGCTCCCAAACGTCAAGTCCGAGGATTGGCGTAACGCCTTCCATGATCGGTGAATCTTGGTTTGGTGTAGACGTCACTTCAAGTTTACCGTTCTTCACGACGAGCCATGCCCATCCAGATCCGAAACGAGTTGTTGCAGCTTTTGTGAATTCGTCTTTGAATGCATCGAAGCTACCGAACGACTCATCGATTGCAGCAGCAAGTTCGCCAGACGGTGTGCCATTCTCGTTTTTCTTCAAGAGTTTCCAGAAGAACGAGTGGTTCCAGTGACCGCCACCATTGTTACGGACAGCAGTTTGAATGTCAGCAGGAAGTGAATCGATTTTTTGGAGCAAGTCTTCGAGTGAAGAGTACTCCACGTCTTTTCCTTCGAGTGCATTGTTTACGTTTGTGACGTAAGTGTTGTGGTGTTTCGTGTGGTGGATTTCCATCGTGCGTGCATCAATGTGTGGTTCGAGTGCATCATATGCGTAATCAAGTTGTGGTAATTCAAATTTAGCCATTACTAAAATCCCCCTTAAAATTGTTGTGAACATCGTTCGTTATAAATGTAACAGATTTGTGACGGTCGACTCAATTGTAATGCCTCACTCTACATCTTCTTCTGGTAACGCCCAGACTGAAATAGATCCCGCCGCCACTTTAAATACCCCAAATCCTTCGTCATCAATCTCAATTTTATCTTCACGCGTATTCGTCAAGTCGACCCATGTTTCACCAGCTCGCTCTTCCCCGACGAACATACGCTTTTCAGCCTCGTCCGAAGTTGAGATGAGAACGGCACATCCTGAACGTTCAATTTCTTCCACACCTTTACGCACCCATCCGATGACGTTTGAATCATCGAAATAGTCGTCCTGTTCCCCGTAAGCTTTTTCTCGACGAGCATAAAGAAGTGTATCGATGGCTAGCTTCATTCCGTCGGTTGGGTGAGGGCCATCTATGCCATAATAATCTCCATAGAACACACATGGATAGCCATCTTTACGAAGTAAAACGAGACCGTATGCGATTTGCTTGAACCAATCTTTCACCCATGACTCAAGCGCCTCTTCAGGCTGTGAATCGTGATTGTCCACGAACGTTACCGCGTGAAGCGGGTGTGACTGGACGAGCGTGTCATCAAAAATGGTTCGCATATCGAACGAGGCACCTTCCTCCGAGGCTTGATGCAGTTTATAGTGGAGAGGAACATCGAACAAATCGACGTGGTAATCGATGTTATCGAGAAATTCGCGGCAAGCATCGAGATCTGATTTCCAAAACTCTCCGACGAAATAGAATTGGTCGCCTTTCTCTTCTCGCATCGTTTGACTGAACTCTTTGACGAAATCGTAGTTGATATGTTTGATTGCATCCAATCGGAATCCGTCACACTTCGTTTCCTCAATGAACCATTTACCCCAATTCAACACTTCTTCCCTGACTTCAGGATGATGATAATCGATGTTCGCGAACATCAAATAATCATACACACCGAATTCATCATCGACATTATCATTCCATCTCTTGTTTTCTCCAACAATGAAGAAAATCCCGGAACGGTCTGTCGCCGCATCGTAATCGGTCCCATTAAAATGAGTGAAGTCCCATTTGAACGAAGAATATTTCCCATCCCGGGCTTCATAATCAAACTTTGTCCATCCCTCGATTTCAAAAGGCTCATCTGAAAGGACTTTCGTGCGGTCATCCGGATCCACTTCTAATACTTCAAACTTCTCGGTCGCATCCGCACCTGCTTTATGGTTCATAACGACGTCCATATAAATTTGCATCCCTAGTTCTTGCTGACAGAACGATGTCGCTTCAAGAAGTTCTTTCTTCGTGCCATATTTTGTGGCAATCGATCCTTTTTGATCGAACTCACCTAAATCATATAAGTCATAAATGCCGTACCCCGTGTCCTTATCACTCTGTCCTTTTGTGACAGGAGGTAACCAGAGCGCTGTAATTCCGGCTTTATTTAAATCTTCTGCTCTCTCTTTTAACCGCTTCCAATGTTTTTGATCCGCTTCGACATGCCATTCAAAAAACTGCATCATGGTGTGATTTCGTTCCATTTTGTCCGCCTCATTTCATATTTTTCAAAAAACAAAATGCTAACGAGTATTTACCCATGAAATTTAGATTGAAAACAAAAAAACAACTTTCACAAAATGAAAGTTGTTTTGGAATGGACCCTGTAGGACTTGAACCTACGACCGGACGGTTATGAGCCGTCTGCTCTAACCAGCTGAGCTAAGGGTCCTTATAAGTAGCGGCGGAGGGAGTCGAACCCACGACCTCACGGGTATGAACCGTACGCTCTAGCCAGCTGAGCTACACCGCCATGTTGTTATACAGTAATAATATACTGAATATGTTATACAGTGTCAAGGAAAATTCCTTGCTAAGTACAGAAAAACACTCCGACTATTTAGCCGGAGTGCTCCATCTTTATACAGTTACTTCGTTCGCGTCTTCAAGTGTGATTTCTGTGATGTTCATGGCATGGTCACCGATCCGCTCAAGGTTTGAGAGCATGTCGACAAAGAACATACCTGCTTGTCCATCACAAGCACCCGTGTTCAAGCGAACAACATGGTTTTTACGGAATTGACGCTCGAGCATATCGAGTTTCGCTTCCATTTCGATGACTTTACGTGCTTCGACCATGTCACCGCTCGCTAACGTCTGAAGTGATTTCTCTAACGTTTCGCGTGTGAGGTCATACATTTCAGTCAATTCTTTTTGAGCATCTGCTGAAAGTGTCACTTTCGTAGCAGTCTTATAGTCAATCAACTCAATGATGTTTTCAACGTGGTCACCGATTCGTTCGATATCGTTGATCGCATGCATGAGCGTCTTGTGTTCTTGTGATTCTTGCTCGGTCAAATCGACAGCTGCCAATTTTACGAGGTAATCTGTAATTTTCGCATTCAACGAGTTCAATGCTTCTTCGATATGCGCAGACTTTTCAGAGTGCTTTTTATCCCCTGTTGTCAAATAGTTACGCGCTTCGTCAAGACCAAGTTTTGCGAAATCTCCCATTCGGATGACTTCGTATTTCGCTTGTTCCACTGCGATCGATGGCGACTGTTGAATGAAGATTGGATCCAAATGCTGTGCTTTCGTATCGACGATTGAATCTTCACCCGGCACCAATTTCGTCACGATCCACGCAATCGACCCGATGAACCAGAACTGGACGAATGTGTTGACGACGTTAAACGTACCGTGTGCGAATGCAATTTGCATCTTGTCTTCAATTGCCAAGAAGTCTGTAATCCAATAAATATAGTTTGTGAACGGAATTAACAAAATCATGAAGATTGTCGTTCCGATTAAGTTAAAGATAACGTGCGCTGCAGCTGCACGACGTGCGGCAACTGATGCACCGATTGATGCCAAAATGGCTGTGATTGTCGTACCAATGTTGTCACCAAACAATACCGGAAGAGCGGCATCCAAGTCGATTGAACCACCCGCATAGAGCTCTTGCAAAATTCCGATTGTTGCAGAAGATGACTGGACGATGACTGTAAATACCGTACCGACGATGACACCGAGGAACGGATTGTCACTCATTGATTGCGTCAAGTCGATGAAATACTCACTTGAGCGGAGCGGACGCATTCCGTCACCCATCAACTCAAGACCATAGAACAATGCCCCGAGGCCAAAAATAACTTGTCCAAGGTGCTGGTAACGCTCTTTCTTAAAGAAGAAGAGTAAGACTGCACCGATTGCAATCATCGGGAGTGAATACTCACCGACATCGAATCCGATGATAAATGCCGTCACCGTTGTACCGATGTTTGCCCCCATGATGACTCCGATTGCTTGACGGAGTGTCATGAAGCCGGCGCTAACAAGTCCGACCGTAATAACGGTTGTACCTGAAGAAGATTGAATCAATACAGTAACGATGATCCCGGCGAGTACACCAAGGAATGGATTCGTTGTATACTTATCTAGGATGTCACGCAGGCGATTCCCTGCAGACTTTTGGAGTCCGTCTCCCATCGATTTGATCCCGAAGAGGAAGATCCCTAGACCTCCAAAAAACATGAATAACATTTCTTGCAAATTGTATTCCACGATTTTTGTACTCCTTTTAATTAAGAATTGGTTGGATTTGCTTGGTTTTTAATGCCCTACTCATTATGCCTTCATCGGCGTCTTCATGTAAACACGTTTTATGTAAAAGTTTTATTAAAACACTGTACTATTTTAACCATTTTTCTATTAGTTGTAATATAACAGATTGGAGTTTTTAGCATGTTGTCCACCATCTTTACGTTCCTTCGAACAAGTTTAGTGCCATCAAAGCGAACACTACGCCTTCGACTCGCTCCGCTTCATGCCTATATGGGAGCCACTCTCGTGTTGACGCTCCTGATCACCGTCTTGGACTTTGTTGTGATTCGTCCTGACTTTTTCATTCCGATGTGGCTATTCTTACATGGATTCGCCATCTTCTTTTTCTATTTACTGTGGGTCGCCATCATGGCTTTATACGTTCAGTTGTTTACAAAAGTCTACTCGAAAAACATGTGGGCCTACCGTCAAGCTTGGCCATATACCGTGTCGATGACATTCATTCCGACTATTTTATTAGTGACGTTATACCATATGAACCCTTCCCTTATATCGATTGGTTTCGTCATTGGACTCGGATATATCACCTACCCTTTAACGAAAGTGCCACAAAAAAAACAACGACAAGCGTCTTCGTAAACGCTCGTCGTTGTTTTTATTTTGGTGATAATTCCTCTAACGTCCGATTCAACGCATCACTTTGGTCGCCCAAATCCGTACCTGCAGATTGTAAAGCGGACTGAACATGTGACCACCGATCGACACCATCGTTCAGCTCAAATAACTTTCGTTCGAGTAACGAACTGATTTCTCGCAACCGCTCATTTGATTCAATTAATTGCAAGAGCTGTCTTCCTGTGTGTGAGGTTTGATCCGTGATGGACTGAAACTCATCTAACTGAACCTTGATTTCACGGTCAATGACCTCAATCCCACCTTCCACTCGAAAAACGGCATCTTTTAATACATGTACTTCTTTTATAAAATCATTGACTTCTAATAGTAAGTCTTTTCGTTCTTCGTTCAGTGCTTCAATGGCATGGACTGCGAGTAACGTTGCTTCACTCGTCATTTTTGCAAGATTTCCGACCTCGCTAGCGACAACGGCAAACCCCTTACCGTGCTCACCAGCTCGAGCCGCCTCAATCGACGCGTTTAGCGACAACATCTTCGTGGCTGCCGACACCGAAAGGATGCTCTTTAGTGCCTCATCCGCTTTTGAGGAGTTCGACTCACTTTCCACAAGTTTTTGTTGAATGCTCTCCACTTGTTGCTCGACATAATCACTCGCCTCTTTCACGGAAGAGAACGTTTCAAGCTCTTCATGTAAAATGGATTTCAGTCGATTACCACGGTCGTCCACACTCGAAATTTGATGTTCCAGCGTTTCGATTTGTTGTGTGACTTCTCTCATTTTAAATGTGGAATCGCTCGTCACTGACTGATACGAATGACTCGTATGTTCAACTGTTGCCGCAACTTCACGGAATTGTTCAACTTGGTGATGGCTGTTCATCAGTTCTTTTTTAAAAACCGGAAGACTTTGATGAAATGCGCTCGCTGTCTTGCCCATCATGTCCATGGACTGATTCCATAAATGAATGAATGTGTTGAACTCGGTTTCGAGTATATGTATTTCTTTTGATTTTGCTCCGAGTGCCACATCATCGAATCGACGCGTTTCAACGGCGTGGCGCAATGAATGGGCCAATATACTCAACGGTTTGACTTCGCGATGAATGAATCGTGTGAAGAGGATGGCCATCCCAATCATCGCAATCAATAAGATGAAAATGATATATTGTCGCAATTCAGTCATTGGACCGAGCGCAGATTCTTTCGTGACGACGAGAACGTAATCTGCTTTTAGTTCTGGTATCGTAACTGAAGCCATTAACAATTCTTCTGTCTCTTCCACTTCCGTATTCATCGTTTGTGAAACTTTCTCCACAATCTGCTCTGTCTTCATCCCTTTTGATCCACTCAATTGATCAACAGAATCTCCACGTACTAAAAATTGTGCGGCTTCGAATTCATCTCCTGATAGAATAGAAGCTTGTTGCATATAAGTGGACTTCAATGAACGATTTAGTTGCTTCTCGTTTGCGACATACGCGTTGTAGGAGGTTTTCACCGATTCTCGCATGACTGTGACTTCCCGCATGAGGCGTTGCTCGATTTCTGCGGACAACAGTTGTTCCGACTTTATGGCGAACCAACTAAATGTAATGGTAAAGACAAGTAAAATAATCGGCATGAGTGTCCATTGGAGACGGTGCGCCATTTTGAACTGTCGATTCGATCGATTGTGTAGTTTCGCCTTCTCACTTAAATTCCGTTTAAAGACCCACTTCATGTGATGTCACCTCTTTTTCTATTCTCGCCTTTATATCGGTCTTGAGACGGTGGAAAATTATGAAGTAGATGTTAAGATAGCGTTAGAGTTTGTAAAGAGCACACATCCATTACGCATCCTAGATGCTTTTTCACATTCTTTTCGTTATGATAATGAAGAAACCTTATTTTCTTAAATCGATTGGAATCTTTCCAAAAGAAGGAGATTACGTATATGTCAGAAATTTTGCATCGTTCATTAACTCGTCCGATTCGTGTCGGTAACTTGATTATCGGAGGATCGAACGAAGTCGTCATTCAATCTATGACCACAACAAAAACTCACGACGTCGAGGCGACAGTCGCCGAAATTAAACGTCTAGAAGAGGCTGGGTGTCAAGTTGTTCGCGTGGCATGTCCAGACGAACGTGCAGCTGACGCACTCGCTGAAATCAAGAGCCGCATCAACATCCCGCTCGTCGTCGATATTCACTTCGACTATAAGCTTGCTTTAAAAGCCATCGAAAGTGGCGTCGATAAAATCCGCATCAACCCGGGTAACATCGGTCGCCGTGAAAAAGTCGAGGCTGTCGTAAACGCTGCGAAAGCAAAAGGTATTCCGATTCGAATCGGTGTCAACGCTGGATCACTCGAAAAACAATTCCTTGAAAAGTATGGCTATCCGACTGCACAAGGAATGGTCGAGAGCGCAATGCATCACGTGAAGATTCTCGAAGATCTCGGATTCTATAACACAATTATCTCGCTCAAAGCCTCTGACGTGAACTTGGCACTTGAAGCGTACACGCTCGCTGCGAAAACGTTTGATTACCCGCTTCACGTCGGGATCACGGAATCAGGACCACTCTTCTCTGGCTCACTTAAATCAGCAGCTGGACTTGGTGCAATCCTCTCACTCGGAATCGGTTCAACGGTTCGTGTCTCGCTTTCAGATGACCCGGTAGAAGAAGTGAAAGTTGCGAAAGAAGTGCTCAAGTCATTCGGTCTTGCAGCGAACGCTGCAACATTGATTTCTTGTCCGACATGTGGTCGTATCGAAATCGATTTGATTTCGATTGCAAAAGAAGTCGAGGAATATATCCAAAATATTAACGTCAACATTAAAGTTGCCGTTCTAGGATGCGCAGTAAACGGTCCTGGTGAAGCCCGTGAGGCTGATATCGGTATCGCTGGTGCCCGCAATGAAGGTCTTCTTTTCCGCCACGGTAAGATTATCCGTAAAGTTCCTGAAGCTACGATGGTCGAGGAATTGAAAAAAGAGATCGATGCAATCGCTGCCGAGAAAATGGCTGAGCGTGAGCGCGAAGAACAAGAGCTTGCTAATCAATCTAATTAATGAATTAACATTCCCGCACGGTTGCAACCGTGCGGGTTTTTGATAGAATAGAGGGCATGTGAGGAGGAGTGATGAGATGCGAATCGGCATTGATTTAGATGGAACCGTTACGGACCCTAAAAGTTGTTTTATATACATGAATGAAGCACTCGGTTATTCCATTGATTATCATCGTGCGACGGAGTATGAGTTGCATACGTACACCACGATGGAACAACATGAGTTTTGGAAGTTTATGATTGAAGAAGGCCATGAGGAAGCGATTTATCGTCGTTCCCTTCCCCACTCTGATGTTTTAGAAGTACTGTGGAAGTTGAAGGACGAGCATCATCTTCATTACGTGACTGCAAGAAGCGAGGCGGTTCGACCAGTCACGGAAGAATGGATCACGAGTCACCGACTTCCACTCGATTCACTGGTGATGACCGGGTCACACGATAAAATCAATGTCGTCAAAGACTTGTCACTCGAACTATTCATGGAGGACCGTTATGAAAATGCAATTTCCATCCATGAAGAGACATCCATTCCCGTACTATTGTTCGATGCTCCCTATAATCGTAAAACGCTGCCCGAAGGCGTGACACGTATTTCAACGTGGCGCGAAGCCCATCATCAGATTGCCCACATCGAAAAACAAATGATTCTCAATCAACGCTAAAAGGCATTCCCGTCCAGTAAACTGGAATGCCTTCTTTTTATATACGACCAAGTTCTTCAATCACATCGCTTGCGAGTACGCTTGCTGGATGAATCGTCTGACTGATCGATTTAGCCGCGAGCGCATGCCATAGCACGGCTTGTTCATTCGGTGACCATGTTCCCCCTTCACGTGCCCATAGTGCAAGTAAAATCCCGGTCAATACGTCCCCACTTCCTCCTTTGGCAAGAGCAGAGGCTTCAACTGTATTGACGGCACCTGTTCCGTCTGGGGCGACGATGAGTGTAAACGTTCCTTTTAAAATCAAATGGACTCGATACTCTTTCGCAAATTCGGAGGCAATCGTGAAACGGTCACTTTCAATCTCTTCGACCGACTTACCTGTCAGTTTAGAAAATTCACCAGGGTGTGGAGTAAGGATGAGCGGTCCCCGGGTCTCAAGTCGCCTCTTCGATAATGCTCCCGCGTCTACAATGACGGGACAAGACTGTCGAGTTACTTGTTGCCAAATATGATCCACCCCTTCCCCCTCTACCATTCCAGGACCGATTGCAATCGCATCATATGTTTTTTCCAATTGATCTGAATGTTGATTGTACATCGCTTCAGGTAACGTCGATATGAGGGGGCTTGCCTCTCTCGGAATCGAAAGGTTTAACAGGCCGATGCCAGAACGTAGTGCCGCACGGCCCGCCATAAACGGCGCCCCGAGAAGATGACGACTCCCTCCAATCAGCATGCCATGCCCATAATCCGTTTTATGGCTGTAACGATCTCGCATTAGAAGTGATCGTTCAAAATCCGATTCGTTCAACATACGCCAGTCCGCTGTATGTGGGAGCCCGATGTCAATTCGTTCAAGTTGTCCATAATACGGCGCAGTACGGTTTAAAAACGCTGTCCGTTTATAACCGTGTAAGGAATAAGTATGGTTCGCCTGAACAGCCAAGCCGTCAAACTCACGGGCGTGGTCACTCGGCATACCTGAAGGGACATCGATCGACAACACCTTCGCCGATTGTTGGTTCACCCATTCGATGACGTCTCTTGCTTTTCCTGTAACTGCTCCCGATAACCCGACACCGAACAAGGCATCGATGATGACGTCCGTAGAGATCGGTTGCTCTATGATTTGAACAAACGATGACGCATAGGCGGAATGCGCCGATGCGGCCTCAGATTTACTTTCCCCAAGTGGTGACCACACGCTCACTTCATGACCTTTCATCGCAAGCTCTCTAGCGACGACCCATCCGTCTCCTCCGTTGTTTCCTTTCCCACAAATCACTAGAACGGTTGAAGACGAATCGATTTGAATCTTCGGTACAATTGCCGAGGCTGCTCGTTCCATCAATACCGTATCGGGCATTCCGTTTTGGTTGGCGGTTTGATCAATCTGTTTGATTTCTGCAGCTGTGTAAATCATCTGACCTCCCCTTTCGATACAAAAAAGGGATTGAATCAATTCAATCCCTTTTGCTTACATTCCTTACAATACCCATATATCTCGAATTTATGATCGACCACTTCGAATTCAGGATCGACCGTTTCCACAAATCGCATCGGACATAAATCGAGGAGCTTTGTCTTTCCACAACTTCGACAAATTAAATGGTGATGATGATGTGACGTGCCACAGGTGACACGAAATGATTTTTCTCCTTCAAGCTCCGTCGCCTCAAGAAGCCCCTCCTCAGCAAATGACTTGAGGTTTCGATATACCGTATCAAAACTCATCGTCGGATGCTTATCTCGCATATATTCCAGCACTTCTTTAGCGCTGATATAGCGATCTTCCTCAGAGAGAAAGGCGTACATTTCAAGACGTTTCGGCGTGACTTTCAAAGAAGACGCACGAAGACGATTCAATTGTTCAGTCTCATTCATGTTGTGCCCCCTTTTTCCTAAAACTCATCACGTTCTCAAGAACCATGACCCCAGCTAAGATGCCGACCGCGATCAAGACGATGACTCCACCTGGCGCAACATCAAGGTCATAAGCGAGGACGAGTCCGCCGATTGTCGCAACTTCACCGAAGATGATTGACCAAAGGATCGTCTGTTTGAAGCTTGAGGTGAATCGTAACGCCGCTGCAACCGGTAACGCAATCAAACTAGATACGAGGAGTGTACCGACGATTCGCATACTGACAGCGATCACAAGTGCCACAATGAACATGAACAATAGATGGAGCATCGTACTCGGTAGTCCTGACACTTTCGCTTGCTCTTCATCAAATGACAAGAAAAGTAACTGTTTATAGAAGATAAAAATCACGAGGACCGTTAAAACCGCTACACTGACAATCAACGTGATGTCTGATTGACTCACTGCAGAAATCGATCCGAACAGAAGCGTCGACAAATCCACGGAGAACCCTCTCGATAGAGAGATAAAGATTGCACTCAATCCCATCCCAGCTGACATCATGATTGGAATCGATAGTTCCTGGAAGTGTACATATTTACTTCGTAACCAGTTGAGTCCAAGTGCCGCCAATACTGAGATTAACGTTCCCATATAGAGCGGGTTGAGGTCCGCGAACAGGGCGATGTATTGCCCGAGAAACAAACTGAATGAAATACCGGCAAGTGTCATATGGGACAGCGCGTCGGCAATCAAGCTCATTCGTCTTACGACGACGAATGAACCGATGAGTGGCGCCGTAAAACCGATGACAAGCGCTGCAATGAACGCATAGCGTAGAAAACTGTATGTCCAAAGGTCTGCAATCATGTTGTACCCTCATGAACAAGCACTTTCACCGGATATGGCTTGATAGACGTTGCCAATTCACCGAGCTCACTATACTCTCGGAGACCACAATTACATGCTAAGCGCCCACGGTCGAGATGGACGACTTTCGTAACGAGGTCTGTTACAACGTTTAAGTCGTGAGTGACGAGAACAAACGTACACGTCGTGTGTTCTCTGAGCATATGCAACACTTCATAAAAATCCTGTAAATGTTTCTGGTCAACGCCAACCGTCGGCTCGTCTAAAATCAAAAGGTCAGGTTGGTTTACCATCGCCCGTGCGATAAAGACGCGTTGTTGTTGTCCTCCTGACAAGTCTCCAATTTTACGATGGCGGAACTGCCACATGTTGACCGTTTCTAATGCATTTTGAATCGCTGCCTGGTCCTCCATTTTGAGACGCTTGAATAAACCGAGGCGGCCATATCTTCCCATCGCCACAACTTCTTCAACGGTAACCGGGAATCCCGAGTTAAATGAAGCCGCTTTTTGGGAAACGTAACTGATACGAGACTTGTCTTTAAACTGCGAAATCGGCTTGCCGAACAGTTCGACGGATCCTTGTTGTGGATGGAGTAAACCAAGAATCGTTCGAATCAATGTCGACTTCCCAGAACCGTTTTCTCCAACGATTGCGACGAAGTCCCCTTGTCGAATATCAATCGAAACTTGTTGTAAGGCCGGTGTCCCATCATAGTAGTAGGACACATCGTTTAATTTGACGACGGATGCTGTCATCTAATCCCTTCTCTCATTTGATAAATCGTAATCATTTCTACTTTCTAGGCGTTTGTATTATACAGAATATCTGGCATGCCTTCAAGCCAGACCGTTTCTCATATGCTAAATGGTGAACTACTCGCCACTTATTTGCTTCACAAATT
>NZ_JACSKE010000020.1:0-373 GCF_018617435.1 Exiguobacterium sp. s34 | reverse complement strand
AACAAGGTAGCCGTATCGGAAGGTGCGGCTGGATCACCTCCTTTCTAAGGAAAATGCCCATGTGGCATTGCCCATCGTTCAGTTTTGAGAGACCAAAACCTCTCTATGAGGGCCTATAGCTCAGCCGGTTAGAGCGCACGCCTGATAAGCGTGAGGTCGGTGGTTCGAGTCCACTTAGGCCCACCATTTTTATGAACAATTCTAATACGGGGCCTTAGCTCAGCTGGGAGAGCGCCTGCCTTGCACGCAGGAGGTCAGCGGTTCGATCCCGCTAGGCTCCACTTTTGTTCCTTGAAAACTGAAGATTCATCAAGACATCAAAAACCAATTTCACATATGGTCCATAATGGACCGTGTGTCTTAGACGCTAGAT
>NZ_JACSKE010000019.1:0-397 GCF_018617435.1 Exiguobacterium sp. s34 | reverse complement strand
GCCCAATCGAACCAACAGCCGCAAGCCGTGCTCCAACTTCTTCGTTAAGCAGTAAGCCAATAAACTAAGACGGCCAAAAGGACTTGGCCGAATCACACCTATGGAGGGAACTTACAATGATTATCAACCACAACCTTAACTCGATGAACGCACATCGCAACATGTCATTCAACACATCACAGACGGGCAAAGCGATGGAGAAATTGTCTTCAGGTCTCCGCATCAACCGTGCTGGTGACGACGCGGCGGGTCTCGCTATCTCTGAAAAGATGCGCGGGCAAATCCGTGGTCTCGACATGGGAGCAAAGAACGCACAGGACGGCATCTCGTTGATCCAGACGGCAGAGGGCGCCTTGAACGAGACACACTCAATTCTCCAACGCATGCGTGAGCTTGC
>NZ_JACSKE010000018.1:0-406 GCF_018617435.1 Exiguobacterium sp. s34 | reverse complement strand
CCGAGTTCCTCATCAAGACCATCGGCTGCGCCCGGTTCATCTACAACAAGTTGCTCGAGGACCGCATCGCCATCCGCGAGGAGGTGAAAGCGGGGAACGGAACGAGACGGAAACCGGCGACACCCGCCTCCTACAAGCCCCTGTTCCCGTTCCTCGCCGAGGCGGACAGCCTCGCGCTCGCGAACGCGAAGCTGAACCTCGACACCGCGTTCACGAAGTTCTTCGCCGGGACGGGCGGTTTCCCTGCCTTCAAATCGAGACGGCGGTCGCGCGCCTCCTACACGACGAACAACCAGCATGGCACGATCCGCATCGAGGACGGCAAGGTGAGACTTCCTAAAATCGGCTTCGTGAAGTTCGAACAACATCGCTCGTTTGAGGGCGTCATCCGGTCGGCGACGGTCTC
>NZ_JACSKE010000017.1:0-817 GCF_018617435.1 Exiguobacterium sp. s34 | reverse complement strand
GACGGCAAGGTGAGACTTCCTAAAATCGGCTTCGTGAAGTTCGAACAACATCGCTCGTTTGAGGGCGTCATCCGGTCGGCGACGGTCTCGATGACGAGGACGGGCAAGTTCTTCATCTCCATCCTCGTCAAACAGGACGATGAACCACGGATTCCAGCCAAGAACAAGGTCGGGATCGATCTCGGTTTGGAGCACTTCGCGATTATGACGAATAACGAAATGGTTTCTGAGAAGATCGAAAACCCTCGTTTCCTTCGTAAGTCAGAAGAGAAGGTCAAGAAGGCGCAACGGGCGCTGTCGCGAAAGAAGATTGGAAGCAAGAATCGTGAAAAAGCCAAATTACTTTTGGCCAAGAAACACGAAAAGATCGCCAACCAACGCAAGGACTTCCTTCACAAACTGTCGAGACGGATCGTTGACGAGAACCAAGTCATCGTCGTGGAGACATTGAAGTCGAAGGACATGATGAAGAACCACAAGGTAGCTAAGTCCATCGGGGATGTCAGCTGGTACGAGTTCGTCCGGCAACTCGAATACAAATCAAACTTCTACGGACGGACACTCATCAAGGCAGACCCCTGGTACGCATCGACGCAGATCTGTTCCACTTGCGGCGTAAAAGGCGAGAAGAAGGCGATGGATGTCCGTGAATGGACGTGTGCCTGTGGCGTGCATCATGACCGTGACATCAACGCAAGCATCAATCTGTTGATGTTGGCAAACTAAAACGAATTCCTTCAGGGCAGGGACTGCCCGACGAGCTTGGTAAACAACCGTGGCTAGTAAAAGTACGGTCTTCCCAAGAAGCTCCCACTTC
>NZ_JACSKE010000016.1:0-901 GCF_018617435.1 Exiguobacterium sp. s34 | reverse complement strand
CCGTTCCCATGCCGAACACGGAAGTTAAGCGTCTCAGCGCCGAAAGTAGTTGGGGGATCTCCCCCTGTGAGGATAGGACGTTGCCAGGCTTTATTTTTTTAAAAAAGTTATTGACTTTACATAAAATGACCTTTAAAATAGGTAAAGTCGATATGACTTAAAACGGTCCCGTGGTGTAGGGGTTAACATGTCTGCCTGTCACGCAGAAGATCGCGGGTTCGAATCCCGTCGGGACCGCCATTTTTAATTTAATACTTATGGCTTTGTAGCTCAGTTGGTAGAGCAAAGGACTGAAAATCCTTGTGTCGGCGGTTCGATTCCGTCCAAAGCCACCATATAACGCGCCGGTGTAGCTCAGTTGGTAGAGCATCTGACTTGTAATCAGAGGGTCGAGGGTTCGAATCCTTTCGCCGGCACCATTTTTTCATGGCGGTTGTGGCGAAGTGGTTAACGCACCGGATTGTGATTCCGGCATTCGAGGGTTCAATTCCCTTCAGCCGCCCCATTAAAATTTTAATGAGCCATTAGCTCAGTTGGTAGAGCATCTGACTTTTAATCAGAGGGTCGCAGGTTCGAGCCCTGCATGGCTCACCATTTCTCATTAATATTTTATTAAATACGTAATTTCATATGCGGGTGTGGCGGAATTGGTAGACGCGCTAGACTTAGGATCTAGTGTCTTTGACGTGGGGGTTCGAGTCCCTTCACCCGCATCTCTAAATACTTATGCGGAAGTAGTTCAGTGGTAGAATACGACCTTGCCAAGGTCGGGGTCGCGGGTTCGAATCCCGTCTTCCGCTCCATCTTAATACGCGGTCGTGGCGGAATCGGTAGACGCGCTAGGTTGAGGGCCTAGTGGTGGTTAACACCGTGGAGGTTCAAGTCCTCTCGACCGCACCAT
>NZ_JACSKE010000015.1:0-978 GCF_018617435.1 Exiguobacterium sp. s34 | reverse complement strand
AGACGATGAGGTAGATAGGTCATGGGTGGAAGCGTGGTGACACGTGGAGCTGAATGATACTAATCGGTCGAGGCTTTGATCTAGTCTAATGGTTTGTGTTGATGAATCCTCAGTTTTCAGGGAACAATCTCTCTAAAAAAAACATGTTGACATTATTTTAAGATAATGTTAATATAATATTTGTCTGGTGGCGATAGCGAGACGGCCACACCCGTTCCCATGCCGAACACGAAAGTTAAGCGTCTCAGCGCCGAAAGTAGTTGGGGGATCTCCCCCTGTGAGGATAGGACGTTGCCAGGCTACATATTGGAGGATTAGCTCAGCTGGGAGAGCACCTGCCTTACAAGCAGGGGGTCGGCGGTTCGATCCCGTCATCCTCCACCATTTACACCTGCCGGTGTAGCTCAGTTGGTAGAGCATCTGACTTGTAATCAGAGGGTCGAGGGTTCGAATCCTTTCGCCGGCACCATTTGATCTTTTCAAAAAGTCTACCGCTAGAAATTATACCTTGCCGGGGTGGCGGAATTGGTAGACGCACAGGACTTAAAATCCTGCGAGGGTTTCCTCGTGCCGGTTCAAGTCCGGCCCTCGGTACCATTAATATTTTTCCCATGATGATTATTCGTCTCGCACCCTTAGCTCAGCTGGATAGAGCGTTAGACTACGAATCTAAAGGCCGGGAGTTCGAATCTCTCAGGGTGCACCATTTTTACGGGAAGTAGCTCAGCTTGGTAGAGCACTTGGTTTGGGACCAAGGGGTCGCAGGTTCGAATCCTGTCTTCCCGACCATCATCACTTTTATGGGGCCTTAGCTCAGCTGGGAGAGCGCCTGCCTTGCACGCAGGAGGTCAGCGGTTCGATCCCGCTAGGCTCCACCAATTTTATTTTCACAGACGAACTTTGAAAACTGAACGATGAGGCAAAAATAAGTTTTACAATTTTTGAATGAAGCGCAAGCTTCGTCAATTTAAGAGCTAT
>NZ_JACSKE010000014.1:0-1425 GCF_018617435.1 Exiguobacterium sp. s34 | reverse complement strand
AACGCACAGGACGGCATCTCGTTGATCCAGACGGCAGAGGGCGCCTTGAACGAGACACACTCAATTCTCCAACGCATGCGTGAGCTTGCGGTTCAAGGTTCGAACGATACGAACACGTTAACTGATCGAAAAGAGCTTCAAAAAGAGTTCAACCAACTCATTGAAGAAGTCGATCGTATTTCAACGGACACAGAGTTCAATACAAAGAAACTTTTGAATGGTGCAGCGGACGCAACTTCAGGGGTTGCAGGAGCAGCTGATTTGAATTTCCATATTGGAGCAAATGCGGGACAGACATTGGTTCTAAGCATTTCTCAAATGGACAGCTCTACTTTAGGAACTACTGGCGCTGGTACCAAATTAACTGATTTAGCAGTTGCAAATGTTGATGATGTAGCTACTACAACTGGTGGATTACTTGATGGTTCAAATGCTGCAATCACAGTTGTAAATGATGCTATTGAAATGGTATCAGGTGAGCGTTCGAAATTGGGTGCCACACAAAACCGTCTCGAGCACACGATCAACAACTTGAGCACATCAGCGGAGAATCTCCAGGCTGCCGAGTCACGCATCCGTGACGTCGACATGGCGAAAGAGATGATGAACTTCACGAAGAACAACATCTTGAACCAAGCGGCGCAGGCGATGATGGCCCAATCGAACCAACAGCCGCAAGCCGTGCTCCAACTTCTTCGTTAAGCAGTAAGCCAATAAACTAAGACGGCCAAAAGGACTTGGCCAAATCACACCTATGGAGGGAACTTACAATGATTATCAACCACAACCTTAACTCGATGAACGCACATCGCAACATGTCATTCAACACGGCACAGACGGGCAAAGCGATGGAGAAATTGTCTTCAGGTCTCCGCATCAACCGTGCTGGTGACGACGCGGCGGGTCTCGCCATCTCTGAGAAGATGCGCGGGCAAATCCGTGGTCTCGATATGGCCTCTAAAAATGCACAAGATGGCATTTCAATGATTCAAACGGCAGAGGGCGCCTTGAACGAGACGCACTCGATTCTCCAACGCATGCGCGAGCTTGCGGTTCAATCGTCGAATGACACGAACACGACAGAAGATCGTGGCGAAATTCAGAAAGAAGTTACACAGCTCGCAAAAGAAATTACACGTATTTCTGCAAATACAGAATTTAATACTCAGAAATTGCTTGATGGATCAGACGCAGACGGTAAAGTGTTCCACATTGGAGCAAATGCTAGCCAAAACCTGACACTAACAATTGGTGCAATGGATGCTACTACTTTAGCTGTAGCTACTGGGACGGGTGAAGCAGCTACTATTGGAATTGATGTTTCTACACAAGCAGCAGCTAACACAGCTATTACGACAATCAATACAGCAATCGAAACGGTCTCAGGAGAACGTTCGAAACTAGGTGCCACACAAAACCGTCTCG
>NZ_JACSKE010000013.1:1765-4709 GCF_018617435.1 Exiguobacterium sp. s34 | reverse complement strand
TAGACTAGATCAAAGCCTCGACCGATTAGTATCATTCAGCTCCACGTGTCACCACGCTTCCACCCATGACCTATCTACCTCATCGTCTCTGAGGGGTCTTTCTTGATTGCTCAAAGGGAAATCTCATCTCGGAGGGGGCTTCATGCTTAGATGCTTTCAGCACTTATCCCGTCCGCACGTAGCTACCCAGCGATGCTCCTGGCGGAACAACTGGTACACCAGCGGTGCGTCCATCCCGGTCCTCTCGTACTAAGGACAGCTCTCCTCAAATTTCCTGCGCCCACGACGGATAGGGACCGAACTGTCTCACGACGTTCTGAACCCAGCTCGCGTACCGCTTTAATGGGCGAACAGCCCAACCCTTGGGACCTACTCCAGCCCCAGGATGCGATGAGCCGACATCGAGGTGCCAAACCTCCCCGTCGATGTGGACTCTTGGGGGAGATCAGCCTGTTATCCCCAGGGTAGCTTTTATCCGTTGAGCGATGGCCCTTCCATGCGGAACCACCGGATCACTAAGCCCGACTTTCGTCCCTGCTCGACTTGTAGGTCTCGCAGTCAAGCTCCCTTCTGCCTTTGCACTCTTCGAATGATTTCCAACCATTCTGAGGGAACCTTTGGGCGCCTCCGTTACTGTTTAGGAGGCGACCGCCCCAGTCAAACTACCCGCCTGACACGGTCCTCCAGCCGGATCACGGCTGCGAGTTAGAGACTCTATACGCAAAGGGTGGTATCCCAAGGGTGTCTCCACCGAAGCTGGCGCTCCGGCTTCACAAACTCCCACCTATCCTGTACATCGCGTACAAAGCCTCAATATCAGGCTGTAGTAAAGCTCCATGGGGTCTTTCCGTCCTGTCGCGGGTAACCTGCATCTTCACAGGTACTATGATTTCACCGGGTCTCTCGTTGAGACAGTGCCCAAATCGTTACGCCTTTCGTGCGGGTCGGAACTTACCCGACAAGGAATTTCGCTACCTTAGGACCGTTATAGTTACGGCCGCCGTTTACTGGGGCTTCGGTTCAGTGCTTCTCTTGCGATGACACATCCCCTTAACCTTCCAGCACCGGGCAGGCGTCAGCCCCTATACTTCATCTTGCGATTTAGCAGAGACCTGTGTTTTTGCTAAACAGTCGTTTGGGCCTATTCACTGCGGCTTATGTTGCCATAAGCGTCCCTTCTCCCGAAGTTACGGGACCATTTTGCCGAGTTCCTTAACGAGAGTTATCCCGCGCGTCTTAGAATTCTCATCTCGCCTACCTGTGTCGGTTTGCGGTACTGGCGCCGACCTCCTCACTAGAGGCTTTTCTTGGCAGCGTGAAATCCGGTGCTTCGCCCTACGGGCTCCACGTCACAGCTCAACCTTGATGCCGGGCGGATTTGCCAACCCGACGGCCTCGCTGCTTGTCCGTGCACTTCCAGTCGCACGGTCACCTTATCCTTCTGCGTCCCCCCATCGTTCAAACGGTGGTACGGCGGTACAGGAATATCGACCTGTTGTCCATCGCCTACGCCTTTCGGCCTCGGCTTAGGTCCAGACTAACCCTGAGCGGACGAGCCTTCCTCAGGAAACCTTAGGCTTTCGACGGAGGGGATTCTCACCCCTCTTTTCGCTACTCACACCGGCATTCTCACTTCCAAGCGCTCCACGGCTCCTCACGATACCGCTTCACTGCTGCTTGGAACGCTCTCCTACCATCCCTTACGGGATCCATAGCTTCGGTGGTATGTTTAGCCCCGTTACATTTTCGGCGCGGCGCCACTCGACTAGTGAGCTATTACGCACTCTTTGAATGGTGGCTGCTTCTAAGCCAACATCCTAGTTGTCTGTGCAGCGCCACATCCTTTTCCACTTAACATACACTTGGGGACCTTAGCTGATGGTCTGGGCTGTTTCCCTCTCGACTACGGATCTTATCACTCGCAGTCTGACTCCCGAGTACAAGTTGCTGGCATTCGGAGTTTGACTGAATTCGGTAACCCTGTGGGGGCCCCTAGTCCAATCAGTGCTCTACCTCCAGAACTCTTCACCTCGAGGCTAGCCCTAAAGCTATTTCGGAGAGAACCAGCTATCTCCAGGTTCGATTGGCATTTCACCGCTACCCACACCTCATCCCCGCACTTTTCAACGTGCGTGGGTTCGGACCTCCAGTCAGTGTTACCTGACCTTCATCCTGGACATGGGTAGATCACCTGGTTTCGGGTCTACGACGACGGACTGATGCGCCCTGTTCAGACTCGCTTTCGCTGCGGCTCCGCCTCATCGGCTTAACCTCGCCCGCCATCGTAACTCGCCGGTTCATTCTACAAAAGGCACGCCATCACCCGTTAACGGGCTCTGACTACTTGTAGGCATACGGTTTCAGGATCTATTTCACTCCCCTTCCGGGGTGCTTTTCACCTTTCCCTCACGGTACTGGTTCACTATCGGTCACTAGGAAGTATTTAGCCTTGGGAGATGGTCCTCCCGGATTCCGACGGGGTTTCACGTGTCCCGCCGTACTCAGGATCCACTCTGGAGGGGATGGGGTTTCGGCTACAGGGCCGTCACCTTCTCTGGCCGACCTTTCCAGGTCGTTCACCTACCCTATCCCTTTGTAACTCCGTATAGAGTGTCCTACAACCCCAGGAAGCATGCTTCCTGGTTTGGGCTGTTCCCGTTTCGCTCGCCGCTACTCAGGGAATCGAATTTTCTTTCTCTTCCTCCGGGTACTTAGATGTTTCAGTTCCCCGGGTATGCCTCACGCCACGCTATGTATTCACGTGGGTGTCCCGCCAGTCTCCCGGCGGTGGGTTCCCCCATTCGGAGATCTCTGGATCAATGTGTACTTACCACTCCCCAGAGCATTTCGCTGTTCGTCGCGTCCTTCATCGGCTCCTAGTGCCAAGGCATCCACCGTACGCCCTTTCTACCTTGATCTAGCGTCTAAGACACACGGTCCATTA
>NZ_JACSKE010000012.1:0-9176 GCF_018617435.1 Exiguobacterium sp. s34 | reverse complement strand
CTAACGTTTTACCGTTACCCATTTGACCGTCAAAGAACATTAGATTCATCGTAATTCACTCTTCTTCATAGCTTTGGCCTCATAATCTCTAGGATTGACTTGTGCAGTTTGGGCGCTGGTACTCGCAACGTTAGCTTTCAATAGATTCGATAGTTTGGCATTTCCTTTGATACGGTCAGCCAATGTAATCTTATTGATAAGTTCCATGAATTTTTTAGGTTTGGTCATTTCAGGACGTACAGCATTAACGAATACAGCAATATCACCTAGTCCGTTCTCTTGAAGAATGAACATTGATTTCACTTGTTCTTGTGTGAGAGGAACACCGTTCTGTCGATAGAATTGCAATAATTCTAGCATTTCGTTTGGTTCACGTTGACCATTATCTTCTTCCATTAGTTCGTTAAAAGCGAGTTCTGTTACATTCATTTCAGTTGTCATAGTGAATCACCCCTTATGAGAAAATTAATGCAATTACAACAAGAAGATACGGCATAAGTTTTGCTAGATCCGTTCCCTTATCCGTTTCAAAATTCATCATGTTCTTGATAGATACATCACGACGTAAGTTCTTCAAATTATTAGCTTCGACCAGTGCCGGTTTATCTAAGTTGAAGATGTAAGTAAAGCCGCCGTTATTGTTGTCATAGCACTTCAAAGCGTCGGACTGGTGTAAGATTCCATCTTCATACTCGATACAGTCACCATCAATTGTATAGACAGGATATTGAGTCATTGAATCATTTTCATCGAAAATTAATACACTGTGATTTTTATAGGCTTTAGCATACGAAGGAATTTTTTTTGACATTATTATGATTCTCCTTAACGTTCAATAAATTTTTTATATAGAAAGAATGGTATTAAAGCGAATGACATACCGAGTGCTAGACCTGCACCGATTTCGAAAAATGTTTGAAATGTAGACATTTAAAAGCTCCTTTTTTATACAGAATCTTGAGAAAAGATAGCGTTCATAATAGCGCCCATTGAAAAAGATATGATGACCATGAGTAACACGGTTTCTAAAGGGATTAACATATTTTTCACCACCACTTAATCATGTCTTTGAATTTGATGAACAAACCGATTTGAGTAACTACCAGGTAAGCAACACCGTATATAAAAGCAAGTGTAGTGACCGTCTTGATGAAGAACATCCAACCAGCACCGAACATCGAGAAGTAACCGAAGTAATAACTTATGTTCAATGGTCTAGAGAGTGGAACAGAAAGCGAGTCAATGGTAGTGATAACGGACTGCAACCAGTTGAGTACAGGTGAAAATATGGTGTCTACTAAAGAACGCATTATGAACCACCTTTCGCGACTACGTTGCCACCGAATAGAGCAAGGATTTTAAGGATGAAGAAGAACCAAACGAACGCTACACAAATGTATGGCACTATATCGAGAACGCCCATAGGGTCTACCAGATCCAGTACAACGTCAACACCTTGTGAAGTTGTTGAAGGCATATTTATCGGTTGATTGAACGTGGGAGAAAGTAAGCCCTGTAAAGTTCTAAACACTCCTGCGATGAGTGCAGCTATAAACTGAAAGAGTGCGACAAATATCATCACGACCTTAACGACAACATCAAAGAGTTGCATGATGAAGTAAAAAACTCCATCGAAGAAATAAAATACATAAGATAATGGTTTCTCTAAGAAAGATAAGAAATTAGTGAAACCATCGACTATCAACTGACCTACACCGACAATGACCGAAAGCAATTTTTCAATGAAGTTCATATCAATAACCCCACGTCAACAATCGTTTAACCCCCATCAATACAGTGAACGAGAGCATGAGGACAAAGGCGAAAAATAAAAACGGAGCAAACGGATCTAGTGCAGTTTGAAGAAAAAGAGCTATGTCAACTTCTGTAATCATAGGAACACCCCTTTCAAGAATGAGAGGGGGTAACCCCCTCACATTGTGTTATGCAAGAAATAAGAGTTTGACACGGTTTGCAATGTAGAAAGAAAGTGGAATCGCAACAGCGAAAGCTAGAATCAACCATAGTGAGGCAAACCAAACGCCTACACCGTCTGCAACATCGGTCAAATCATAACCACCGATTGAAAGCAACGGCATTGCCGACTCACTTGGAGTAACAGTCGTTAAAGTTG
Organism: Exiguobacterium sp. s34; assembly: GCF_018617435.1. Classification (NCBI taxonomy): domain Bacteria; kingdom Bacillati; phylum Bacillota; class Bacilli; order Caryophanales; genus Exiguobacterium; species Exiguobacterium sp. s34. The sequence continues at coordinate 7,042 of NZ_JACSKE010000012.1, read as the reverse complement.
AAATCGGTGACTCGTTGCCACTGGTGTCAACTGCACTAACTGCCACTTGATAATCTTGAGAATTCGTTAAAGCATTTATCGTGTAATAAGACGACTTGATTGGCGTTGCATTTACCTTTTGGCCGTCAACGTAAACGAAATAACCGTCTAAATCTGTTTCCTGGTTATTGTTCCAATCTAAAGTGATGGATCCGTTACCTACTATGTGAGTAAGTCCAGTAGGTGCTGAAGGTGCAACATCATCAACAGATGATAAAGTCGTTACAGAACGAATCACACCAGTTGATTCATTACCTGTCATATCAACAGTAGTGAATTTAAAACTATAAGTAGTGGCTTCAGATAATCCCGTTACAGTGATTGTTGTTCCAGTCGTTGAATCATACTCAACGCCATCTTTATAAAGAATGGTACGTTCAAAATCGTCATCAAGTGGTTTAACAAAATCAAAGGTAATCGTATCTAAAGTTACGTCTTGAGAAATTGAAGTCACTTCTGAAGGTGGTACAGAATCAGTATTGCTTGGCGTTGCCTGTATAGTCCTCGGTGCTGATTGATTACCTTTAGTATCAACAGATATTACTGCGTACTGGTATGAAGTTTCATTGACGACATCCGTATCAAAATAATAGTTATCTGAAAGGTTATCGACCAATAAGACATCATCACGTAAAATCTTCACGTGTGAAAAATCAACCTGTGGCGGATTAGTCCAATTCAACTCAATCATTCCATCAGTTCCTACTGCTGAAAGAGAACCGACAAGAGAAGGTGGAGTAACGTCGACACCCTGTGAAAATACATCAAACTCGAATAAATTCGTGTCATCGGATGCATTACTATGAATAGCAATTGCTTTTACACCCGAATAGTTTGCAGTGATATTTTCTCCAGTCAAACTATTACTAAAGTTTTGTGCGCCTAACAAATTCGACTCGGTTAAAGTTGGTTTTTGATAGTTCGTCTTACTTGAACTATAAAAGTAGACCGTTGAATCTAAAGGTTTTGCGGAAATTTGATAACTGAACGATTCGATGTCTACGGGAGTTGAAAACTCGTAATATAAGAATCTGGATCTATTAGAAGATTGAAGACCCATTTGCGTTAATGCATTTCCATCTGTTACAGCACTTGTCGATGTTAAGCCTTGACCATCTTGAAATACAGTTATGGGTTTTCCGTGTAGTAATCCGCCGTCATATGCACTAGCCTTATGTGCAGGAAATGAAAGCGAAACGATAAGTAACGCTATAAATGAAACGGAGATAATCCGTTTCCAATTAAATTTCATCTAATCATTCCTTCCTAGTTACTTTTCCATCTTGGCAATGTCTTATCGACTGGTGACTGCTCATAGAAATGATTTTGATTCATTTCAGAATCTTGCGTATACGATGAATCAACTTCATACTGATCCGTTCGTGTCATTTCAGAATCTCGTGTTTGAACAGGGTCTATTTCAAATACCGAATCTTGTTGATAGTTATCAGTTTGAGTCATTTGAGAATCACGGTTCATTTGAACATCTTTCTGTAACTCTTGGTCTGCTAACATTTCATTGTCACGGTTCATTTGAGGGTCTTTTGTCTGTTCAGTATCACGATTCATCTGAGGGTCTTTAGACTGCTCAGAATCGCGAGTCATTTCATCGTCTGGATTTATGATTGAACCATCTTCATTTTTCCAGTTTTCAGGTTCAGGCGCTGTTGGTAATGGTTCAGGCTCTGAAGTTGCATCACCTTTGTCAGAAAAGTAGATTGTAGTATCTTCAAAAGAATTTGAAGGCATTGGAGGTTTGTTATCAGATAGCTTTGGTGGTGGTGTCATCTTGGGTAATGTAGGATTCATGCTTGTCTGTATTTCCCCTAGAATCTCGCCTAAGAGATTGTTGGAATCAGTAGCAATTTGTTGTAGTGAAGTGACCCCGGACAGTATATCTGATAATGTTTTGCCATTTGAGTTTGTCGAATTATTAATGGCTGCCATTGCATCCAGTAAATCTTGATTACACTCGAGACGTGTACAATCATCGCCTTCGGGAACTGTTGGATTGTCTGGATTCGATGGTTGGCCCCATTCGACATACGGTGTGACGGGTGAAGTATTATGACCGTTTACGGCATAGACCTCACCACCATCGGAAGAACTCAATTTGAACCCATGAGCGTTTGAAGGTGCTTGACCGTCAACTACTGGTGTAGGTGTACGACCGATTTCCGTTTCATAGTTGTACCAAATGATTTCCCCACTAGATCCACTGACTGTGACGGTTGACCAATAGGCATTTGCATCGGTCTTGTCAGCAATCATAAAAGTAGATGTTATAGAGGTAGTTCCGAAGTAATCCAAGTAAGTTACAGATTCCGCTCGTGTTACGAGAGGAGTAAAGACTAAAAACAAAGTGACGGATAACATGATTATTCTCTTCATAGGGAAACCCCCTTAAATGAAAGAAGGGGAAGGGATAAACCCTTCCCCTTTATATATGGAACTCGTTTCTGTTGTTGGTATTAGTTTTATGCTACGAAAAGCCCTTTGACACGGTTCGCAATCAAGAATGCGAGTGGGATAGCGACGGCGAATGCCACGATAAGCCACATAGAACCGAACCAGTTTGATACAGACGTTGCCACGTCAGCCAAGTCATAAGTAAGTGAGATTGCAGGAATACCCAAAGTAATTTCCACCCTTCAATTTTTAAGTTTTTTTAATCAATCATAGTTTCTTTGATACGATATGCCACATAGAATGCGAATAGTACACCCAACAAAAGCCATAACACTGGAGATAAAGTATCCCAATTGATTTGGAAATTTCGGAATAAGTCCGTCATTTCGGCAGTACCTATATTTTTGGGAACGTTCGGGATATTATCACTGTGTAACATCGCTTAACCTTTTGCGAGATTCAACAAACGACTTAGCACGAATATGCCGAAACTCGCACCGAGGAAGATATATAGCACCGCTTGAGAACTCGCGAAGATGTTATAGGCATACTGCAAAATTTGTGGAATGTTAAACGTGAATGACATTTAAATTTCGCCCCATTTCCTAATCGTGTAGAAAAATGAAATGATGAGAGCGACAAATGTTATTGATCCAATCAGATAGAGAGGAAAGTTGTTTGACATGAGTAACCAGAAAACAGCGTCTAATAATACTGAATCGTTTACCATGCATCAGACCTCACTGTAAATCTTGAAGCGAGCGCCCCAATAACCAGAATGAGAAATGGCAAGCCCAGAAGAGAATACTGATTTAAGATTTCTGCAAGATTGAATTCAATCATCTAATCACTTCCCAAATCCATTTTAGAGTGTAAAGCGATACCAAGAGAGCCAACAGAAACGAGATAACCATCTCACCATAAGTGAAACTTTGAAACACTTGAAACGAGCCGTTCACAGTCTCAACAATATACTGTTGGTAAAACTCATTGAGAGCATCAATATATTGCTGTTTATCCATGAATTAGACCTTCTTACTTGTGGTCTTGAATATGCTCGACAGTAAAGCTCTTGTCGTTAGCTTTCAAAACAACATCAACTTTTCTTCCATCTTTCATGCCTTGAAGTTGCTCGTAAGTCATATCTCCAAAGTATAAGAAGTTTGGCGAAACACTCATTGAACGGCTACCAACGAATTTGACGAACAACAAATTCTGTTTGTTTTGAGAGGTGCGATCGTAAAGAGAAACATCTGCGAGATACATACCTGTTAACGTGAAATCTTGTTTTGTTAAATCTACTTTTTGTTGGACAATAGTTGACATAAAATTTCCTCCCTTTGGGAATTTGTTAGCCGAACATAACAAAAAAAGAGCCACCTATAAAGGCGACTCTTCGTGACTCATACCGAAAAATACTATTTGAATATAACGAATACATGTTCGGAATATACAAAAATGATATAATCGGGTATTATTGAGTATGGCTAGTACGGAGTCGCCAAACAGACGTACTAGCTAGGGGGAAGGAACTATCTTCCCCTATTTTGTTATAAGTTCAATTAGTCGTTAAGTAACGGCTACATGTATATGGTATAGTAAAAAAGTCAGAAATGGTAGTCCTTTTTTTAAATATTTGGGAACATATTTGGAAAAAGTTTTATATTGTTAGAATTTGTGTCTGGAAATTAGCCGATTTCCGGACCTTTTTTTGTTTGTTTTGCAAAAGCGACCAAGTTATAAACGTTTTGATTTAAAATGTCATGATATTCATCTTTTGATAACAGATTTTCATTGTGTTCGAGTCTGAAACGGTTGATGATTTCTAAATGTTTATCATCCATCTTGTTTGTACCGTCTATCAGATAATTCATGAAGGAAGTCATATCACCATCGAACGCCGTATAAAGCATTGCGAGAGTCGCAGTAGCCTGTCGTTTAATCCAATCTTCGGAACGCTGGATAGATAGATCAGGTGCAACTTGAGAAAGAGCGAGTTTTGAAACACCATCTAAAAACTCTTCCCAAAACTTTGATACCTTCCATCTTGCCTTGTTAGAATCCACTTTACTCTTCACGCAGAACGCCACGTAATTATGTAGAATCCCTTTTACTACACCGCCTATATCTCTTTCCTGCTTTGCAATTATAAGAGCGACCGCATTTGCATGCTCTTTTCTCAACTGAACCTCGACACGAGTCCAATGGTCTACATCTTCATTAAGTTTCTTGTTCTTTGATACCTGTTCTAAAAGTTTGTCATAGAAACGAATCTGAATACGAGATTGTGCAGAACCGAAATATAATGTTTCACCTGTACTAGAACCATCAGAAACTTTAGTCTTACGAACTTCCATTGAAGTTTTAAACCTAGAACGGACTGCCCCTTCTCTAACCTTACGTTTGAGAGTCGGAACGCTAAGAGCGCCCTTGAAATCATCGACAGCGACATCCAAACGAGTAAAGTTATACTTCATCGGGAGAATGTCAGAAAATAGCTGACTCCAAGTTTTTGCGCCAAAGGCTTCATATTCGCGACAACCTTGACCGGAAATATCTAGGAAAACCCCCGCATCAATCGGGCCGTCGAAATAGATTGCAATGTGACCAAAACGCAAGTGAGACTTATACCCGAACTTGCCGTTTTCGTGCTCTTGAAACTTGTCTTTCGGTAGATCTAAAAGCGTGATTATTTCGTGTGCGTCCTGTACAGTTGTGAAAGTGCAGGAAACCCAGTCTACAAGCGCTCTGAGGGCATGTGCCTCGGTATTTTGCGCCCCCCTGTTAGAATACGGGGGCGTACCGAGTTCTGCGTCTAATTTTTCGTTGTTTGGTACGTCTGACTGCATGAAAGAAAACCCCTTTAAGAAATTGATTACTAGCTATTAGATTGTGCAAATTCAAGTAGTATTTTTTTGGTAAATTCGCCAAAAAAATCTCCACTTTTGACGGCTTCGCCTATTTGACAATCAAATTTTTTATTGTCACGTAGTTGTCACCAACAACCGAGACAAAATGGAGAGCGAAGGATATCCGGCTGTTGGGAATCAAGTATGCCAATAAAAAGCGCAATTAAACTAAAAAGCTCCCAACTTCCCTCAACAAAATGGAGAAGTGCCAAGTTCAAAAGAACAAATCAGTCCTGCTGGATATTCAACTTTGCTAGCTTTTCTGGAGCATCTTTAGATAGATCCGTTAGCAATTTTTCATGTGCAAGACGTATAAGAGTAGTTAGTACCTTTGTTTGGTTCAAATGGTCTACATCTGATTCATGTAATTCTAGGTAATGAAGTCGCTGCAGTTTTTCAAGTTCAACCAATTCTTCTAACATTCTGGCTTCGGTTTCAGTGAAACGAAAACTTTTTTGAACAGTTTTTAATGACATAAAAAACACTCCTTTTTTGTTGTTAAGAGGAGTGTATCACTATTGTATATACATTGTAAATACTCACTTGGAAATAAGTTTGGAAAAGAATAGGTTGAGTGTTTCATCTAAATATCGTCTCAAATTGCCTAGATTCTCCTTCTCCTCGTCAGAGAAATCATGAGTGGTCAATAAACTATCGAGATATTCGATACTCGCATTATTCATCATCAATGCAGATTCGACACTTTTCTGAAGTTTCTTTTTGGTCAATAAATCAGCACTCTTCATTTATGAATAGACCTCCCGATACTGGAAGAAGATCGTCCAGGAACATTTCATACTGTAATCGTAAACAGGAAAGAACATTGATTTGATGTTCATAAGCATAGATATCCAAATTGCCGACCTGAAATTGATGTTTGATTGATTTAGTCAAAGTATCAACGTAGGCGATACATCTTGATAATGATTCCTTATTTGTTGATGGTTGATATGCCATTCTCTTGTTAACCTGTTGTGATGAGAACATTTCTTTCAATCTCCTTGTCAGTAGTATAAGCCTCCGCTAACGTCGCACTCTGTGGAGTGCTTCGCTCCGCTCTGGCTTCTAAATAATGTTGGTTAGTCGTTTTTAACTCTGTAAGCAATTCTTTAAAGAGGTCTCGTTTTTCAGGATATTCGAGTGGCGTCACCATAGCATAAGTATCAAAAATTTGAGCCGCAGCCATGTGAGCCAATTCCTTTTTAATCTTCTTTTGTTTCAAGAAACGGTCTGTCTGAGTATCGTAAAACGGATAATAGTAATACTCAGAATCCTTTTGAACCGATACCAAGACATTAGTTACACCACGGACCCGACTTTCAACGTTATCGAATAGTGGACTTGTCATCATCAAAATACAACGCATTTTACGCAAGTAGAAAACAATATGAGAGAAATATTTAACAGCATTGGTATTGAAGTCGCGAGCATCTATATCATTGTGTATCTCGTCCAAACAAATGATAGACGAGGGTTGTTGTGCAACGTCTAGAAAATCCTCGAAAGAGTTGAAAGGTTTCGAGCCTTTCAAACCATAGTTACTATAAAGTGTGGCGCCCGATCGTTGTGCCCAATCCTTTGCGATGATACTCATTCCTAACGTTTTACCGTTACCCATTTGACCGTCAAAGAACATTAGATTCATCGTAATTCACTCTTCTTCATAGCTTTGGCCTCATAATCTC
>NZ_JACSKE010000011.1:0-18155 GCF_018617435.1 Exiguobacterium sp. s34 | reverse complement strand
GACGAAGCTTGCGCTTCATTCAAAAATTGTAAAACTTATTTTTGCCTCATCGTTCAGTTTTCAAAGTTCGTCTGTCGCTCTTGGCGACTTAAATATCTTACCAAGTGAAGAACAAAAGGTCAATCACTTTTTAAAATATTTTTTATTTTGTTCGTCGCTTATCTCGGCGACGTCTATTAATATATCAGTAAAATAATAACCGCGCAACCCTTTTTATAAAAAAGTTTAAAGAAACTTATCTATCTATGCTCGTACTGTTCGCGCCTCAATTTTCTCTTCATTATATACGGCTAAAAATAAAAGAAGGCGAGCCAACGGCTTCGCCTTATGAACGTAGAGACGATAAAGATACATTTCGTTTTTTTGCCTCTTTTAAATAGAAGAAGTAGAGAGCTTCTGCCTGCTTTACTTGAGCCGCTAATTCCCCCGTATCTTCGATGCTAACCTCAAGCATACGGCGTTTTGACTCAAACTTAGATTTCGCTTCCATCAACTCATTAAGTAGTCGTTGATCATAATCATCTTTTAACGACTTACGAAACCACTTCATAACTCTCTTCTACCTTCCATCGCTCGAGACAAGGTCACTTCGTCCGCATACTCCAAATCCCCACCGACCGGTAGCCCATGCGCGAGACGCGTTACGCGAATTCCTGTTGGTTTAAGCAGACGTGATAAATACATTGAAGTCGCTTCTCCTTCAATATTTGGATTCGTTGCTAAAATCACTTCTTGAATCGCTTCATTCTCTTGTAAACGTGTCAGCAAGCTTGAAACGTTGATATCCTCCGGACCAATCCCCTCCATTGGACTAATAGCTCCATGAAGAACATGATATTTCCCTCGGTACTCTCTCATTTTCTCCATGGCAATCACGTCTCTTGAATCTTGGACCACACAAACTACCGTTTCATCCCGATGTGAGTCTTTACAGATAGCACATGGATCAATATCTGTAATATGACCGCACACGGTACAATATTTGATGTCCCGTTTCGCACTGACGAGAGCCTTCGCAAACGTTAAAACATCGTCTTCTTCCATATCTAGTACATGGAAAGCCAAACGCACTGCAGTTTTTGGACCGATTCCAGGTAGCTTCGTAAAACTCTCAATCAATCGTCCAATGGCTTCAGGGTATTGCAACTCGCATCGATCCTTTCTTTACTTAAAAGCCTGGGAGATTCATCCCTTGTGTGAAACGTCCCATTTTATCATTTACAAGCTGATCAGCTTGCTTCATCGCATCATTGATCGCTGCTAAGACAAGATCTTGTAACATATCTACATCGTCAGGATCGACGACATCTTCTGCAATAATGACATCTAAGACTTCTTTATGACCGCTGACGACAACTTTTACCATGCCGCCTCCCGCAGTACCTTCTACCGATAGCTCTTTTAATTCTTCTTGAGCTTTCGCCATATCTTTTTGCATTTTTTGCATTTGTTTCATCATGTTATTCATATTTCCCATTCCACGCATTCAGAGCGCCTCCCTTATGTTTCTTCGATTTCAACAACATCGCCAAAACGTTCCATCGCCTGTGCAACCAGTGGATCCTCAGTTTCCGGTTCTTCGACTTGTTCTGTCCGCTCTGCTTGTTTTTGAAGGATGAACTCATTTTTCAATTCATTCCAATCCGTTTCAAGCACCGCCATGATTTCACGACGAATTCCCGTAACTTCAAACAACGCCTGTTCGATCACATCACGCGTACGACCATTCGAACTTACTTGTTCATAGTGCCATGTCATTCCATCTTTAAATTGTACCAGTAAGGTGTCACTTGCACAAAGGACAGCCTCACTTTCATAGAAGAGTGCAAAAATTGGACCATCCTGTATTCGGATGTTCGTCATGATGTCGCCCCAACTATCGCGAATCGCATTCAAGTGCTGTCGCTCAGCCCGCTGAAGCAGTTGGCGAATCCGTTCTTTCGGTACTCGGATTTGAGTACGCTTCGGAGCAGGCTTCGGCTTTTCTACTTCCACGCCTGTCACAGACACACCATTTTTCTTCACTTCATTCAATTCGCGGCTCAATTCACGCACTTGATCTTGTAGCTGTGTCATCTGTTCACTAATCGTCCGACCTTGTTCCGCAATTCGAATGAATGTCAATTCCACCAACACTTTGGGATGATTCGATAACCTCATCTGTTGCTGGCAATCATTCAGCTCTTCAATCACTTGGAATAATTCGTCCGTCGAGGTCGCTTCGACAAACTGACGGAATTCATCGGTTGGACGAGCGCGTTCTAATAAGTCGGCAGCTTGCGGAGATGCTTTTAAAAGTAGTGCATCCCGATGGACGAACACCAAATCTTCAATGAATCGTTTTAAGTCTTTTCCTTCGCGTAGCATCATTTCAAGTGTACTCAAAATCGCATTTAACTCTTTTTTCTGTAGACCATATGCCATTTCAAGCAATGTTTCATCCGTTACAGCACCTGTTACTTCTAAAACCGCTTCTTCTGTCAGGCGACCATCACTAAATGCCAATGCCTGATCAAGTAAGCTAAGGGCATCTCGCATTCCGCCATCAGCAGCCCGCGCGATTAATTTCAACGCTTCTGGATCATAGTCATGGTCTTGATCATTTAAAATATACGCCATCCGGGTCTGCAATTGACTCACTTCATGTCGTTTAACGTCAAAGCGCTGACACCGAGAAATGATTGTTGCCGGAATTTTATGCGGTTCTGTCGTTGCCAAAATAAAAATCGCATGTGCTGGCGGCTCTTCGAGCGTCTTCAGCAATGCATTGAATGCGCCTGTTGACAACATATGCACTTCATCAATGATATATACTTTGTAACGACCTTGAGACGGTGGATATTTAACCTTGTCTCGAATTTCTCGAATTTCGTCAACTCCGTTATTTGATGCTGCATCGATTTCGAACACGTCTGGACTCGTACCTTCCGTGATGGCGATACACGTCGGACAGGTATTACACGGTTCACGTGTCGGTGCACTTTCACAGTTTATTGCCTTGGCAATGATTTTCGCCAAACTCGTCTTCCCTGTCCCGCGCGGACCTGAAAACAGATATGCGTGTGACATCCGCTCCTCTAGTAGAGCGTTTTGAATCGTACGTGTGATATGAACTTGACCGACGACCTCTTGAAATGACTGAGGTCTATATACCCGATATAATGCTTGATACGCCATGAGTTCGCCTCCTTCCCCACTTTTCTTCTCTATCTCATCATACAAAAAAATCTACAGCCCTGGGGCCATAGATTGAAGTTATAAAATAAATCTGCCGCGCACCGATTTCTGAAAGCACGTCAACATGCGTTACTCATGCAGTTTGCTCAGTCCAAGCACCCCTGCGGCACACGGTACGTCACCACTTAAGGCTGCTTCCTTCCGGACCTGACCTGGTTCATGGGTGACCGTTGCGCAGGACTCAGACGTCAACGCCACTTACATAAGGCAGACCATACCAGCGCACTCCCTCGAATCGGGATTCAGTCTCGCTACAGCGGATTGCGAGTGACAGGGCACCGCTACCTCCCCACCTAGCACGGCAAATGGGTAAATGAAATTATGCACTATCTCGAGTGCTATTACATTATACTGTTTAATCGATTGGGTTGCAACCTCTCTGATGAAGTCGTTCTTGTTTCTTCCTTTCTCTGAGCGCTCGGAAGAAATCAGTCAGAAGCTGTCCACATTCTTCTGCTAAAACATTTTCTGTCACGTCGGCCTGATGATTGAATCGTTCATCCTGTACTAAATTCATCAACGTGCCACAACAACCACCTTTCGGATCATGCGCACCGAAGATCACCCGCTTCACTCGAGATAACACAATGGCTCCTGCACACATCGGACAAGGTTCGAGTGTGACGTATAATTCACAATCTTCTAATCGCCAATTCCCTAATGCTTCGTTTGCTGCTTCAATCGCAATCATCTCAGCATGAGCCGCAGCCAAGAGATCTGTTTCACGACGGTTATGACCGGTCGCAATCACCTCATCTCCCTTTACAATCACACAGCCAATCGGTACCTCACCAATAGCTTCTGCTTTCTTCGCTTCTTCGATGGCTAACTGCATAAATCGCTCATCACGTTCCATCCATTCACCTCATTTCTTATTTAACACTATGAAAAAAAATGAAAATCAAATCCCTCGCCATATCCCTCGCATTGTATGCTAGAATGGAACTTGCACTTTGGATAATGGAGGATGACATCATATGTTTATAACGGTAGAAGGACCGATTGGTGTCGGGAAAACATCACTGGCCCATATCATCAGTCAGCATTTCTCGATGCAGATGCTGAATGAAATTGTAGAAGAGAACCCATTTCTCGGCAAGTTTTATGAAGATATCGAAGAATGGAGTTTCCAAACGGAAATGTTCTTCTTATGCAATCGATTCAAGCAGTTGGATGATATTCATAAACACCACTTGAGTCAACAGCAATCCGTCGTTTCGGACTATCATATTTTCAAAAACTTGATTTTTGCTCATCGTTCATTGAAACCGGCACATCTCAACAAATACGAGCAGATTTATAAGATTTTGACACATGATATGCCGAAACCTGATGTCGTCATTTACTTACACGCCAGCATTGAGACATTGATGAAACGAGTCGCCTTGCGTGGACGTGAAGTGGAAGAAAATATGTCCCGTGATTATCTCGAACAACTCGCTCACGATTATGAGACATTCGTAGAGTCGTATCGCGCGACCCATCCAGAAGTGAAAATCCTCTCATTCAGTGGGGATGAACTCGACTTCGTACACAACCCAAACGATTTGACACATGTCTTAAAGACAATTGAACGTGAATTAGAATTGACTAAAGGAGCACAATTAAAATGAAGCTGATTGATAAATATAACATCCCGAACGATACAATCATTACAATCGGTGGAATGGTTGGAATCGGGAAATCAACGATCACCAATTCGTTAGCCGATGCATTGAACTTCCGAACGTCTTTAGAGAAAGTAGATACGAACCCTTACCTCGATAAATTCTATCATGATTTCGAGCGTTGGAGTTTCCATCTTCAAATTTACTTCTTGGCTGAACGTTTCAAAGAACAAAAGAAAATCTTCCAATACGGTGGCGGCTTCATTCAAGACCGTTCAATCTATGAAGATACAGGTATCTTCGCAAAAATGCATTACGAAAAAGGGACGATGTCACCAACAGACTACGAAACGTATTCAAGTTTGTTCGAGGCTATGGTGTTAACACCATTCTTCCCACACCCAGATTTATTGATTTACCTTGAAGGTTCGTTCGAACAAGTCCTTGAACGCATCCAGATGCGCGGTCGCGAGATGGAGCAACAAACACCGATTGCATATTGGGAAGAGATGTACGAGCGCTATACAGAATGGATTAACAACTTTAATCTGTGCCCAGTACTACGCCTTTCGATCGAAGACTACGACCTCATCAATGACCCTGATTCAGTCGAACTCATCCTTGAAAAAATTGAAAAGCAACTGACGGTTGCTCGCGAAGCAAAAGTTAGATAATCGAAAGAAGGATTACGCCATGAAAAGCGTAATCCTTCTTTTTATACATAAAAAATCCACAGCGATGATGTCTGTGGATACAAAAAATGCATCTGCCTCTGCAGATGCCCGATTGAAAGCGGAGTTGGTGGGATTCGAACCCACGCGAGCCTTGCGACTCCTAACGGATTTCGAGTCCGTCCCCTTCAGCCGGACTTGGGTACAACTCCAGGCCTAAAAAAGTGTAAAAAAAAGAAAGTGGAGGAGGTGGTGGGATTCGAACCCACGCAGGCTATTACACCCCTGACGGTTTTCAAGACCGTTCCCTTAAACCACTTGGGTACACCTCCAAAAGATATAAAATTGTGTGAGCCTCCAAAAAAGAAATGGAGGAGGTGGTGGGATTCGAACCCACGCAGGCTATTACACCCCTGACGGTTTTCAAGACCGTTCCCTTAAACCACTTGGGTACACCTCCAAAGCTCATATACAATTCGTGAGCAACAGTGTCGCTCGACATGATTTATAGTACCAAGTGAAGAGACAGATGTCAAACCCTTTTGTGAAAAAACATTAAAAAAATTAAGCAGCCTCAAAATCGAGGCTGCTCAAGCGTTTAGTTCGGCATTTCAATCTTTTCTTTCCCACCCATATAAGGGCGAAGCACTTCTGGGATGACGACTGATCCGTCTGCTTGTTGGTAGTTTTCCAAAATCGCTGCAACTGTTCGACCGACTGCCAATCCTGACCCGTTCAATGTGTGGACAAATTCTGGTTTTGCATTGGCATCACGACGGAAGCGAATTCCAGCACGACGCGCTTGGAAATCTTCAAAGTTAGAGCAAGAAGAAATCTCACGATACATTCCTTGTGCTGGCATCCACACTTCGATGTCATATTTTTTAGCAGCTGTGAATCCGAGGTCCGCCGTACACATGCTAAGTACTTGGTACGGAAGTCCGAGACGTTTCAATACTTCTTCAGCATGCCCTGTCAACAATTCCAATTGTTCATATGACTCTTCTGGTTTCACGAAGCGGACGAGCTCAACTTTATTGAATTGGTGCTGGCGAATCAAGCCACGCGTATCACGACCCGCTGAACCAGCTTCAGAACGGAAGTTGGCGCTATAAGCTGTATACGTGATTGGAAGCTGCGTTTCCGGAATGATTTCTTCACGGTGCATGTTTGTGACTGGCACTTCAGCTGTCGGAACGAGGAAGTAGTTTGTGTCCGCTACTTTAAACGCATCTTCTTCAAATTTAGGAAGTTGACCTGTTCCAATCATCGAATCACGATTGACCATGTACGGCGGCAATACTTCTGAGTAACCATGCTCGTCTGAATGAAGGTCCATCATAAAGTTGATGAGTGCACGTTCTAAGCGGGCACCTAACCCTTTATAGAAAACAAAGCGGCTACCCGTTACTTTCCCTGCTCGTTCCACATCGACGATTTTAAGGTCTTCCATCACGTCCCAATGTTGCTTCGGCTCGAAGTCAAAATCAGGCTTTGTTCCGATTTCGCGAATCGTCACGTTATCATCCTCCGTCTCGCCGATTGGAGTTGATTCGTGTGGGATGTTCGGAATGCTGAGCAAGATCAAGTTGAGTTCAGCCTCTACTTCTCGTAACTCTTCATCTAGCAATTTGATTTCATCCCCAAGACGGCGTGTTTCCAAAATCGGACCTTCCGCATCCTGTTTGTTCCGTTTTAATTCAGCGATTTGTTTCGTCGCTTCATTGCGTTTTGCTTTCTTTACTTCCACTTCGTTAATTAAGTCACGACGCTTTTCCTCTAACTGCGGGAAGCGGTCAAGTGCACTCAAATCTTCTCCACGGTAAGCTAACTTTTCTTTGATTCCTTCAAAATCTTGTCGTAAACGTTTAATGTCTAACATTGCTGTTCCTCCTTTTTCATATAAAAAAGGCGGCACGTCCCTTTCCCGTAGGAAAGGGACGAACCACCTTGGATCCGCGTTGCCACCCTCGTTGCCCAAATGCTTGAGCCACTCGATGCACGTAACGTGTGCCAAACGTGACCTGTTTCCAAGTCAATGCTCCGAGGCCGATTCGGTTACGCCATCTCACTAGTTTGCACCAACCACTAGCTCTCTGTCAGTAGACGTACGTAACGTACTTATTCTCATCATCGCATCTGTCATTGAATTAATCTTACTTTACAACATCTGAACTTGTTCGACAAGACTGATTTTTCCAAGTGCTAATCGGATTTGATCGAGGAATTCAAAGAACGCTCGCGTCATTCTCGTCAAGAACGAAGCCGTATCAACCGACTCTGCCGTGACAAGCATCGTCTTCGGGGGAGTCTCTCCTTCTAAGTAACGAACTTGATCGGAAGAATCGATCGTGACTACGCCCGCCTGTGTATCGGCCTTGATTGGAGCCTCTAATTCGAGCAGTTCAACTTGCGGCTCCGGGACAGGCTTCCCTTTTTCGACCAACACTTCAAAGTCATTCGTCGTCCGTACAGCAACTTGTTCCGTTTCACCTTGAGAAACTTTCGCCGTCTTCGAAATCGTTTCACCTGTCCGTAAGATTGGTGTCATGACGAAATCCGCATACGCATAGTCATGTAATGCTTTCGTCGCTGCATAGCGTCCCTCATCAGATGGTGCACCAAGAACGACCGATAAAACAGTGCGACCATCCCGTGTGGACACACCGACAAAGCAATAGCCTGCTTCATTCGTTGTTCCTGTCTTGAAACCGAGCATCCCTGGATAGGCAAGGTCACGATC
The DNA here is from genome assembly GCF_018617435.1 of Exiguobacterium sp. s34. NCBI lineage: Bacteria > Bacillati > Bacillota > Bacilli > Caryophanales > Exiguobacterium > Exiguobacterium sp. s34. Next base: position 9,897 of record NZ_JACSKE010000011.1, on the reverse strand, counting down.
GGCGAGCATCCGGTTCGTCGCATCAAAGCGAACACCGTCGACATCCACATATGCCCGTTTTGTCACGTCGAGTACTTCCGGATAAGTCGTCAAATATGCAATCGCCAATTTCATTAAATCGTTAGCCGACGTCAAATTGTCTCCTGGTAGACCGGCTGATACAGAATCAAGTCCCGATGCATTCGCAAACGTCGTTTGTGTCATTCCTAGTTCATCGGCCCGGCGATTCATTTCTTTGACGAACGCCTCCTCTGAACCAGACACTGCTTCCCCAAGCGTCACAGCCGCTTCGTTCGCCGAACGAATTAACGCTGCATCGTATAACTCTTTGACGGTATACGGTTTATTCAATAGCGGGATTCGTGCCAACCCCGGTTTTCTCGTCAGTGCCAATGCAGCATCGCTCGGTGTAATCTCTTGATTCCAACTGAGCTTTCCTTCTTCGATCGCCTCACGCGTCAAAAATGCCGTCATCAATTTCGTGATTGAAGCGGGCTGCAGCATGGCATCTTCTTGTTTCGTAAACAGAACCTGTCCTGTTGTCACGTCTACAAGCATTGCGCTCGCCGCGTCAACTTTTGGTGCGGCCGCAGAGGCGACTGAAGGTACGATTACTTGTACAAGCAATATGGCAATAAACAACATGATTAAATAGCGAGCCTTCACATAGTTTCCCCTTTCTGTACGCTTCTTTGTTCAGTGTAACAAAAAATAAGTTTGAAGGACCCCCTTTTTATGAGGTCCCCCAAACTTATGCATATTGCTTCTGATTTTCTTTGACCATCTCGATAAAATAGCGATGCAATGATAGATCTTCCGTCAACTCTGGATGGAACGAACAAGCCAGATACTGGTTGTAACGAACTGCTACAATCGCTTCCTCGACTTCAGCGAGCACGTCCACTTCCGGTTCGACTCGCGCCACTTGTGGGGCACGAATAAAGACCGCTTCGACTGGCTCCTCGATCCCTTTTACCGGAAGATCGACTTCAAAACTGTCGACCTGACGTCCGAATGCATTGCGTTTTACCGTCATCGGAATTTTCTTTAAGTGGGCATCATAGCCTTCGACTTCGTTTGCGAGAAGAATCATACCGGCACATGTGCCGAACATCGGTAACGTCTCCATGTCACGAAGTGGCTCAAGTAACTCATAGCGGTCGAGTAGGCGTCGCATCGCGGTACTTTCTCCACCCGGTAACACTAATCCATCGATCGCTTTCAAGTCTTCTAACGAGCGGACGACAACCGTCTGCGCACCGAGCGCTTCAAGCATACGAACATGCTCACGTATTGCGCCCTGCATCCCTAATACGCCAATCGTCACCATCTTACCAGCCTCGTGGCGCCATAAGTTCTTCATCTTTTAGCGTACGGACGTCGAGTCCTTTCATCGCCTCACCCAATCCTTTTGAAAGGTGTGCAATCCGCTCATAGTCGTCGTGGTATGTTGTTGCTTCAACGATGGCACGTGCGAATTTTTCTGGGTTCTCCGCTTTGAAAATTCCAGATCCGACAAAGACGCCGTCTGCTCCGAGGTGCATCATCAAGGCTGCATCCGCTGGTGTTGCGATTCCACCCGCTGCAAAGTTAACGACTGGAAGACGACCCGCTTCACGGATTTGCATAAGCACTTCAAATGGTGCTCCGAGGTCACGAGCCTCTGTCATAACTTCATCTACGCTCATCGACAAAAGACGTTTCACTTGTGCTTGTACTGTACGCATGTGACGAACCGCTTCCACGATGTTCCCCGTTCCCGGCTCACCTTTTGTACGAATCATTGCTGCACCTTCGCCGATTCGACGTGCCGCTTCACCAAGGTCACGCGCTCCACATACGAACGGCGCTGTATAGTCGCGTTTGTACAAATGGAACTCTTCATCTGCTGGTGTCAATACTTCACTCTCATCGATAAAGTCGACCCCCATCGACTCAAGGACACGAGCTTCAGCGATATGACCGATACGGCATTTCGCCATAACCGGAACAGATACTGCTCCCATGACATCTTCAATGATTGTTGGATCAGCCATACGGGCAACACCGCCCATTTTGCGGATATCCGAAGGTACACGTTCAAGCGCCATGACAGCAACCGCACCGGCAGCTTCAGCGATTTTTGCCTGTTCCGCGTTGATGACGTCCATGATGACGCCACCTTTTTGCATTTCTGCCATCCCGCGTTTTACTTTATCTGTTCCCACTTGTCTCTTTTCCATTGAAATCCCTCCATTGGTTCATGTTCTACTTGCTAGTATAAGCTGGATTGACTATATTAAAAGTGCCAGATTCTTATTTTTTAAAGTGGTCAGTTTAGATAAAGGACTCTATTGCCACTATCACGAACGTGTTGAAGTATGAAGGAGGAATCAGTATGTTAGACCGTGACCCGTTTGAAGGAGGCAATCGCGCCTCATTTGGTACACCTGGAATTGTCTCATTCTTGATTATCATCGGCTTTCTCTTGTACTTCTTTTTCGGTTCGTAAAGAAAGGAACGTCATCTCATGGATATGCTTACTTTTTCACTTGAACAAGATTCGTCCATCCCACTATATGAGCAATTGTATAAACATATTCGCGAAGCCATCGTCGACGACACGCTAAAAACAGGTACCAAGCTACCTTCGAAGCGTAAACTCTCCCAATTTCTAGATGTATCTCAGACGACGGTCGAATTCGCCTATGCTCAGTTACTCGCCGAAGGATATATCGAATCCATTCCTCGGAAGGGGTTTTATGTGTTGCCGCAAGAGGAACTATACGTCCGGCGATCAAGTAGCACCATCACACCATCACCACCTAAAAAGACGTATACGTACGATGTGTCGCCAAGCCAAATCGATACAACGGCTTTTCCGTTTGAACGTTGGAAACGACATATTAAAAACGTCGTCGATGAGGTTCATCATGAGTTGCTCGCGTTAGGCCCCGTTCAAGGGGATCTTGAATTACGTCAGGAAATTGCGACCTATCTCTATCATTCGCGAGGCGTTCAGTGCTCACCTGAACAGATTATCGTCGGGTCAGGGACCGAACAACTATTGCCACAACTATTAGATTTATTACCCGATGCCTCGGTGTTTGGAATTGAAGATCCCGGTTATCCACTCACGCGTCTTTTATTCGAGCAACAAGGGCGCACCTCCATCCCGATTCCGGTAGACGACAGTGGGGTTTGTGTAAGTGAGCTTGAACGTCATGCCATTGATGCGCTATACGTGACACCTGCCCATCAATTTCCGACAGGGACTGTCTTATCCGTCAGTCGACGCCAGCGCCTGTTGAATTGGGCGCTCGTTCACCAAACGTATATCATAGAGGACGATTATGACAGCGAGTTCCGCTATAGTGGTAAACCCATCCCATCTCTTCAAAGCATGGACCCGAACGAACGTGTCATTTATATCAGTACGTTTTCAAAATCACTCATGCCTTCTCTTCGTATCGGGTATATGGTGTTACCGACGCCTCTTCTGAATCGTTACCGTGAGCGGCATCATTATTTTACGTGTAGCGTCCCTCGATTTGAGCAACATACGTTGGCGCTGTTCATGTCGAGCGGTGATTTTGAAAAACATTTGAATCGGATGCGAAAAATCTATCGCCGTAAGTTAGAAATCGTGCTCACTACCTTCCGTCCGTTCGAACCGACTGTCATCGTGACAGGTGCAAGTGCCGGATTGCATGTTGTATTGACCGTCGTCACAGACCGAACAGAGCAAGAGTTGAAGCAGTCGGCTGAATCTTTCGGTATCGCCATAAAATCGATGAACGACTATCGCATCGTACATCCGGACTCGCATAAACAATTTTTGTTTGGGTTTGCGCACTTACCCGAATCATCTTTACCGAACGTGATTGATCAGTTGATGAACGCATGGGCAATTCCGAGAGGAGCAATTACATGAAGCGACATCTTCGATGGATCATCGGAATCCTTTTAATCGGCAGTGGCCTTTTCTTTTTAACAAGTTCGATTTGGAAAGAGAATATCGCTAGCTCAACCAGTGAATATGTCATTGAACATATGGAACTACAAGACGAGATTGAGGTTGAAGCGAGTTATAATTTCGCCTCGGTCACTCCTCTTTCCTTAGCGGACGTCTTACAAGCGCGCAATCGTTTTCATCATTTACCGACAATCGGTGTCATTTCCATTCCAGATGTTTCACTGGAGCTCCCAGTCATAAAAGGATTAGATGATGAGAGTCTCGCTGTCGGAGCGGGAACCATGCATCCCGATCAACAAATGGGAAAAGGCAATTACGCACTAGCCGGTCATTATTTACAACATGCGGACGCTCTATTCGGTCCGCTCCATAAAGTCGAAGTTGGTATGAAAATCTATCTTCGAGATGCCGCACACACTTACGAATACATCGTGACATCGCTTGAAACCGTCTCTCCTGAACAAGTTGATGTATTGGATGAAACAGCTACTCCTACCCTTACATTAATCACTTGTACGTTCGATACGACGGAGCGACTCATCGTCAAAGGTTCACTCGTCACTACTGAATCATAACCGCATCTCCTCAACCAACAGGAGACGCGGTTATTTATTGTTTTTTCAAAAACATATTGTTAGCGCTTACAACTTCCGCTAAACTATTTTTGAAAACGTTTGCATAAAGTTGTGCAATTTAACTCAAACAAAAGAGGTGTCTCATGAAGAAAAAAACTGCTCGTCAGGCTTCGACTTTATTCCTGTCTGGTGCATTGCTCATTCAAGCCGGGGTTCCGATGAACGCATTAGCTGAACCGACTGCAATCACGATTGATGGGTCAAAGACCGACTGGGCTAATATTCCCGCCCTCGCAAATTCTCCCACTGCAGGATGGCAAGGGTTCGATGTCGGTGATTTATACATAAACAATGATGCGCAACACCTATATTTCTACGTAGATGCGAACAATGTCCCGAACTGGGGAGATAACGGGCAATACATAAATATTGCGCTCCAAATCAATGATGAAGATTCTGGTGTATCTACTAATCCACTCGGGTATCCATTTGATTTTAAAGGTGTCGACAAGGCACCTCAGTACCATATTCTCGTCCGAGTCGATGGTGATCAGAACGTAAAAGAGGCTGCTCTTTATCAGGCTGGTCAAGAGAAACCACTTTTACAATTGAATCAGTTGAACGGTGCGGCTTTTGCCTTAGACCGAACGAAAGGATTTGAAGGAAAAGTTCCTCTGTCATTGCTCGGCTTAAACAATGGTGATCAAGTTCGTGCCTTAACTGTATTGAGTGGAAACAACGCTGGAGAGCATGGGGCGTTCGATACGATTCCGAGCAACGCTTCCAATCAATTAGCCAATAGTTGGAACGTGTCTGCCACGCCATCCTCACAATCTGTTTATAGTGCCCCGTTCACTTTAAATGGGGTAGAGACGATTGACCAACTTGAAGTTGCGTCCGTGACCCCGGCCTCATCATCAATTGATGTGGATGTGTCTGCTCCAATCACATGGACATTTAATGAACCCGTCCGTCTCGATTCGGCATCGGTCACCTTACAACAAGGGGAGACGCGTGTCCCCGTTGATGTGACGACGAACGGGACGAGCGTGACACTTCAACCGAAAGAAGCTCTCGCTCTTAATACATCCTATACGGCCATCATTCCAGAAGGTGCGGTGACCGGAACGATTTCGAATACGACACTCCCGGAATTGATGACTACTTTCAAAACAGCAACAAAACTCGCGGATCCTTGGGAAACGACACGCTATATCGAAATGAAATATGTCCGTGCCGATCATGACTATACAGATTGGAACTTATGGACATGGAGTACAGGAAAAAAAGACGGACAAGTCGATCCATACCGGATAACTGACGATGGGGCCATCTTCCGTATCCCAGTCGGTCAAGACGCCACGAAAGTCGGGTTTGTCATTCGAAAAGGTACGGACTGGGCCGTTAAGGATGCTTATGGAGAAGACAGATACGTCACGCTCGGAGAAGACCGCGTCACGAAGGTCGTCGTCGAAAGCGGAAAAGGTGCCTTCCACCAAGTTCCGACAATCAGTGGTCCCGAATACGGTACAGATGGAATTCAATTCTTCTACCGTGATGTAGCGCTCTATGAATCAGGAGAAATGGACGAAATCGATCAGGTCGCACTCAAAATCAATAATGAGACGTATCCGATGACTTATGAGCCAGAAAACGAGTGGTTCCGCCATACAATACGCTTACCTGAAGGAATCCATGACTACACGTATCTCGTCACGAAGGACGGCGTCACGACCGAAGTGAAAGACCCCTATTTCGAGGCTTCTCAAATCGAATATCGTCAACCGACCGTCACACTCACTTCTTCTGTCAGTCCGAAAGCCATCAGCTCTCGTGAAAATGCGGTCGTTCGAGTAAAACCGTCCTTGCCGAAAGGTGTGACACTCCGAGAACTCTACATCGATGCACGCCCACTTGGTGGTCCTGAAAAGTTACACATCGATCGTGCGTTAAACGCCCAAACCATCGCGGTGAAAGATACGGTCAAACCTGGAAATAAGACGCTTTCCGTCACTGCAATCGACCAATATGGAAACGTTCATCGCTCGACAACAACGGTTCGTGTCGTCCCTAAAACGATGAAGGAAAAACAAGCGTTTGATTGGGATGAGGCGCGCATCTATTTTATGCTCACGGACCGTTTCTATAACGGAGATTTATCCAATGACAACCCGAATCGTGAGTACTATGACAAAGATCATCCTGAATCTTACCATGGCGGCGATTTTGCAGGTGTTACGAAAAAACTTGATTATTTAGATGATCTTGGGATCAATACGATTTGGATCACGCCAATTGTGGATAACATCGATTGGGATTTACGATATGGAAAAGACGGATCTCAGTATGGATATCATGGATATTGGGCCAAGAACTTTGAAAAGCTCGATGAACATCTCGGGGATATGGCTGCGTTCCATAAACTGATTGATGAAGCGCATAAACGTGGAATGAAAATTATGGTCGACGTCGTCTTGAACCATCCTGGCTATGGCATGGAACCTGGGGCAAGCTCATCTGTCACAAACTTCCCAACGGATGCAGAACGACAAGTATTTGATGGAATGATCCGTGAAAATCCGGTCGACGGAGACGATCTCAAAATGTCGCTATCCGGTCTTCCCGACTTCAAGACGGAAGAAGCTGCCGTTCGGGAACAATTGGTGAAATGGCAGACAGATTGGATCAAACGATCGAAAACGAAAAAAGGCAACACGATTGATTACTTCCGTGTCGATACGGTCAAACACGTGGACTCCACAACATGGAAATCCTTTAAAAATGAATTAACAGCAATCAAGCCGAATTTCAAATTGATTGGGGAGCACTACGGGGCGAGTATCAACAATACAGGCGGCTACTTAAGAAGTGGTCAAATGGATTCCTTGCTCGACTTTGATTTTAAATATCAAGCTGAACGATTCGTGAATGGCAATATCGAAGACGTTGAAAAGGCACTTCAATATCGCAATACTCAATTATCGAACGAAGCGACGCTCGGACAATTCTTGAGTAGCCATGATGAAGACGGATTCCTTGTCTCGCGGGCAGGCGGGGATACTGGGAAGCAAATGGTCGCAGCCTCTCTTCAAATCACGGCGAAGGGTCAACCTGTGATCTATTATGGAGAAGAGGTCGGTCAATCTGGGAAGCATGCGGGCGATATGGATCAAGGCGAGTTCAATGAAAATCGCTATGACTTCGACTGGTCTCGAGTCAAAGGTGAAGGGAAATCGATGCATACGCACTATCAAAAACTTTTGAATATCCGTGCAGACTATTCGCATGTATTCAGTAAAGGGACACGTTCGTCCATCGCTTCGAATTCTGAGGCTGGCTATTCAATCTTCAAACGAAGTTATGGAAAACAATCGGTTCTCGTCGGATTAAATACGAAAGAGAAAGCACAAACTGTTTCCTTTAATACTTCATATAAAGCGAAAACCGTATTGATTGACCGATATAGCGGTAAACAATACATCGTTCAAAAGAATGGCAAAGTCACTGTCTCACTCCCTGCTCAAGATCAAGGTGGTACTGTGATTTTAGTAGAGAAGCGCAAATAAATAACCGCCATCCTGAGTGTACAGGATGGCGGCTTTTTACATTAGCGTGAGTAGTTCGGTGCTTCTTTTGTAATGTTGACATCGTGTGGGTGACTTTCTTGAAGGCCCGCACCTGTCATCCGAATAAATTGCGTGTCTTCACGAAGGGCACGGATATCGGCAGCGCCACAGTATCCCATACCTGAACGAAGACCACCAATCAATTGATAGACCGTGTCAGCAAGTTCTCCACGGTATGCGACACGTCCTTCTATTCCTTCTGGAACGAACTTTTTGTCTGCTTCTTGGAAGTAACGGTCTTGGCTTCCGCGCTTCATCGATGCTTCAGATCCCATACCACGGTATGTCTTGAATTGACGACCTTGGTAAATTTCCATTTCGCCTGGGCTCTCTTTCACACCGGCAAGCAAGCTACCAAGCATGACAGCGTTCGCTCCAGCAGCGATGGCTTTAACAATATCACCTGAGTACTTGATTCCACCATCAGCGATGACTGATACACCATGCTCTTTTGCTTCTGTAACACAATCATAAACAGCTGTGATTTGTGGAACACCAACGCCTGCAACAACGCGTGTTGTACAAATTGAACCTGGTCCAATTCCGACTTTGATAACCGATGCTCCAGCTTCAATCAAAGCGCGTGTCGCTTCAGCAGTCGCTACGTTACCTGCGATGATTGGAAGTGATGGGAACGTATCGCGCAACTCACGAACTTTTTCAAGCACACCAGCCGAATGTCCATGTGCTGTGTCAATGACCAACGCATCTACGCCTGCTTCTACAAGTACTTGAGCACGTGAAGCCGCGTCTTTTGTCACACCGACTGCAGCTGCTACAAGAAGACGACCTTGCTTATCTTTTGCTGCGTTCGGGAACTGTTCGACCTTCTCGATATCTTTTGTTGTGATGAGACCTTTCAATACGCCAGCTTCATCGACAAGTGGAAGTTTTTCAATGCGATGTTGGTGTAGAATACGCTCTGCTTCTTCAAGCGATGTACCTACTTTTGCAGTGATCAGGTTTTCCGTTGTCATAACATCCTTGATGACGGTTGAATAGTCTTTGATGAAGCGAAGATCACGATTCGTCAAAATACCAATCAATTTACGCTCTTCTTCTGAGTTGACGATTGGAACACCAGAAATACGATACTTACTCATCAAATACTCAGCGTCATACACTTGACGATCTGGAGTTAAATAGAAAGGATTTGTGATGACACCATTCTCTGAGCGCTTAACGCGATCGACATGTTCAGCTTGCATTTCCATAGACATGTTCTTATGAATGACACCTAAACCGCCTTGACGGGCCATAGCAATCGCCATCGGAGCTTCCGTGACGGTATCCATGCCGGCACTGATGATTGGGATATTCAATTCTAATCCTTCACAGAGCTTTGTGCTTAAATCAACGTCACGTGGTAAAACATTTGAGAACCTCGGTACGAGTAATACATCATCAAACGTTAAACCTTCTTTTGCAAACTTATTTTCCCACATAAAAATTGATGGCCCCTTTCTCGTTCTACCTACATCTTTGTTTCGAAATATTTCTGTAATGGTAACAGGTATAACGCAAAAGTGCAATTCAATTCCCGATGTTCAGAAAGTTCAGAATTGTGTTCGTTCCTATCTAGAAGATGAGAATTGTTCGGAATTTCATGTGAATAGGGTGCTTAATATGGAGTTTGATTTCATAACGAACATAAAAAACGACCGAGCGTTATGCTCGGTCGTCCTCTGCGTTGTTGCCTGGCAACGTCCTATCCTCACAGGGGGAGATCCCCCAACTACTT